>NZ_JACJSA010000003.1:0-300000 GCF_014697545.1 Oscillatoria sp. FACHB-1407 | reverse complement strand
ATCAGCCCAATCTTCTCGACCTTAAGTTCACTTGCCATCGGTTGCCCTGCTGTTCCAGCACCGCGTAGGATGCCAGAGGTGAATAGTTCTGCATGGCGTGATAATTGGGAGCATCGTCATCGTCAGTGGGAACACCCACACTACCCGGATTGGCAACCAGTTGCCCAGACCGCAAATTTCAAAAGCGTTGCCCCCCTGCCCATGGGTTGCTATCTGTTAGCCCTAATCTAATGTGAATTCGGGTCAGGATTTCGGCGGTTAAAACCGCCGCTATTAGAGCAAAACCAACCTGCGTCGGTTCGTCAAATCCTGCCATTTCCGGAGTCCGCGACGGCGGACTTTGCTCTAGTAGACGCGAATTTATTCGCCAGGCTCTTAACCCGAACTGACGTTAATCTATTGAAAATCCTGAATCTTGGGGACAATGCTCCCCGAAAGGAGCTTCAGAACATGCCTTGGTACTACCCCTGTAAATACCCCAAGTGGGTACTTCTTACAAACTGCATCCACCAGTAAAATTCTCTCGTGTGAGGATTAGGGGCAACTATGACAAGGACAGATCTGCTTTGGATTTCACTAATTGTTGCCTCCAGCGTGGCGATCGCTCCCCATAACTCTCTTGCTCAGTCCATTACGGCTGCACCAGATGGCACTGACAGTGTCGTTGAGCGATCGGGCGGTGTGCATACCATTCGCGGTGGTCGCTTGTCGGGCGATGGGCAAAATTTGTTCCATAGCTTTGAGCGGTTTGGGTTGCGGGCTGATGAGGTCGCTAATTTTCTGACGAACCCGCAGATTCAAGCCATTCTCGGACGGGTGACGGGGGGTGATCCATCGGTGATTGATGGATTGTTGCGGGTCACTGGTGGCACTTCTGATTTGTATCTCATCAACCCCGCCGGAATTTTGTTTGGAGCCAATGCTCGGCTCGACATTCCCGCGTCCTTTACCGCAACGACAGCTACAGGCATTGGGTTTGGCGGTTACCTCGAAGAGGAAACTGCTTCACCCCGCTCCTGGAGTGCGTTTGGCTCCAATGATTACGCCAACCTGGTAGGAGAGCCGACCAGCTTTGTTTTCAACACCCCTGAACCAGGAGCAGTTGTCAATTTCGGGACGCTGACGGTTAATCCGGGTGAGCAGTTGACCCTGATCGGTGGCACCGTTCTCAATGCAGGAACGCTATCAGCCCCCGGAGGAGATATCACGATCGCCGCTGTGCCTGGAGAAAGCCGAGTCCGGTTGAGTCAATCGGGAATGCTGTTGAGCCTGGAGCTAGAGACTCAGGAGAGTAGTGATTTAGCGGAGCCTGCCCTGCCCTTTACACCCTTGTCACTGCCGGAATTGCTCACCGGGGGAACGATTGAAACGGCTACGCAACTCATTGTCAATGCGGACGGCACGCTACAACTCACCGGATCAGACACCGCGATTACCCCAATTCCCGGAACCGCCATTGTTTCAGGAACCCTGGATGCGGCTAATGGGATGACTCCAGCTTCTCAACCTGAAATTAATGTCGTGGGCGATCGCATTGCCCTGCTTGCGGCTACCCTCGATGCCTCTAGCCCAGTTCAAGGCGGGACGATTCGTATTGGCGGTGACTACCAGGGCAACGGCAATCTTCCCAACGCCCAGATCACTTACCTCGATTCGGCAACACGCCTCAACGTGGATGGCATTTCTCTCTTTCCGGGCGATCGAGCCGATGCGGGGAGGGCGATCGTCTGGGCAGACCAGACCACTCGGTTTGACGGCAGCATCACGGCTCGTGGTGGCGAGTGGGGTGGCAATGGTGGCTTTGTCGAAGTTTCCGGGCTACAAAACCTGGCATTTCAGGGAACCGTCAACACCCTCGCCCCCGATGGAATTACCGGAACACTGTTGCTCGACCCGACCGATATTGACGTTGTAACTCCCAGCATCGGACCGACTGCCTTTACAGCCCTGAGCCAGGTGGATGAGTTGACTGATCCGGATATTGCTCCCAATACGTTAGATGTGGCACTGATCAACAATGCCCTCACCAATGTGACGCTGCAAGCAACCAACAACATTACCTTTCGCTCTCCCATCAATATTCAGACGGCTGGCGTCGGCTTGACGGCCTTAGCCAATAACAACATTGCAGTAAATACGACCATCACAACGCAAGGCGGCAACCTGACGCTAATTGGCGACAACGACAATTCCGGTTCTGGAGCCGTCAGGGTGGATACGGGGCAGTTCATCACCACGAATGGGGGAGATGTCACGATTCGGGGACGCAATTCTAGCAATACTTTTGCCTCTGGCATTGGAGCCTCGATTCTCAGCCCGATTAACTCAGGTGGGGGTGACATTCAAATCACAGGGGAATCAACCTCCGCAATTGGAGTGCCAGACTTTCAGGGCGATCGCGGCATTAGCCTGGGATCGGACGCACCCTTAAACTCTGGAGGTGGAGATATTACCCTCACAGCCAACAACGTTGAGCAGGAGGGGATTGTGGCACTTGAGCCAATTAACTCCGATGGAGGAGACATTACCCTCACGGTGACGAGTGCAACCAACAACAGCATTGCGTTGGCTGATCCCATCAACGCTGGTACGGGGAGTATCACCATCACCACCGATGACCTGACCCGAAGTGCCGATGCTACTTTGTTAGGCAGCGGAAATCTGACCATCCAGCCGTTTGCTCCCAGTCGGGCGATCGCTCTGGGCAATACCAGTCCTATCACTGGCGTACTTGACCTCGGCACCTTGTTAAACGACTTGAATGGTTTCAACAGCATCACCATCGGACGTGCCAATGGCAGCGGAGCAATCACCCTGAGGGAAACTATACAGGTCAGCGATCCCTTAACCGTGCGATCGCCCCTCGGCTCAATTGACACCACCGGAAGCAGCATTCTGGGTTTAGATAATGCCACGATTACCCTGCTGGCAGGAACCTCTCTCCTCACCGGAGACATTAACAATCCCTCGCGAGCCATCACCCTCACCAGCCAAAACGGTATCGTTGATACTCGCGCAGGGTCAATTACCACCGCTAACGAAGGCGTCAATGATGGAGGGGCGATCGCCATTACGGCCACCGGAGATATCTTCACCAATCAACTCAACACCTCAACTGAAACAGGGGCAGCAGGTGCCATTACCGCTACCAGTCGCGATGGTTCGATCACCCTCAATGGTGACACTCTAGCAACGGCAAGTAGTGGCACAGGTGGTGATGTAGTTTTGACGGCTCGACAGGGCTTGGTTCAGGCAGGTAGTATTCGCACCCGTGCCTCCAGCAATGCGGGAAACGTTACTGTAATCGCACAAGACCGCATCACCACGAGGGATATCGACACTCAATCCGCTAGTGGCGACGCCGGAGATGTCAGCCTTGACCCCAATGGAGATGTGCAGGTCAACACAATCAACGCTCAGAGTGGGTCGGGTAATGGTGGCACCGTCAACATCGTGACGCGACAATTTTTTAGAGCACTGGGCAGCTTTCGCGATCGCAATGGCATTCTGGCAAGCATCTCGACCGCAGGCAACACGGGTGGGGCAATCACAATTCAACATGGAGGGGGCGATCGCACCCCCTTTATCGTTGGCAACGCGACCACTAACGGCACCCAGGGAAGCATCACCAGTGGCAGCACCACTCTCCCTGCCGTTCCTCCCCGAACGCTACAGGGTGATTTCACTCAGGGCAATATTCAAATTCTGACCAATGACGATCCGCGACCACCACTACCGCCACCGCCACCGCCGCCACCGCCACCACCGCCATCCCTGCAATGTCCTCCCAATTGCCCACCCGACATCGCACCCGTTCCACCCCTGAATCCTGACAGTTCGCCCATCCGTGGCAACGACAACCCCTACTTCTCGCCATCCTTACCTGCTGAACTGTTTCAGGTAAAGGACTTCAATCTAGTTCGCAACACGCTGTTCAATTTGCAAACCGCCACTCAGGTCAAAACAGCCCTCATCTACATCAGCTTCGTACCAGCGGATCTGCCGAATGAGCTAAGCTACGAAACCCTGGAAACAAACGCCATTCAACAATACAAGCGATATCTCCAGGGCGATCCCCTTGGATCAGAAGCAACTGTCTTGTTGCAGGCACGTGACAATGATCAGCTTGAGTTACTCATCATTACGGCAACGGGCGAACCGATTCGTAAGCGCATTCCCGATGTTACCCGTGCTCAAGTTCGGCGTGTTGCCGATCGCTTTCGCAGTCAAATCACCGATCGCTTCGGCACACGAACAAGCGACTATCTCACCACTGCCCAACAACTCTATGAATGGTTAATTGCACCCATTCAACCTGACCTTGCTGCCAACGAGATCCAAACCCTGTCCTTCATTATGGATTTCGGACTGCGATCGCTCCCCATAGCAGCTCTCCACGATGGAGAGCGGTTTCTGATTGAGCAATACAGCATCAATCTGATGCCCAGCATTAGTCTGATTGATACCAGCTATGTCAATCTCAACAACGTGCAACTGCTAGCAATGGGAGCGTCAGAATTTGAGAACTTCGCCGCGCTTCCTGCTGTGCCCATCGAATTAGAAGCAATTACGGCAACGCGCCCAGGGGTTTCTTTCCTCAACGACTCATTTACCCTGGGCAACCTGCGACTCCAGCGCGATCGCCGTGGTTTTGGGATCGTCCACCTGGCAACCCATGCAGAGTTTCGCCCAGGGCAACCCGCCAACTCCTTCATTCAGCTCTGGGATCAAAGGCTACAACTCAATCAGCTACGCCTGCTCAACCTTTACGATCCACCTGTAGAGTTGCTGGTTTTGAGTGCCTGCCGCACTGCCCTGGGAGATGAACAAGCCGAACTGGGCTTTGCCGGATTGGCATTGCAAGCAGGAGTCAAATCGGCTCTCGCCAGCCTGTGGTATGTCAGCGACGAGGGCAGTCTGGCATTTATGACCGAGTTTTATCGGCAACTGCAAACTGCACCAACTAAAGCTGAAGCCCTCCGCCAGACCCAACTCGCCCTAATCCGGGGAGACGTGCAGTTCGTAGCAGGAGAACTCCGTGGCACCGAAGACTCCATTTCCCTGCCCCCGCAACTGACCACTCAACAAACCGTTCCGCTAGATCATCCCTTCTTCTGGTCAGCCTTCACCTTAGTAGGTAGCCCCTGGTAGAAAGTGATGGATGGATGGGTGATGGGGTGGGAGGGTCTTAGAGTGATGGGGTAATGGGTGATAGGGTGACGGATAATGGCGTGATGGCGTCATAGGTGAACCGTAAAGACGCGATTAATCGCGTCTCTCCCCCACTCCCTACTCTCTACTCCCCACTCCCTACTCCCTCACTCTCCTCCTCACGGCACAACCCTCACCGGAGTCCCCACCTCCACGATCGCAAACAGTTCTTGAATGTCATGGTTATACAACCGAACACAACCATGGGAGACAGCTCTACCAACCGATTCAGGGTTCGGAGTGCCATGCATTCCAACCCAGTTGTAACCGTCTGTCCAGAAACCAATCCAATAACGCCCCAGAGGATTGTTAGCGGAGCCACCCGCAACTACCTGTCCAGTGAGCGGATTGACCCAGGTTGGGTCTTGAATCTTCTGCATTACTTCAAAGTTGCCAATTGGGGTGCGCCATCCCCGTCGTCCCACCGCAACGGGATAGGACTTCAGCTGCGTCTCGCCCTGATAGAGCGTCAATCGGCGATCGCTCAGATCAATTTCAAGGTGAGTAGGGCTGTCACCCAAATCAACAATCGTACCGTTTTGATTAGTCGCTAGCCCATGGCTGTACTCGTAATAGGGAATTACCTCATTTGCTGGCAGTGGGGTTGGCGAAGTCAGCAACCCAATCGCGAGAAAACTACTGGTAAGGGCGATCGCTTGAATTCTAGTTCCCATATTTCCTGCTAAAAACAGCCCAAAATGTTCTACTAATTGGATTGATTTACCCTGAGACAAAGGACACACCTAAAGACAAATTAGTCTGGCTTCAAAGGTGCTCTTCCCTATTTTTATATCGAATAGAGCATTTGTTAATGATGCCCTCCAACTAATTGTGAGATCATCTATCCTGCTGGCGATTGCTAAGTAGAGATAAAAAATTCCATCGTTAGGAACAATAATTTTAAAAAAATCGGATCAAACCTAACAAGATGAGTTACGATTATCGCAAAATTGAGGGTTAAATTTATGGGCGTGAGGTCAAAAAACTTAGTGGGTCTAGCCACATTCATCGTCTCCTCACTGGTATTTGTGAATGCCGCTGTTGCTCAAAATGCAGACGATGAAACGCCTCAAAATGAGGCAGCTGAGCGACCTGCTATTTGGGAAGCATTTCAAGATGCTTACTATCGAAGAAGTGGAAACTTTTACGATAATCGTGGCATTCCAGGTAATATCACCTGGATCATTGGACCCTTTCCAGAAAACAATATTGCCGGAGATGGTCGAGCGGTCAATCGAGTGTATCGAGAGGTTTTCACTCAACAGGCATTAAGTGATCCCCTGATTCGCACGGCCGATGTCTCTAATCCATTTGACACCTCTTTGTTATTGTTACCCGCCACCGAAACCACCAGCAATATTCCGCCCAATGACTTCGGCTTAGAGACGATTCCTGCACCCACCGCACTGCCTCCAGCACCGACAGGACCTGTGCGGGCACTCTACTAGTGTTGCGAACACAAAGTTCTGCAATGTAGGGAGTTTGGGGGCTTCGCCCTCAAGAAGGGGTTCCACCCCTTCACCCCTTTCAAAACTTATTTTTTGCTGTACTAGTCAATCCAGTTTCTGGATATGAATTAGTTAGCGTTGGGATAAAAACTAAACCTCGGCTTGATGGTTCAAGTCGAGGTTTTGTCATCGGAAAACGTAGAGGCTATTCACAGATACCATCGCCATACTTTAATAACGTCAATTCAGGTTAAACACCTGGCGAATCAATTCACGGCTATTAGAGCCAAGTCTGCACAGGCGAACTACGAAAAATCAAGGTTCGGTGACCGACACAGGTCAGTTTTGCTCTCGTATAGCTTTGGTCAGACAGCTTAAGGCACGGCAATAGCTCAAACCCTGATGCTGAGAAAGCTTCCTGACTCGCCTCCGCCCCATCGAGTGTGGCTACGGCTATAGCTGTGGTTTGAATCGCCAAGATCCTGATCCCGAACTCAGGTTTAATAGGATTTGAGAGCAATAAAAATTTACACTTTTCCCCAGGAATGCGGTTTGCATGATAAGAATTATTACGGATTTTGACGGTCCCATTATGGATGTCTCTGAGCGATATTACCGAGTCTACCGATTCTGCTTAGACACCGTGCAACATCCAGGGCAACCGCTCACCATCTTATCTAAGCCTCAATTTTGGCAACTCAAGCGATCGCAAGTTCCTGAACGACAAATCGGGCTGATGTCAGGATTAGATGAGTCACAAGCAGAACAATTTGCCCAACTACGGCGACAAACGGTTCACACCCTGCCTTACCTCAAATACGACACGCCTGTTGCAGGGGCGATCGCCACCCTGGAGCGTCTTCAAAATCAAAGTCAGATCGATCTGGTGGTCATGACTCTGCGGCGCGTTCGTGAGCTACAGGATGCCTTCGATCGCTACGATCTTGCCCGTTTTTTCGCCAGCGATCGCCGCTATTGCCTCAGCAACGACTACGTCAAAACCACTGATGTGCAAGACAAACCCCTGCTCATGCAGCAAGCATTGGCTGAACTGATCCCCGTCTCACAAACCTGGATGATTGGGGACACAGAAGCCGACATTATCGCTGCCAAAACCCACGGCATTCAGATCATTGCTGTGCTGTGCGGGATTCGCGATCGCACCCAACTCCTGCAATATCAACCCGACTGGATTGTGAACAACTTGAGTGAAGCAACTGATTTAGCCTTACAGCTATCCCATGGAGCCGTCCTGGGTTAAGGATAGAGACGCAGCAGGTAGTGAGGAAGCCTGGTAACCATTCTGGAGGTTGTCATTCCAATGCTGCGTCCTACATCACACCCTTATCGCAAGAAACTGGTAATCAACCAGAGCAGTACAAAGGTGACACAGGCAGCAAAGGTTTCCGGAAGCACGCCCGCAGACGCCAAAAACGACTGAACAAACCCACTGAGCCACAGACCTGCCGTTACCCCAACAATTAATCCCAGCAGAGTGAGCAGGAAAGCACGCCCAAATTTGTGCTCCTTGCGATTTAGGAAATAAAGGCTAAAACCGACTCCCAGAGCCAGCCCTACTGGAGGAGCCGTCAAGCTTAACAAACTGAGGGCAGCAAAAATCCCAGCAGGCCACAAGACATCGGCTCGACTGGGAGTGTCGATAAAACGCTGCAACCAATCCGGAGTTTGTTTTGGAGGAACTGGAGTAAACTCAGGAGGAGGTTCAACCAGGCGTTCAGGGAACCGAATTCGATCAGGCACCTTGATCTTGCCTTCTTGACGCAGCCGCAATCGATCCATCAAGACAGCATCATACGCTGCCTCAATGGCTTCTAGCTCCTTGCGATCGCCGTCGTGCTCTTCCATCAAGCGATTTCGAGCATCCTGAATTTCTTCAAATGAAGCGTTTTCATCGACTCCAAGCCGTTGATAGTGATTCAGATCACTCATTGATAACCTCCAGAAGACCCCCACTATACTCGATTATGATTGGCAATAGCAAAATTAGGGGCATTCTCAGAAAAACAGCACTGATTGGCTGTACTGACCCCTGTGTAATTAACTACGAGATTTCAACTAAAACTTCCCATACATCCACCCTGCCCCTTTATGGATCTTAAAAATCTTCAAATTCTAACGACTAATTATTTGCATTACGAGTTTCTAAGCACATAATTGGTTGAATAACCGCTTAATATATGTAGGGTGCCTACGTTAATTTTGAATCTATTTGCATCAAACTTGACTGCTCGATCGATCTCTTCATCCAACATTTATAGATATCTCTCTCCTCCTCAGTACAACCTATGGCTATGGCTTCAGCCAAAATTCTTGTAGTTGATGATGATCCGTCAATCCGGACATTGATTCACCGCTTTCTGTCTAAGCAGAACTACCAAATGGAGTCTGCTGAAGATGGTAAGTCTGCCCTAGCGGTGTTTGAGCAATTTAACCCCGATCTCGTCATTCTGGATGTTAACTTACCAGATGCGACAGGATATGCGCTCTGTCAAGAGATGCAAAGCCGGACGGGTGTTTTTGTCCTCATGTTAACCAGTCGTGCCGATGAGGCTGACAAGATTCGAGGATTTGCTCAGGGTGCTGATGATTACCTGACAAAACCATTCAGTTTAGGCGAATTGGAAGTCAGGGTAGGTGCGATCCTGAAACGTCAACGCCCAGTCACAACGGCTGAACAGCAATGTCTGGTGTTCAACGGTCTTTCTATCGACCCAGTCCGACGGGAAGTCACACTTAATCAGGAGATTGTACCACTCACCGCCCTAGAGTTTGATTTGCTGCATTTTCTGGCAAGTCACCCCGGTCGCGTCTGGCGCAGAGCAGAGCTGATTCAAAAAGTGTGGGACTACGAATACGTTGGGGATCAGCGGGTTGTCGATGTCCACATTGGGCAAATTCGCAAAAAAATTGAGATCGACACTACTCAACCTGCCCTGATTCAAACCGTTCGTGGCGTTGGGTACAAGTTTGAAGCACCTGACTCTGCCAGCACTCCGGCTTAAGGCATCAGTATTCAACTTATAGCCGTAGTTACCTCAGTTAAGATAAGGTACTCAACAGGACAGACGCGATTAATCGCGTCTCTCTCGGCAGGATTCAAATCCAATGCCCTAACGGTTCTGGCGATCGCTATAAATAAAAGTGAGGGCACAGTATGTACCCTCACTTTGCGATTGAAGATAGATGAGAAATTGTAACTTTAATCAGAAAGCTTAATACGGCTATTCACAGATAGGGTTTGGAAATAAAACCAGGAGGGTGTGGGGACTACGCCCCTAGCCAAGGGTAGAACCCCTGCATCCCAAATTCCCACCCTTATTTACGACGAGTTGTACTTAGGACAAAGGAAATGGATCAAACCCTGATTCCGGGGAAACGTTCCGACTCGCCTCCGCCCCATCAGATGTGGCTACAGCTATAATTCAGTAACTATAAGTGGGATGAGCAAGGGGCTAAAGCCCCCTGTCCATCAAGGAATTACCAAATTACTTTTGCAATCTCCTTAAGCTTCTTCGCGGATCGGGTCTTAAGCCACCCAACGCTGAGCCACAACCTCTGCTAGATCGACAACCCGTTGGCTGTAACCCCATTCGTTGTCATACCAGGCGACAACTTTCACCATATCTCCACCCATGACCATTGTCAGATGGGAGTCAATGATAGAGGAAGCATCGTGACCCCGATAGTCGCTGGAGACAAGCTCTAATTCGCTGTATGCCAGGATTCCTTTGAGCGGTCCTTCTGCGGCATTTTTCAGAGCTTCGTTGACCTGCTCTTTGATCGCTGGCTTTTCAACTTGAACCACCAAATCTACAATCGACACGTTGGGAGTTGGAACCCGCAACGCAATACCGTTCAGCTTGCCGCTCAATTCGGGTAGAACCAGAGCAACGGCTTTAGCCGCACCTGTTGTTGTAGGAACGATATTGAGAGCGGCTGCCCGTGCGCGACGCACATCGCGGTGGCTAGCATCAAGTAACCGTTGATCTCCGGTGTAGCTGTGGGTTGTCGTCATCGTGCCCTTGATGATGCCGAAGTTTTCATGAACAACTTTGGCGATCGGAGCTAGACAGTTGGTTGTACAGCTTGCGTTACTAATAACCGTGTGCTTGCTATGGTCGTAATCTTTATCATTAACACCTACAACAAAGGTGCCATCGTCACCCTTACCGGGTGCCGTAATTAAGACCTTTTTAGCTCCTGCTTCTAAATGCTTGGAGGCACCCTCTTTGCTTGTGAAAACACCCGTTGACTCAATGATGAGGTCGATATCCCAGGCACCCCAGGGCAAGTTTAGGGGGTTGCGATCGGATGTGCACTTAATGGTCTTGCCGTTTACAGTGATGGTGTTGTCATCAGCACTGATGTCGGCAGTTAGCTTGCCCAGCATGGAATCGTATGTAAGCAAATGAGCATTGGTTCTGGGGTCAGATGTGTCGTTGATGGCAACGACCTCAATTTGACTGTTTGTTCTCGTAAGCCAGCACCGCAGAAAGTTGCGCCCAATGCGCCCAAATCCGTTGATCGCTACTCTAATCACTGCGTCTTGCCCTCTTCAATGAATCACCATTTAACCTCTCACAGGAGACATCGAATTCGCAGAATCGGAAGATTCATTGCCTCTTTGTAACAGGATTTGTTAATGAACCAGATCATACACTTTAGGGAGTAACCGTCTCAATACTTAGTGGTACGGATTGGGATCAATATGAAGAAAGTGTGAAGAGTAATGGGAGAGGGAGTCAAGGGAATAGAAGGAGTAGGGAATAGAGTAAGGTACCGTGAGCGTCAGCGTAACGCAAGGCTCTACATCTCCATACGTCTGCATTTAGGATCGTGGATTTGGGACTTCAAACCACGCTTACTCCCTTTCTCCTCACTTGGGAGAAGGGGTTGGGGGATGAGGGTTGAGTAAGCTTGCAAAAAAGGTTTCCTGAATATGCACTAGCCAATATCGAACTTATTTAATTCCCCTTCCTTAGATGTAAATGTTAGAGATAAAGATTTTTCTGCTCAATGTAATCCAGGACATTATCCGTCACTAAGTAGCGGATAGAGCGGCGATCGCGTCGATATTGCCGAATCAGGCTACTCGAAATCTCAACCAGTGGCATTTGCAGTACTTGCCAGTGAACCTCTAACTGCTGTTCTAACAAGGTTTGGGCAACCCGGGTGCAGAGGGTTGTTGTCAGTAGTGCTTCTTCGACTTCGGTTGCTTGCAAGATTGACCCCACTTGAAAACGGGGTGCCACTAACCAGTAACATTGCGGCACCAGATCGTGACGTTGATACCACTGAGGTAGGGTTTGAAACGTGTCTATACCGACGATCCAATGCCACTGGCTGTGGGGATAGTGCTGTTGCAGGTCGGTCAAGGTGTCGATCGCGAAGGAAGGAGTTGAGCGACCGAGATCCACGGTCGAGAGCACAAAGGCAGGATGAGAGGCGATCGCCGCTTGCACCATCGCAACCCGGTGAGCTACTTCAGCCAAATCAGTGGGCGATCGATGGGGCGGGTGATGAGCAGGCACCCAGATCA
Source organism: Oscillatoria sp. FACHB-1407 (assembly GCF_014697545.1). GTDB lineage: Bacteria > Cyanobacteriota > Cyanobacteriia > Elainellales > Elainellaceae > FACHB-1407. The sequence goes on along the minus strand of NZ_JACJSA010000003.1, from coordinate 287,781 downwards.
CCTGATCCAACTGAAACTGATCCAGGGCTGCCTCAGCCATCAGCAGATGCCCTAGATGAATCGGGTTAAATGTTCCTCCCAAAATTCCTAACTTCGGCATGATTGTCCCATCTACCTCAACACTTAATCAGCATCTCAGAGAGTTAATCTTCAAAATTATCCAGATTAAGAACTCATTCGGGGAATAATACAAATCATGAGGTTGATTTGGCTGCGTGATTTCCCTGAGTTCCACATTATTTTTTGTCCTTCAAGTAAATCCTGCTCAAGCTAGGTTCAAATAGCAAAGGGGTATGGCACAGTTCTAAAGTAAGTTGCCTACACTCTTTTTAGCTGCTTGCTTCTTGGCTGACAATTCATTCAAATCATGGATGAGTTGTATCGCGACAAAACAATTCTTGCTATGATATCCGCGTGTTATTGGTGTGGTGTGGTGTTTGAGGAGCTAAAATGCTGAATTCTGTAGATTTCAGCGGGAGACCCTTCCATTTCATTGGTATAGGTGGCATTGGCATGTCGGCTCTCGCGTATGTTCTGGCAAAACGTAACCTGCCTGTATCTGGATCGGACATTTCCCTCAGTCATATTACACAACGATTGCAGGAACAAGGTGCTCACATTTTTTGGAGCCAAGATGCCACCAATCTGGACTTTTTTCAACGGTCTGCTTTAACAAATGGTGATGCTGTACGACCTGGTTCGAATGGCAATGTGGCTCTTAAACCAGCCAATGAGTTCCTCAAACTGAAGGACCATACCCTGGATAAGGCAAGCCCTTCGATGCTTCCTCAAGTTATTTGCTCAACAGCGATTAATGCCACCAATCCTGAATATCGCGCGGCTCTCGATCTAGGCTGTCCGATCTTTCACCGCTCCGACCTGTTAGCCGCTCTCATTCAGACCTATTACAGCATTGCGGTTGCGGGCACCCACGGTAAAACGACCACCAGCAGCATGATCGGCTATCTCCTGATGAAAGCGGGGCTTGATCCAACCATTGTTGTTGGCGGGGAGGTCAATGCCTGGGAAGGCAATGCTCGTCTTGGTGAAGGACCGTATCTCGTAGCCGAAGCAGATGAGTCAGATGGCTCTCTCGTTAAATTTGTGGCTGAAGTGGGTGTGATTACTAATATTGAACTTGATCACCCCGATCACTACACTACCCTCGATCAGGTGATTGACACTTTTACCACTTTTGCTCAAAACTGTCGCACTCTTATTGCCTGTATTGACTGTCCGACCATTCATCAACGATTTAAGCCAGCCATTAGCTACAGCCTCCATCCTGAATCTCAAGCCGATTACACGGTGGATGAGATTGTTTATGGAGCAGAGGGAACCACTGCCCGTGTGTGGGAGCGAGGTAACCCACTGGGACGGTTGCATCTGAAGTTATTGGGTCAGCACAATTTGAGTAATGCTCTTGCGGCGATCGCGGTGGGACGGTTATTGAACCTCGATTTTGAGACGATCGCCCCTATCCTGACGACCTTTGAGGGAGCGCGGCGACGGTTTGAGCACCGCGGTGAAGCCAATCACATCTTATTCATTGATGACTATGCTCATCATCCCAGTGAGATTCAAGCCACACTGGCAGCCGCTCGGCTCCATGCTGCCTCCAACTCAACTCCGCGACGGGTGGTAGCGGTGTTTCAACCCCATCGCTTTAGTCGCACAAAAACTTTTTTAAATGAGTTTGCTCAGGCATTCAGCAATGCAGATCTGGTCATTACAACCGACATCTACAGTGCTGGAGAGCCAGATTTAGGGTTGGTCAGTGGGCAGCAATTGGCAGAGGCGATCGCCACCCATCACTCGCAAACCGTTTATCAGCCAACGCTGACCAGTGTTACGGACTACCTCAAAAGAGCATTGCAACCGGGTGACCTGGTGATGTTTTTAGGGGCAGGCAATCTCAACCGCACGATTCCTGATCTGATCGCTCATTATCAGGAAATTGAGCAAACCTCTGCGTCAACCCACCGCAAATAATCTGCATTCATGAGCACCTTCCTGCGTCTTAACAGCACTCAGATCAGTGCCCCATCCCTGGTTTCCTTAGAGCGTTTGCCTGAACCGATTCAATTGTCTGATACTCCCTGCCTGATCAAACCCTTTGTCTCCTTAGCCCCCCTGACCTCGTTTCGAGTGGGGGGCAGTGCAGAATGGTTTGTGGCTCCCCGGACGGTTGACGACCTCCGAAAAAGTGTCGAATGGGCACAGGCGCGAGATCTGCCGATTACGGTGTTGGGGGCAGGCAGTAACCTATTGATTAGCGATCGCGGTTTGTCTGGCTTGGTCATCAGCACACGCTACCTACGCCACAGCCATTTTGATGAAGCGACCGCCCAAATCACAGCCACCACTGGAGAGCCGATTGTTCGCTTAGCATGGCAGGCAGCCGATCGCGGTTGGAGCGGCTTGGAATGGTCGGTTGGCATTCCGGGAACGGTTGGGGGCGCAGTCGTGATGAATGCGGGTGCTCATGATGGTTGTGCTGCCGATGTGCTGCTCAATGCTCAAGTGTTAACCCCGATGGGAGACATTCAAGTCCTATCCCAGCCTGATTTGCAGTACCAATATCGCAGTTCTGTCCTACAACGCGATCGCCGTATCGTGCTCCAGGCAACTTTTCAACTCAAACCAGGGGTTGATCCTCACGTTGTGAACGCAACCACCAAAGCCTATCTAGAGCGACGGCACACGACCCAACCCTATCATCTGCCTAGTTGTGGTAGCGTCTTTCGCAACCCCAATCCCTACAAAGCAGGGCAACTAATTGAGCAGGCAGGGCTAAAGGGCTATCAGATCGGCGGCGCACAAGTATCCGAAATGCACGCCAACTTCATTGTGAATGTCGGTGGGGCAACTGCCAATGATATCTTTCAGCTTATCCGCTACGTACAGGCGCAGGTACGCGATCGCTGGGCAATTGACCTGGAGCCAGAGGTCAAGATGTTAGGTGAATTTGTGAATGATTAGACATCAGATGACGAGACATTAAAGGTAGTGCAAAACGCCCTATCCCGTCTGTCACTTCACAAATTCCAAGAACTAATGTTATATTGGTCTTAGTTAAACAGTTGTTTAACTACTTGAGTTAATTTAACGAGCGCGATAGCTACCGCCATCTAAGTTGACGTCAGTTTGGTTTAAGAGTCCGGCGAATGAATTCGCGGCTATCAGAACGAAGTCCGCCGACGCAGACTCCGGAAAAGGCGGGATTTGACGAACCGACGCAGGTTGGTTTTGCTTCGATAGCGACGGGTTTAACCGCCGAAATCCTGATCCCGAATTCACGTTAAGTTAGGACACAGGGAGTTTAGGGCAGTGTCCTCAGCTAAGGGGTTTCACCCCTGCACTCCGTTCTAATGCTGGTGACCGTAGCTATATCAACTACGAAACATGCGATCGCCCCATCCCCTCAAACTGGGCGGTTGCAGTTCGTTCTCAGACCCAATCCAATCGCAGATAAGGAGATTTATCCATGTCTAATCCGACTGCACCCCTTACCCTCACAGAGGGCAACTTTGCCACAGCTGTTTTAGAGAATCCAAACCTGACTCTCGTTGACTTCTGGGCACCCTGGTGTGGCCCCTGTCGTATGGTGGGTCCCATCATTCAAGAGTTAGCCACGGATTTTGCTGGACAGGTGACGGTTGCTAAACTCAATATCGACGAAAATCCACACCTGGCAACCCAGTACAACATCCAAGCCATTCCCACGTTGCTATTTTTCAAGCATGGGCAAGTGGTGGATCAGGTTGTGGGTGTAGCGTCTAAGCGATCGCTCACTACCAAGATCAACACCCTCTTAGCCCAAGACAATCTGACCACGCAAGCTGCTTAACAATTGATCAGCACCCGTGCTTAGAGTTCCCCCGGCATTGCTGAATGTGACTATGCGTACAGCAGTTCTGGTGACAGGGGCGGTTCACAAACCGCCCATACGAAATTCATAGATCAGATCAGCAATGCCTCTTTTTAAGGCAGGTAGGGGAATCTCAAGTCTTGGGCTTCAAGTGTGCAAGCAAACGTCAGTTTGGCTTAAGGATCTGGCGAATGAATTCACAGCTATTGGAGCCAAATTAACCGACGCGCACTCCGAAAGATTAAGGGTTTGCCGAGCCGACGTAGTTTGGTGTTGCTCCTATCACTGCGGTTTCAATCGCCAGACATAAAGGATTTGTCAGGCAGCCAGCAGACATCCTTTTGGGGCGAGGGCAGATCAGTCAAGCGCAGGCTCTATCAAAACGTAGAGAAAGACCTCTAATTGAGTGAGCAATCGCGTGACGTCCTGAAAGGCGATTTCCCATGACGTTGGTTCCAATGTAATCGGATGAACAGGTCGAATTTTGAGCCACCGTTCGACCAGGGCATTCACCGATTGTGTGCCTTCCCAAAGGGGCAATAAACAAGCAGCTAAACTATCATTGACCACAACTGAACCCACCGCAGGCATAGAGAGATATTGGCTCACATCAAACGATATTTGTTGAGCAATACACTCCTCTAAGCGAGCTTTGATATGCAGTGAATTGAGTTGGGGATGAAGAGTGGCGCTCGCCCCTTTCCACATCATTTCATCCCATTGTGTAACAGGTAATATTGATGAATGATTGCCCGGATGCCCGCACCAAAAATCAAGCAATCGATGAATGGGTTGCAACAATTCAAATAAATGCAATCGGTCTTGAATGCTAATTTCAGGAAAGCTCATCTCCCAGAACACAGGTAAATTTTGTGGGTCTTTGAAGAGATCCATCAATTCCCAATGTCGCCAATTGACCATACTCATAAACTCTAAATTGGCGTGTTCCAGAGCTTGAAATAAATCAGGAATGGTATATCCTGTATCGCCCTGAAACAGATAATTCATCAGCAATGCCTGCTTGCCATCCGCTTCTTCATAAATGGGTGTCCAGGTGCGAGATTTGAGATTGACCTGATCTTTGAGAGCTTTCATCGTGTCGATCGCAATCTCCATTTCGAGTTCTTGGGGGTTGTTATCAAATAGCCCCATTAAACGGAAGACTTGCTGTGCTCGATACAGGTCAGTTCGCTGCAAGGCACTATGTAAATTAGCCCGGATAATGCCATTAGATTTTAGCACGCTGCCCAGTATTTCTAATCCAATACCTGGGTTGGGAAACAGATAGAGAACTTCGTCACAATTGATGTAATCAAATTGCAAATTGAGTTGATTAACATCTTCAATTGTCATGACATGAAATTCAGCTCGATCAATTCCGTGATAGCGCAATCGCTGCTTCGCCAATTCAATCGATTCTTCCGATACGTCAATCCCAATAATTCTGGCGTTTGGGTTCGCTTCTGCTAATACCAATGCTTTATAGCCCGTGCCACAGCCTGCATCTAAAATCACCGCATCCTGGTTAGAAAAAATGCGTTGATCGCGTAAATAAAACGGTGTAATCAGATTATGAATAAACAGATCATTTAGATCCTCTTTGGGTGATTTCTCAAGCGGCACCCTTGGATAAGGACCAAAATTAAATTGTTGCCGAATTTTATCTAATAGATCAGACGCTAAATTTTCCATGCCAATCAAAGATTAAGAAATGTATCCTAGATGAGGACAATAGGGACTGAACTTGGATTAAACGATGGCGGCAGACACCCGAATTCTCATTTGGTATCGCAATGACTTGCGAATTCATGACCATGAACCGTTGCATCGAGCATCGCACCCAACATCTCGTGCTACTTCCATTATTCCGGTCTATTGCTTTGACCCCAGACAATTTGGCACTACATTCTATGGATTCCCTAAAACGGGTGCATTCCGAGCACAGTTTTTGCGGGAGAGTGTGTCTGATCTGCGGCGATCGCTCCAATCCCTCGGTTCTGACCTGATCATTCGGCAGGGGTTGCCAGAAGTAGTGCTACCCGAAATTGCCAAAACTCTTGGTGTTACAGCCATTTACTACCATCAAGAAGTCACGTCTGAAGAGGTTAATGTCGAGACTGCCCTTCAAGCTGCCCTGAAGCCATTAGGGGTTAAGCTTCAGGCTTTTTGGGGACACACGCTCTATCACCCCGACGATTTGCCCTTTGGGGTTGCCCAGATTCCAGAAGTGTTTACCACCTTTCGGAAGCAGGTCGAGAAGGAGTCCACCGTCAACCTCCCATTTCCCTCACCCAAACAGCTTCCTGCGTTGCCTGAGCTTGCCGTTGAAGATTTGCCAGACCTGGGGGATTTCGGACTGGCGGCATCCCCCGGTGACGATCGGGCAGTGACTCGCTTTGTGGGAGGCGAAACAGCAGGGATAGCACGACTCAAGACCTATTTTTGGGAGCGCGATCGACTGCGGATCTATAAAGAAACGCGCAACGGAATGTTGGGCGAAGATTATTCCTCCAAGTTTTCTCCCTGGTTGGCGTTGGGTTGTCTCTCGCCACGCTACATTTACGAGCAGGTGCAGGAGTATGAAGCTCAACGCATCAAGAACGACTCGACCTACTGGTTAATCTTTGAATTGCTCTGGCGAGATTATTTTCGGTTTATCTGTGCCAAACATGGCGATCGCATCTTCCGTAAATCGGGGTTGCAGGGAGTGGCGATCGACTGGAAAGAGGATGGCGATCGCTTTGGGTTATGGCAGGAAGGCATGACCGGGTTTCCGCTGGTCGATGCCAATATGCGGGAACTGGCAGCAACCGGATTCATGTCCAATCGGGGACGCCAAAATGTGGCAAGTTTCCTCACGAAAAACCTGGGGATCAATTGGCAGATGGGGGCAGAGTGGTTTGAGTCGCTTCTAATTGACTACGACGTGTGTAGCAACTGGGGCAACTGGAACTATACTGCCGGAGTCGGCAACGATGCCCGTGGCTTCCGCTTTTTTAACATTCTCAAACAATCGAAGGACTACGACCCGCAGGGGGACTATGTGAAACACTGGTTGCCAGAACTGGCAGCTATACCCGCTAACAAGGTACATGAACCCTGGAAACTGCTACCCGTTGAACAGCAACGGTTTGGAGTCAGGTTGGGGGTAGATTATCCCAATCCGGTAGTGGATTTATTTAAGTCCGCTGAAGAGAATGAGAAAATCTATAATGCTGCCTTTGCCCACCCAACCGTCCGCCATACCAACGGAAAGAGGCTGAAACCTAAGGGCAAGGCTAGAGTGTGAAAGCAGTTCTGAGTTCGGATTTGAGATTGTCAATTTTGGACTGAGAATCGTTTGCTGCCGTTCTTTCAAGAGGATTATGGCTTTGGTCAGAAAGCTTAAGGCAAAGGCTACGGCTCAAATCCTGCTTCTAGGGGAGCTTTCTGACTCGCCTCTACCCCATTGAATGTGGCTACGGCTATACACACTACTAAAATCCAAAATCTAAAATGGTGCCACTTTGCTGACCCCGTCTGACCCTACGATTAAAAAGCTTGTTCCGTGGCTGATCGTTGCCATTCTATTTCCGCTGATTTTTCTAGACGGATGGTTGGCACTCAAAGGATTGCAATTCTTTCAGCCGTTGATTACGGTGTTTGTCCTGGCGTCGCTACTGGCCTTGGTGCTCAACTACCCTGTTCAGTTTCTCCAACGACGGGGCATGAAACGCAGCCAAGCCGTTGGGCTGATTCTCCTGATTACCATTCTGGCGGTAGCGATTCTAGCACTGACCCTGATTCCCTTGCTGCTAGAGGATTTGGGGGAATTAACTCAACTCGTACCCCAGTGGCTCCAGTCCGGTGAGCAACAGTTACAGGTCTTTCAGGATTGGCTTGCCAGTCAGGGGCTTCCGGTGCGACTGGGGCGTGTGCTGAATCAGTTGGTCAATAGCCTGCCCAGTGAATTGGAGCAATTGGCTGATCAGGTGTTGACACTGGCTCTGGAAACGGTGGGTGGTCTGTCAGAGCTATTGCTGACGGTCGTGCTGACGTTTTACTTGCTGGCAGATGGCGATCGCCTGATTCAAGAGATTTTTCGCCGCTTTCCAGAACCCTGGAGTAGCCAAGTTCGAGAAGCACTGCGGCAAAACTTCCAAAATTATTTCATCGGGCAAGCGGCACTGGGCTTCATTATCAGCATATTTATGACCATTGCCTTTACCCTTCTGCAAATTCCCTATGCTCTGCTGTTTGGCTTGGGAGTCGGGGTGATGGCATTGATTCCGTTTGGTGATGTCGTGACCTTTGTCTTGATCAGCCTACTTCTGGGATTTCAAAACTTCTGGTTGGGAGTGAAAGCGATCGCGATCGCCTTTGTAGTGGATCAGGTGATCGACCAGCTTATCGCCCCCCGACTGTTGGGTAGCTTCACTGGATTGCGTCCCATCTGGGTACTCATTTCTCTATTAGTTGGAGCGAAGATTGGTGGCTTACTGGGACTCGTTATCGCTGTGCCCTTTGCCAGTTCTATCAAGAGCGCACTGAATGGCTTTGAACCTGCTGCTTCTCTGGCTGACTATGCAACCGAAGCTCCAACCAAAGAATCCAATACGACAGCCACGGCTGTAGCTCCTGGCGATCGCTCTAACCCAGAGCCAGAACCCTTAGTCGAAGAAGTTTCTTGACAGGCTTATTCCTGCTCTTGGGGTTCAATCGGCTCCAGCACAATTGTCTCTACGCCTTTTCCCCGACGCTCTAACCACCAGGGAATGGCGATCGCTCCAGCAATAATGAGTAAGGTGACAATCCCAAACTGGGCAACCCCCTGAATCAGCAGGTCTAACGGAACGATTTGACCCACGAAGTAGGACAGACTCACCATTGCCGATGCCCACACACCTGCACCTGCTAAGTTCCACAAAAAGAACTTGGGATAGGGCATTTTAGCAATGCCTGCCAGCGGTCCTGCAAAAATTCGCAGCAGAGCCACAAATCGCCCTAAAAAGACGGCTTTTGCTGCATTCTGGCTAAACTGCTCCTTGACTTCAATCAGTTGCTCCTCACGAATGCGGAACAACTGACCCACACGACTCAAAAGCGACCACCCGCCATAGTACCCCAGCCAATAGCCGAAGTTATCGCCAATCACGGCTCCTGCTGTAGCACTGCCTAAGACGAACCAGTAGTTGAGTTCACCGCTACCTGCTAAGAACCCACCCACCAGCGTAATCGTTTCACCGGGGATGGGAACACCCGCATTTTCTAACAAAATACCGACAAAAACGGCTCCATAGCCATAGTGATGGGCTAGTTCCTGGAGTGTTTCCAGGGAGATCAGCTCAAGGGACATGCAGGGTAGCCTTCACAAACGTTAATACAGCTCTCACCTTGATGATGACGCAGGTTAAGGAGCCATGTCAAATGAAGAGCAAAAAAGAAAGAAGGAAAAACGAAAAACGAAGAGAGAAGAAAAAAGCAAGGATAAAGGATGAACGATAAAGGATGAAGAAAAAGAAAAAAGCAAGGATAAAGGATAAAGGGCGTTGCTGAAATGACAAATGATACGTAAATTCCCAACGTGAGCGAGACGCTCACTCTATCGGGATGATCACAAGGGAGTGCGAGCATCTTGCTCGCGATTTCATATCCTCAATCAGCAACGCCGGATAAAGGATAAGTTCTCTGATTTGGCTACGTAAATTAACGTCAGTTCGGTTTAAGAGCCCGGCGAATGAATTCGCGGCTACTAGAGCGAAGTCTGCCGACGCGGACTGCGGAAAAGGCAGGATTTGACGAACCGACGCAGGTCGGTTTTGCTCCGATAGCGGCGGGTTTAACCGCTGAAATCCTTATCCCGAACTCACTCTAAATTAAAGTGTGTCTGTTACCGTTCCCATCCACCCACGCATCCATGGCGGGCTACCTTTCAAAGTTCACTAAAGTGGACTGAGAACCTCTCCTAATCTGATTTAGCAGACTTCATCCCATGAGGTTAGAGCGAAGACAGAATGGGGTTTTACACGAAATTCTGGACACATTCAAGCTTTACTCCCCTACTCCCCATTCCCTACTCCCTACTCCTCCCCACTCCCTATTCCCCAACAACCCGATGGGGCACAAAACCAGGAATGACCAAATCTTGAAGCGATCGCCTAGTGATACAACGCCAGTGAGCCGCGAACAAATTGGGCACTTGCACTCCAATGCTCGCGATCGCAGGAGCCGCCGGAAAGGGAAAGAGGCGATCGAAACAAATTGCGGTTCCCTCGAATTTAAATTGCATTAGATAGACCGCAGGAGGGGCAAGGTGCGATCGCAGCAGTTGCCCTGCAAGCCCGTAGAGCGGTTGTCGCAGGCGATCGCTCAGGTGTAGAGGCTGGTAATAAGCGATCGCCGTAGAGTCGGCTTGAGCGGCAGAATTCGCTGCCTCAGACCCAATCACCTCACCGTACAACGGTCCTTTCGCCGTTAAAGCCACGGGTAACCACAAATCCCCTTCACCAGTCAAAAGCCCCCATTCACGCCGAACCCATTGGCGCAACCCAGCAATATCCTGGCAAATCTGGTAAATGGCCTGTCCCGCAAATTGCAAATCTGACGGCACATTCAGTGTTAACGGACAAATCAGTGCATCTCGACCCAAGGTAGGTCGTTGCTGGGGCGATGACAGATGAACTGTATAACTGCCTGAAGACAATGCTGCATCAGCAGCAATTGCCTGCTGCAAGGCATCAATCATCATCCCCTGCTCCATCGAGCAAGGCACACAAGAACCTTCCTGATGGTCAACATCAGCAAGGATCAGGACGTCAGTCACCACACTGCCCTAGGCGTTTCCAAAGGTGGGAATGGACGGACCCGTACCACCTTGAGAAAAAGAAGGGAGATCGATGTGAGTCGTGCGGCGGTTGCGGACGGCTAGACGATAGCTAACACTCTGCAACTCAGCATGGAGTTGGCGATTTTCGCGTTGTAGCATCGCGATCTTTTCCTTGATCGGTGCCATACGCTCAGCAAATTTCTCACGATAGACGTGAGGCAACTCCTGCACAACCTGTTCTAACATGCGGGAGCGATCGGTTAGTTCCTTAACCGATTGCCGCAGTTGATACACTTCAGTGTCACGAGAGGCGATCTGTTCTTGATAGAACATGACCTGCTGCTCTACCCCTTGCAACTGTTCGCGCAGGGCACGCATTTCTGCCATGTGCCGCTCAGACACTTCGGGGGCGGGCATAAAACCCGCATTGCCTTTAACCAGGCGAAACAACTCTTGTGACAATTGCTGCACGAGTTGATCGCGCATTTGCAGTTCATCCTGCAAACGAGCGACCTCAAGTTGCAAATCGGAGGGGTTCAGGGAGGGGGAATGGGTTACGCTCTGAGTCACGATACGGCTCCAATAGGCTCAATGGTGGGTTGCGTCAAATTTTCTTCCCAACGACGGGGGGTAGAGGCACGACGAATCTCACGCCAAATCGTTGTTGCAGCTAATGTACCATCTGCAACGGCAATTGACACCTGATTGATACCTTCTTTTAAGTCACCTACTGCAAAAATGCGAGGATGGGAGGTGCGGCACATGGAATCGGTCACCAAATTCTCACCCTTCCACTGCAAATCTAACCCTTTGAGATAACCGTTGTGATAGAGCGAACCCATTGCGACCAGCCCGGTTTCCAGTTCAACGATCGCCCCATTTTCTAGCTCAACCCCCGTCATCTCATGATGCTGACCCAAAAAACGTTTGATGGGAGTTTCCACCAGAGGGAAGCCAAATTCTTTTAACTTTTGGCGCATTTCATCCCCAACCGTACAAAGTCCCTGCGTGAAGACAGTGATGTAGGGAGTAAACCAGTTCAACACAAAAGCCGTATTAATCGCACTTTCGGTGTGAACGAATAGCCCACACTTTTTATCTGCCATCTCATAGCCATCACAGATCATGCAGACATGCAGGTTATAGCCTGCGTAGTCATAGACATTCTGCATATCAGGCAAGGTAGGCAACTGGTCAATGATGCCACTGGCAGCAATGACGTATTTAGACCGAAATACGGGATAGACGCTGTCCGTTTTGCCGACTTTGACTTTCACGGCAAAGGTTTCGCCTTCGTCCTGGATATCCTCGACAAACCCCCGCAAATAGTCACCCCCCAGCTCCAACACATGCTCTGTGCCATGGTTCAGCAACTCTCGACCCGGTGTCTCTGGCGGTAACCCCAAATAATTTCGCAACTCTTGCATCCAAAAAGATCGTCCCCGTCCTTTCTCGATAACAAGACAGGAGAGGCGATATCGCTGGAGGTAGACCGCCGCAGACAAACCACCAGCACCACCTCCAACGATAATGACGTCGTAGAGATGGTCGAGGCGTTGATCCAGGTTTTTCTTCGAGAGTTTCATAGGAAATCACTAACGTCAGAGAGGAGCAAAGTGCTTTCCCTTTAGCGTATCGTGCCCAATCGGATGGCGTCTAAGATTGAAGAAACTCTTAGGCTCTATCGCAAACAGAAGAAGGAACTAGATACGGTTCAGGCTTCGTAGGGGTGTTGTGTGAAACGCCCCTACTAGAGCTTGTGGTTTTCTTGCGGAATTCTGCGTTGAGCTAATCGTTTAGGCGGTTTGCTCGTCACGAGCAGCTTTGGGAGGTTCTTGAGTGATAGTGAGATAGCGGATAACATCATCGCTCAAGCGCATTGCACGCTCTAGAGAAGCAACCGTGTTGCCACCGCTCTTGTAGTTCATTTGGATGTAGACGCCTTCCCGCTGCTTCTTGATCTCGTATGCCAAACGACGCTTGCCCCGGTGCTGAGTTTCAATTTCAGTCGCGCCTTGTTCGGTTAGCAACGCTTGATAGCGAGCGATCGCCTGATCTGTCAATTCATCGCCTAGGTCAGACCGCAAAATGTACATCGTTTCGTAATAACTCATGGAAATAACTCCTTATGGACAAATGGCTTCTATTGCTGAATGACTTCCTAAAAAGAGTGGGAGAATTGAGGCAGGGTTGACCACTCTCACGATTAGGCATTCAGATTAAAAGCAAGGAATTACCATCATATCTCAGGTTAAACGTTAATTCACTATGGCTCAACGCTATGTCCGGGTTCAGACTAAGGCAGGGCAGCTTTATTATGGATTGCTGCATCTAGATCGCCGCATACAGGTATTAGATGCGCCCCCCTGGTTAAAAGGGCAACTGACAGACCAGGAGTTAGCCCCCGATAGTTATCACATCCTGGCTCCCTGTGCCCCATCCAAGATCATTGCCGTGGGAAAGAACTATCAGAAACACGCGGCTGAGATGGGAGGCGAGGTGCCCAAAGAACCGTTACTCTTTTTCAAGCCACCAACCGCCGTGATTGCAGCAGATACTCCGATTCAGTATCCGCCCCAGTCAGAACGGGTCGATTATGAGGGGGAGTTGGCGTTGATTATTGGCGATCGCTGCGTAGATTGCACTCCTGATGAAGCCCGCCAAAAGATCTGGGGATATACCATCGCCAATGATGTAACCGCCCGTGACTTGCAGCGTAGAGATAATCAGTGGACTCGTGCCAAAGGCTTTGATACCTTTTGTCCGCTGGGTCCCTGGATTGTGCGCGAACTGAGTGCTGGCGCAAGGCTACAAACCTTTTTGAATGATGCCCCTGAACCCGTACAATCGGCTCCCATCAATGAGATGGTCTTTTCACCAGAGTTTCTCGTGTCCTACATCAGTCAAGTGATGACGCTGTTACCGGGAGATGTGATTTTGACAGGGACACCAGAGGGGGTTGGCTCAGTGAAGGTGGGCGATCGCATTCGTGTTGAAATTGAGGGGATTGGCTCTCTGGAAAATGCAGTGATTGCCAAACAAGTTGCCGAGAAGGCGATTGACTAGAAAAAAGAGACGCGATTGATCGCGTCTCTTTTTTCTATCGCGTTTGCACGTAAGCCGCATCCGATAGCGAAGGAATTTCGGCATACCGCCCTAATGCAGATTGCACAACGGAGTAGATAACAGCGGCTACCGTCCCCAGAAACACAAGATACGCGATCGTCTGGTTAATTAAAGCAACCCTCACAATATCAGCCAGCAATTCAAACCAAATTAAGCTGACTAGACTAACAGCAATCCCGATAATAATGGCTTGCATCGCATTGAAGCGGATGAAGTGCTGGATGCTCTCATTCCGGACGACCAGGAAATAAAGTGCCAGAAAAACGAGAAACCCCCCAAAGGGAATTGCCACCAGAATGAAACCGTAGACCGCAATGAACGGTTGCAATGGCAGCAGCAGAATCCGAAATGCTGGAAATGCTTGAAAGAAAGGGCGACCAAAGGTCAGAATCACTTCTAACAGAGGTAGCAAATAGGGAAGGCAAGCAAAGAAGCGATCGAGAGGGGAAGTAGAACCGCGCCAGGTCATGTCATCCTCGTGATTGAAAGCTGAGTCAGAAAAACCACTAGGGGCTACGCCTAGAATAACGCAACAGGCTTTTAGGTTGTGCATTCCTGCAATTATTCTCTGGTGGCTTATTCAATATTGGCAACTCGAAAGCCCATCTGACATTCATATTGCTCTGGTTGATTATCATTTACCGCCAAAGCTCGACCGCAGCGGAGTTGACCCTGTTGCCAGCGAGGTTGACCACTCTGGTCAGCCATGAGACAAGTCTGACACACATGTTGTGGAGGGAGGATTTGATTTTCCATCAAGATGACCAGCATGAGAGCACCTCAAATGGAGCCAGTTACTTCACCGAAATCTAGCACCTGCACCTAGTAAGCTCATTCTAAGTCAGCGAACCTTAACCTGTTGCTAATTCGTATATAACTTTAAGGGTTGTCACCGTCCATAGAGTGTCTTTTGCGTCACTTTTAGTGTGGATAACCTGTCTGAGGGCAGTCCATAATAGAAGTTAGATCTTAATGTCACAGGGTCATCCCCCCAGGGTAATGCTGATCACCCTTAGGGGATTGCTATATGATGAAAAGCTGGAGATAAACGAGGATTTAAGGACCGAGGCCACTAAGGATTGAACGGTTGCTTATCGGTTGCCTTTGTTCCCGAGTTGTTGCCTGTCAACTTGCCTGTCACGATTTTTACTTGATTTCCTGGGAGTTTGCTTGTGACTCAGACTAATTTAGACTTTTTAGCCAAAACCGACCCCGCTGTAGCTGGGCTAATTCAGCAAGAGCTACAACGTCAGCGAGATCACTTAGAACTTATTGCCAGTGAAAACTTTACGTCTGCGGCAGTGCTGGCAGCACAGGGTTCCGTGTTGACCAATAAATATGCAGAGGGTTTACCCGGCAAACGCTACTATGGCGGTTGCGAGTTTATTGACCAGATTGAGCAGTTGGCGATCGAACGGGCAAAGCAACTGTTTGGAGCGGCTCATGCTAATGTGCAACCGCACTCTGGAGCTAATGCCAACACCGCCGTATTTCTAGCATTACTGAAACCGGGCGACACCATTATGGGCATGGACTTATCCCATGGTGGACATTTGACTCACGGTTCCCCGGTCAACATCTCCGGGATGTGGTTCCAGAAGTATCACTATGAAGTGAGCCAGGAAACAGAGGCGATCGACTACGATCAGGTGCGCGATCTAGCCCTCAAGCATCGCCCCAAACTGCTGATTTGCGGTTACTCTGCTTACTCCCGCATTATTGAATTTGACAAATTCCGGGCGATCGCTGACGAAGTCGGTGCATACTTGCTGGCTGACATTGCTCACATCGCGGGTTTAGTGGCGACCGGGCATCACCCCAGTCCTATTCCCTATTGTGATGTGGTTACGACCACGACCCACAAAACCTTACGGGGACCACGTGGTGGCTTGATTTTGACCCGTGACGCAGAGTTGGGTAAGAAGCTTGACAAATCAGTTTTCCCCGGTACTCAAGGTGGCCCTCTGGAGCATGTGATTGCGGGCAAAGCGGTTGCTTTTGGAGAAGCTCTGCAACCAGAATTCAAAACCTATTCGGGTCAGGTCATCAAAAATGCCCAGGCGATGGCGGCGCAACTGCAACAGCGGGGACTCAAGATTGTCTCTGGTGGTACTGACAACCACCTGATGCTGATTGATTTACGTTCGGTCAGCATGACTGGCAAACGTGCCGACCAACTGGTGAGTGAAGTCAATATCACCGCCAACAAAAACACGGTGCCCTTTGATCCAGAGTCACCCTTTGTCACCAGTGGCTTGCGCCTTGGCTCACCTGCAATGACAACTCGTGGCATGGGCGTTGTGGAGTTTACCGAGATCGCTAACATCATTGCCGATCGCCTCCTCAACCCAGATGATGCTGGTGTTGCTGCCGATTGTCGTACTCGTGTTGCTAACCTGTGCGATCGCTTCCCCCTCTATCCACACTTAGTTGCACCCGTGCCTGTGTTGGCATAATCAGTGAAAAGATGAACGCTGAAGGATGAAGGATAAATAAAGAGCCACTTCATCCTTTAGCCCTCATCCTTTAGCCTTCCATTCATAAGTTGCTGTAACGCCTGCTCAACCTGGGGTGAAAACTCAATGGGCAGGCGTTCGGCTCGAATATAGAGATCGCGTTGTGGAAAAGGCACTTCAATCTGGTGCTGTCGCAAAAGTGCTTCGATCTGAAAGTAGAGATCGCTTTTGAGGGGCAGTTGTTTACTGGGTTCTGCTGTCCACACCAGCAATTCAAAATCCAAGCTGCTATCGCCAAAGCCAATAAAAAAGACCTGAGGCTGCGGAGTTGAGAGTACCCGTTGATGGCTGCTGGCTGCTTCTAACAGGAGCGATCGCACCATCTCTACATCCGAGTTATAGGCAACCCCCACGGGAATATGAATGCGAGAAATGGGATTGTCGTGACTCCAGTTGATCACTTCTTGCTCCAAAAAGCGAGAATTTGGCACGATAATCGACACCTGATCAAGCGTACGAATGAGCGTGCTGCGTGCGCCGATGCGCTCGACCGTGCCCTGAAAATCACCCACTTCAACAAAATCCCCTACTTGAATTGGGCGTTCAAACACCAGAACTAAACCACTGCCAAAGTTCTTCGCGATGTCTTGTAAGCCAAAACCAATCCCCACGCTGAGGGCACTTGCCAGAATCGCCAGAGAACTGATGTCCAACCCCCACACTTGCAGCAAAACCAGGCTACCGATAAAAATCAAGCCATAGCGCAGCACGATCGCCACGGCTTCCTGGGCACCCCGATTCACTCCCGTCCGCTGTAAAATCCTCGACTTGAGGAAATCGGTGAACGTTCTGGAGAAAATAATTAGCCCCAGCAACATCGTTGCCAGGATGATCAAATTCGTGATGGAGTATTGGCTGTTGCCCAGAGTGAGGATCGGTGACGTAAAGCTCGAAATTAAAATCTCACCAATTTCGTAGCTCCAGTAGCGGGTCACGGGAAAGAGGCGAGACACGTAAAACAGCACCGCAATCCACAGGGCAAATCGAGCGATCGCCAATAGCCCTTTGAGCAAAAGATTGACTGGGTTTGGGAGTTCAGCCCCCTCATCAGGTGGAGGGGGTAACAACCGCTGCACCGCTGGGATCAAGGAATGTCGCCAGAGCCACCCTAACCCCCAATGCAACCCCAGCGCGATCGCTACGATTGCTGCCGCAATTAACAACGCCGTTTGAAGGTAGCGAGAGGAGCGATAGTACTGCGCTTGCTGCACTGCCTCTTGAATCTGTCTTGCCCAACCTCCCGCTTGCTGGGTTGGAGTACTGCCTGGGGCAACGTCCTGTTGCGTCACTGTCAGCAAATAGCGATCATTCACCACAATCGTGGGAGCCTGGTTGCGTTCAACGACCTCTACTTCGACTGATGCAGGCGATCGCACTAGGTCTTGCAAAGTGGCATTGATCACAGCGGCGCGATCGCTAGCCGTGAGCTCAGGGGTTGCTTCCACTCGAAACAACACGGCACCATCCACAACTACCGCCGATGTTGATGTCCCTTTTGCCAGGGCAGGCGTTAACCAAACCACTATCGTCAAGATCAGTGGCAGGGCGATCGCTTGAAACAGCGCAAATTGAAACGACTGGCGTGACGGAACATGGCTCATAACACAATAGGCTCAGGGGCTCGCAGAAAATAGGCGATCGAAGGCTAATGAATGCGATAGCAACTGTCGAGACAGTTAATACGAAGGGGTGTGGGGGCTGCGCCCCCAGCCAGGGTTCCACCTCTGCACTCCGTCCTAACCAATCCCTCGGGTACTATAACAATGAGTCGGCAGGATAAGGGGCACAAGCATTCCGCTGCGAGCAACATACCCGTCCTTCAAGAATGACCAAAATCATTGGTGAATCCCTGCTCGCTCGTTGCTACAACTTGTACCTTTCATTCTTCATAGTTTAAAGAGTGTCTTTCCGGATAGCAGTTCCCACTTTAAGTTGACTCGACCAACTCAAAAAAAGCATCTTCCAACTCGTAGCCCAGGATTTGAGTCATAAACTTAATTTTGGTGCGCCTATTGACTCCCTGTTGGCGCAACCAATCCATCACAACAAACACTTTATTCATCACAAACAACTCCAACGCTTCGGGGTTGTACTGAATCCCGTCTGTCTTACTGAATTGATGAGGCACGAGCATGGCAGTGTAGCGCGCTAGCTCGCCCGCCTCCCAGTCCAGTAGATAGGGCAGCCAGGGATAACGGGCATCCAACCGCACAAACCACAGCCGCACTTCGGGAATCTCTGACAACTCGCGTGGATCATCCGGATCACGCGGATCAGCAAATTCAAAGCGGAGTTGTTGTTCTTGATCGGTGATGACTCCAGTTTGCAGCCATTTCTCAATCACACTCTGGGCTGGAGTCAGATCTAGCCGATTTAAACAATCCGAGTTGAGCGCAATAGTAACAGTCATAGCCTTTGTAGAAGTAAGCCCGATCTAAACATTATGGTATGTCAACGCTGAGAAGACATTTGGCAATGCCAAACCCATACAGGTGCTTTTCGTAGTTTCAAGGCAACCTGCTCTAAGTCCCCTAGTCAGTCTAAAACACTTCATTTCACCAGGGATTGATGCGCAATAGACATTTGCAGAAGTTGTAAGTTAAAGTGGTAGTGAGTTTGTCTTACAGGTTCCAGGCAACTTCTAAGTCAAGTCATTGCCATCTCACTGACCGGGTTAGTACTTTGACCTAGTTCCATGTTCGCATTGGCACCCGTACGAGGCAATTTTTGTTGTAGTCTCTCCTGATTCTTCCGATACAACGAGTTATCGCTCTTTATATCAACCTTGAAACGTTGATTCTTGCTGTATCAACTTGTAGAAATTGCAACACTCAAAGCCAGGGTGTCACCGATAAAATGAATAAATATTGAGTAACTGTATAACAATAACGTGCTGTTCAGGTTGAGAGTACTGGGTTATGTATAGCGAAGGGGCAATGAAAAAACCAATTCGGTCATTAGAAGATGCTGTGGATCGGTGCCAGATGCTGGGAATGCGTCTGAGTAAACAGCGTCGTTTCATCTTGGAATTGCTGTGGCAAGCAAAGGAGCACCTTTCGGCTAGAGAAATCTACGATCGCCTGAATCAGCAAGGCAAAGAGATTGGCCATACCTCGGTTTATCAAAACCTGGAGGCCTTGTCTGAACAAGGCATTATTGAATGTATCGATCGCGCCGATGGTCGCCTTTACGGCAATATTAGCGATCCCCACAGCCACGTTAACTGCCTCGACACCAAACAGATCATGGATGTGCATGTGCAGTTGCCGAAAGAGTTACTCGATCAGATTGAGCAACAAACTGGCGTTCGCATTGTCAATTACTCCATTGACTTCTATGGTTATCGCACGGCTGAGGCATTAGAAGCGGCGATCGACTAGAGCTATCTTTAAATCACCATCGCTCATCGTCAGTTGTTAACTGCTAACGGTAGAGTGTCTGTTGTTAATCAAGGCTGGAACAGCACGGGCTCAAACCGCTTGACAAGCGGTTTGTTGAGTTTCTGAATGCAGATATAATTCTCAAAAACTGACCGCTGCTGTCGGGGCGTTTCACGAAACACCCTACAAAATTCATCCATTTAACGTGAATTCGGGATCAGGATTTCGGCGGTTAAAACCGCTACTGTAGAAGAAAAACCGACCTGCGTCGGTTCGTCAAATCCTGCCTTTTCCGGAGTTCGCGTCGGCGGACTTCGCTCTAGTAGCCGCGAATTCATTCGCCAGGCTCTTCAACTGAACTGACGTTATACCAATTTGAATTGGCTTCGCTGCACATGATTCCGTAAGGGCGTTTCGCGAAACGCCCCTACCCACTGATCTGCCACAATCAAACATTAAATCGGTATTACATTTAAGATCAGCACCAGATCAGCAACGCTCGAAATCAACCTGCGTCGGTTCGTTAAACCTTTGATTTTCGTCAGCCCGCGACGGCAAACTGCGCCTTGATAGCCGCGAATTGATGTGCCAAGTACTTAACCTGAATTGACATTAACCAACAATCGCTTGCCATCCTCAAAAAAGCATTACACAGTACTGAATTGATGCGCTATATCCTGCAACCTCATCTATAGTGTTTGCATGGACATCGTGTTTGCATAGATGTAGTGTTTGCATCAAAACACACGTGCAACTCTTGAGGTGTGGCGGGGGTTTCGGTGAAGAAGCGATTTGGCACAAAAATCATATCTGAATTGAATTGGCGAGCAGCAGCATCTTCAACTGATGTGAAGCCTGCTGTACCCCCTGCACCACCGACAGGCATGGGTCGGAACAATCAGCCTGTGTTGCCAAAGCCCATCCTGCCAAACCCCGTTCCACCCGCCGAGCCCCCGATCCCCGTTGAACAGACGACTACTCCGAACAAACTCACTCAAGTTAAGCCTGTTAAGAAAAAGCGATCGCGTCGTTCAGTCAAACCCTGGGCATGGTCTGTATTTTGCTTGAGTGCCTTGGGTTTAGTGGGCGGTTTGGGCATCACTGCCTTCCTGTGGCTCACCAACCTTCCACCGTTGCCAGATTGCCGTCGCATTTCTCCCCTCTCGGCTGATATGGAACGGCTCTATTGCGCACGCGAGGCGGCGCAGTCCGGCGAGGCTAATCAACTCATTGCCGGAGTCAAGTTGGTGCAAGGGTGGTCGTCCACCCATCCCCTTTATCCTGAAGCGCAAGAGTTGCTAAATCAGTGGTCAGCGCAACTGCTGGCGATCGCTCAAACCACCGCTGAGGAATCTGGGTTGGATCGTGCGGTCGAGATCGCAAACCAAATTCCCGAAAACAGCACCAGCTATGCCAACGCTCAGGCAGCGATCGCGCAGTGGCAGGCAGACTGGAAACAGGGCGAGGCAATCTTTGCTAAAGCCCAGGAAGCTTTGAAGCAGCAACGTTGGAATGAAGCGGCTGCACAAGTTCCAGCATTGGGTCGATTAGAGAACAATTATTGGCGACGCGACAAAGCCAGTGAGTTGACCCAACAGGTGTTGACGGAAAAGGCGGCTCGCGAGCGGCTTAAACAGGCGTTGGTGTTAGCCACAACGGACGAACCTGATCAATTGGGACAGGCGATCGCGCTGGTACAAACGGTTAACCCCAAAACCTATGCCTGGCCTGAAGCAGAAGCCGTTCTCAAGGAGTGGAGCCAACTGCTATTGACAGCAGGAATGCAACGGTGGCAGCAGGGCGACTTAACGGCGGCGATCGCGCTGGTGCATCACGTCCCGCTTAATCTGGAGATGGAACCGGAGGCGCGAAATTTGGTGCGGTTTAGCCGTGCTCACAAACTCGCGACTCAACATCTCAACCCCTATGAGCCATCAGTCAAAGAGATTTTGAGCTTGATGGAGGCAGTAGCAGCATTGCGGCAAATTGAACCCACCAGTGCGCTCTACCCCCAGGCTCAAGCCAAGATTGACGATTGGCAGAGTCAGGTCAATGATTTAGCCCAACTGCAATATGCTCACTGGACGGCGAGTCTGGGGCAACGGATCACCTACGAAGTCGCGATTGGACAGGCTCAACGGATTACCAGCGATCGCCCCCAACGCATTCGAGCACAAACTCTGGTCGCCCATTGGGGTCAACAGATTCAACGGATTGAAGACCAACCGTATTTACTGGTAGCTCGTGCTCAGGCAGAGCGAGGCACCGTGTCGGCGTTACAACAAGCGATCGCAGCAGCCCAACAAGTGCCCCTGGGGCGAGCCTTGCGGCAGGAAGCAGATCTGGCGATCGCTCAGTGGAGTCGGCAGATTCAGGTGATCGAAGACAAGCCGCTGTTGGATAAGGCACAAACCCTGGCACAACAAGGCAAATTAAGTGAAGCGATCGCAGCAGCTACCGAGATTCAAGAGGGGCGTGCGCTTTACGAACAGGCTCAAACGGCGATCGCAACCTGGAAAGCCGAGATTCGGGAGGCACAGATTGCTCAAGACCGACGGATTTTGGACGAAGCGGCATCGCTGGCTGCCTCAACTCGACTCACGCTGGCGATCGAAAAAGCCGCCCAGATCGGTGCTGGACGACCTCTGTATGGCGAAGCTCAAGCAGCGATCGCCCAGTGGGAAGCCGAGCGCAATGCCATTTGGGAAGCGTGGGAAAACACTCCCGAAGCAGATACCTCCTATTCTTCAGAGAGTTATTCTGCCGAGGATGATGGCTATGCTGAATAAGTCATAATTCCTGAATGCCAGTCTGATTCACTCCTAAGTTTCTAAAGGCACCGATGAGCGATCGCCCTCTCCAACTCATGCTGATTGATGACGACCCCGTGTTTCGTTTAGGGTTGCGTTTTTGGTTAAATCAGTTTGCTGACCTGACCGTCATTGCGGAGAGTGATAATGGGGTCGATGCTTTAGAGCAATTGCAGAGCCAGGTTGCGATATCGGCATCCGACCCTGCCACCACACCAGCGATCGCCCTGCATGAACAATTAAAACTCGTGATTCTCAGCCTCAGCTTAGGACAGCACGATCCCCGTCAGATGCAGGGATTGAGTCTGTGTGAAGCAATTCGTCAACGGTATTCACAACTACCTGTCTTGTTGCTCAGTTCACTCGATGAACCGTTGATCGCTGCTGCGGCTCAACAAGCTGGAGCCTCTGGGTTTTGCCTCAAATCCGTCAACACAACCACACTGAACCAAACGATTCGACAGGTCACGACTGGGCAATTTGATTGGCAGAAGCTCACTCCCACCCGTGCCGTCATCACAACCGTAGATAGCGAGGTTACGCCACTCGTCCGTGACGTTAGCCCCATTCCTCCCGCTCAGCTAACTGCCGCTCCCAGTGCATTGACCCTCTTGCGGCATAACTTGCGGGTGCAGGGGTTACAACAAATTGATGCAGCGATCGCCGACCTGACAGAACAACTCCGCAATCTGGATTTGTCCCTGCTAAATCGCGCCGTTCTCGCAGGACGTTATCGGGAGTTGCGAGCCTCGCGCTGGTTGGTGCAACGCCTGTTAGCCACCCCCGATCTCACCACTCCACCCACACCAGAGCAACCAGCGTCACAAGTTATTCCTTCTCATCCGGAATCAGCGTTAACTCAAACGACTCCAGGCACGCCATTACTCAATACCGTGATCGATCAGCATCGGCTACAAGCTCTGCTATTTGATCGCGCCTTATCCAACATTCAAACGAACCTTAATAATCAAACGGGAATTCCTTTAGAAATTGATATTTTACGAGAAGACAAAAAGCGAGAACTATTTTATTTAGTCCTACGAAAATTTGAAGAGTTATTGAACGAGTTGCGGTACTCGCAAGTACAACCGGAGCAACTGATTGAGAAGCGATCGCCCATTTTATTGAATCTGTGGCAGGACGTAACCACTGATTTCATCGGCAAATATTACACCATTACCCAGAGAGAGCAGGCGATCGAAGTGGTTCCTAATCTGTTGCAAGCGGCAGATTCAGTGCAAACAGAGATTCTCGAAAAAATTCCTCTAGTCAGCAGTTTGTTAGAGCATCTCCTGTTTCATACGCCTCTACTGATCAATGGAACGCCCTATTCCGCAGGCAATCCAGAATCGCTGGCAAGAGCAGAAGCCTTACTCGACCATTTACTGATTCAAGTGGCGAACGGCGTGATGCAACCGTTGCTCAATCAGTTTCCTAATGTTGAAAAGATTAAACAGGATTTTTATGATCGGCAGTTGATGTCGAGCCGAGACATTGAGCGGTTTAGAAACAATCTCTCCTGGCGATATCGCCTGGCCCGAATCGTGGTGGAACCCACCGATATTTTTGAAAGCCAATATCACCTATTTGTGTTTCAGGGGTCGGGCATCAAGCAGATCCAGATCTATGCGCCTCGCACTCAGGAGCTTGAGGAATTGTCTGGATTGCGGCTGTTAGTCACCGTGGCCCTCGAAACTCGTGACGCGATCGCCCCTCGGCTGCGATCGGCGATTTCGGTTGTGGGTAGCGGGTTGGTGTATGTGCTGACAGAAGTGGTGGGACGTGGCATTGGGCTAATCGGGCGCGGCGTGCTGAAGGGAATTGGCTATTGGCAGGAGGGCGATCGAACGAGGAGACGATAGAAAAAAGGACATTTTGGCAACGAATGCTAGACAATGGCAGAGGTAGCTCTTCATGAATCGCGAGTTGTCATGGCTTTCTGTCGTTCTTTCATTTCTAAAGTTGTCTCCCGGTTGATGGTTGTCTTTGTACTGGGGATCGTCTGTTTCCTATCGCTGGGGACTCCTCATGCGCTGGCGGTCTTAACGGATGACCACTACGATGGCAACATCTATCCGCTCTATGCCGGAAATGGTTATCTCGTGCCGCCTCACGTCACCCTGGCACAGTCCCTCAAAAGTCAAGTTCCAACCATTCTTGTGTTCTACATTGATGACAGCCGCGATTGTAAGCAGTTTGCTCCCGTTGTCTCTCAGGTAGATGCGTTCTATGGTCGGGCTGCCAATATCATTCCGTTGAGTGTCGATAGCATTCCCGTCAAATCGAGCTATGAGCCAACAGAACCCGGTTACTACTATCAGGGGCTTGTGCCGCAAACCCTGGTGTTTGACCAATCAGGCAAGGTGATGTTGAACGAAACAGGGGCGATCGCCTTTGAAAAGATTGATGATGTGTTGCGGCAAGTCTTCGATCTGCTGCCTCGCTCGGAGTCGGTGGAGTTGAAGCGACGGATTGTCAATGAAATCAACACGGAGTTAGTGCCTGAATAAGGTTTAATGGCAACAGTTCTCCCTTCTCTCCCATACCCCTATGAACTCGGTCTGGCAACAACTCACCTTAACTAACTTCTCCCCTCAACAGTGGGTTAAATCCAGCTATGTCCATCGGTTGGTGGGGCTGTTGCAGTCCTGGCGACAGGGGAGTTGGTTGATGCAATGGGCAGATACGCTGGCTTTAGTGCTGGTGCTGGTCGTCTTTGTCCTGGCTCCCTTTACCTCAACCACGTTGATTGGCTTGCTGTTGCTGGCGTGTGCTGCCTTTTGGGTGTTGCTGACGGTTTCAGATAACGCGGGTTTGGGGTTAACGCCAATTCATTTGCTGGTGTTGCTGTATTGGGGTGTCTCAGTCATGGCGACAGCCCTTTCTCCCGTCAAAGGTGCCGCCGTTGAGGGCTTGATTAAGCTAACGCTCTATTTGCTTTTGTTTGCCCTGATAGCGCGACTGTTGCGATCGCCCCGATTGCGTTCGACCTTGATCACGGTCTACCTGCACGTGGCGTTGGTCATCAGTGTGGCAGGGTTACGCCAGTGGTTTTTTGGGGCAGATGCGCTGGCGACCTGGGTCGATCCGGAGTCAACCCTGGCAGGCACCACACGAGTTTATAGCTACTTAGGCAACCCTAATTTGTTAGCCGCTTACCTGGTTCCGGCGGTGGTGTTTAGTGGAGCCGCAGTGTTTGCCTGGAGAGCCTGGACAGCGAAAGCGTTGGCGGTGGTGATGTGTCTGGTGAATGCGGCTTGTTTGGTGTTGACCTTTAGCCGGGGTGGGTGGATTGGTCTGGTGGTTGCCACCTTTGCCGCTATGATTTTGCTGGTGCGCTGGTGGAGCGTGTATTTGCCTCGGTTTTGGCGACGCTGGGCATTGCCGATTGTGTTGGGTGTATCAGCCGCTTTTATTGTTCTGGCGGTGGCAACGGTCGATCCCCTGCGCGATCGCTTCTTTAGCATCTTTGAGGGGCGCGAAGACAGCAGCAATAACTTCCGGCTGAACGTCTGGGCAGCGGTGCAAGACATGATTCGCGATCGCCCCATTCTTGGGATTGGCCCCGGCAATGATGCCTTTAACAGTGTCTATCCTCGCTATCAGCGCACGGGCTTTACGGCGTTGAGTGCCTATTCCGTTTTTCTAGAAATCCTGGTGGAAACCGGGGTTATTGGCTTCGGCTGTTTTCTCTGGCTCCTGCTAGTGACGTTTAATCAGGGGTGGTCGCGACTACACCAGATGCGACAAACGACCGATCGCGAAGGCTACTGGCTAATGGCCGCGATCGCCACGATGGCGGGAATGCTGGCACATGGTTTGGTGGATACGGTGTGGTATCGTCCGCAGGTCAGCACGTTGTGGTGGTTGATGATTGCGATCGTTGCCAGCTATTACTGGGTAAAACCCACCGATGATCAGGAAAGGATACAGGAGAGCAATTAATCGCGTTTCTGCATCTTTAAGAGCTTTAATTACTTCTCCCGACCCCTAAAACCTATCTATCAGGCTGGATCAATCATTTGAATGCCATATTTCTCAAGAATGGCTGGCATTTTGGGTAGATCGTCAGGCATGGTTTGAATGTTTTCTGACATTTCCGTGAAAAATTCATCAACCGCACCACCCACGCTCCAGGCAAGAAATCGAATGCTTTGATCGGAATGGTTACTGTAGCCATGGATCGTATTTGCAGGGACATGGACAAAATCCCCTGGCTCAAGCATCCATTCCTGGTTATCTAATTGCATCGTCATTGTCCCTTCCAGCATAAAATAGCTTTCCTCCTCTTTGTCATGGGTATGAGGAGGTACAAAGCCACCGGGAGGAACCTCGACAGACATCACAGCCATACGATTAGCCGAGGATGCTGATTTTAGCTTGATGCAGACGCGATCGCTTAATACTTGTAGGGTTTGACCTTCTTGACTCCGTAATACTGTCATCTTCCATGTCCTCTCTAAAATCTGTGTTCATCAGGGGTGGAACTGTTGATAATACCAATTTGAATTGGCTTCGCTGCACATGATTCCGTAAGGGCGTTTCGCGAAACGCCCCTACCCACTGATCTGCCACAATCAAACATTAAATCGGTATAACGCTACGCTACTTCCTACTTACCTGCAAAGTAATGGCTAAAAACGTTGGAAAAAATTGACTTAGAATATCACTCTGCTACGTAGAAAACCTGAAGCATTGCTAGCCTAGAACCTCATATCACCTAGCATCCAACGCCAATCGATGGGATTCTCGCTGTACCTTAACCGAGAACTGAGTAACATAACAAAATTGTTTGATGCGAGGGGTCAACTGAGAAATCGGAGTAGCATGGTGTTACTGCATGTCTGGCTAGTTCTATGTCTCAAGAAACTCTGACCTCAGCAGATCTGGTGATTCCTGATATCAGCCACATTGTCACCGAAGACGATACCCCTGTGGATAACTTTCAGTCTGAGAAGCAACAACGGCTGCTCGTAGAACCGCTCTACAGTTCCCAAATTGTGCCTGCCCCATTCATCGCCGCAACAAACGTGGGCTTGTTCTATCCACTGAAACAGCCACCGATCGTGCCAGATGCGTTTTTGAGTTTGCGGGTGCAAGTACCCTCTGATTGGAGCCAAAAGCAAAACCGCTCCTACTTTGGCTGGGAGTTTGGCAAGATGCCGGAAGTTTGTATCGAAGTCATTTTCAATCGCGAAGGTGATGAACTGAACCGCAAAAAGCAGCTTTATGCCCAAATCGGGGTAGCTTATTATGTCGTGTTTGATCCTCTGCGGCAGTTGCAAGAACTACACCAGATGAATGGTTCACTGTTACGAGTGTGGACGTTGACGGGAGGGCAGTATGTCGAATTAACGACAGAACGAATTCTTAACGTGGCGCAATCGGTCTGGCTCGAAACGGTCGGTCTTGGCTTAACCCTCTGGGAAGGAGAATTTGAGGGAGTTGAAGGGTTATGGCTGCGCTGGTGTCAGCAGGATGGACGATTAATTCCTACAGGCAAGGAACGCGCTGATCAAGAACAACGACGCGCTGAGAAACTAGCAGAGCGGCTACGAGCGATGGACGTTGATCCTGATGAGGTGTAGGAGGAACAGCCCTAACTGCGATCGCCATGCGAATCACAATTGATCTAAATCTAGACTCTGACGTAGACCAGGAAAAATTATTCCAGGGGCTAGACACTTGGCAGCGATTGGGATTGTTATCTGACAAGCAGATTCGGCATCTGTGTCAAACCTATTTATCAGTCCCTCTTCCATCTATTTCTACCGACACTGACGCAACCCAAATTGCTCCAGGGACAACGACCGATTTTGTGGTGGCGACCCCGGAATCGGTCAGTCCTAAGCCAGCCTCAGCCCATCCTCCCAGAGTTCGTTCAGCGAGTCGTTCGCCCATCCCCCAACTGTTGCAATCCTTTGTGGCAGAGATCAGCGTCATCTGGTTGCTGTTTCTGGGAGTCTTTCTGGTTGTCGTGTCGTCGGGTGTTCTGGCGGCGACGCAGTGGCGCAACTTTCCCCCAGTTGGGCAATATGGCATTTTGTTCGCCTATACGCTTGCTTTCTGGGGTGTCAGTGTGTTGCTCGGACGACGAGAGCAACTGCGTCTGACCGCTCGCATGTTGTCGATCGCCACGTTGCTAATCATTCCGGTCAACTTTTGGATGATGGATGGCTTGCGAGTTGGGCAAAGCTTTCTTGGAGTGTTAATCGCGGCGATCGCCTCTGTAGTCCTGACCGTCATCACAATTCAGCTTTTGCGTCCAACTTCGATGTTGCTCATTGGCAATGCGATCGCCCTGAGTGTCTTGCATTGGGGCTGGGGTTGGTCGGTCGTGCCACTGATGGCAACCTATTTGGGCACCGTTGGAACAGCTTTTTGTTTGCTGCGATCGCAATCCTCAGAAGCATCTTCTGCTACCCCAGAAACCCCTCCTCCATTTCCCTTAGCCAGAATTGCCATCGCCTTTGCTGTTTTGCTGCTGATTGGTCGAGCTATCTTTGCTGGGCAGGTGCCTCCCAGCCAATTAGGATTGGCATTTGGCATTTGTGGTTGGTTGCTCAATCGGCTCTCCCGTCCCATGCCCAATCAACTCATTTTGGGACGGGTGGGAGCCGCATTGCTGGTGTTGGGTTGGCTAGTCTCCGTCAGCGAAGAACCTCCCTGGCAGGCGATCGCAGTCAGCGGTTTGGGTCTAGGGCTACTCTGGCGCAACCTGCAACGATTTTGGCGACGCAGTGAGTTAACTGCTCTGATATTCGTGGGCTTTCAGGCGTTTTGGTTGCTGTGGTTCGTGCTGCCGTTTAACTGGCGACAGGGCATCCTCATCGCGGCTAGTGCGATCGCCGACAATGTAACCGCCGCAGAATTAGCCAGTTTGGGTGGTTTTGTCTACGTCGTTGGCATGATTGGCTTTGCTATCTGGTTGCGACGACAGCAACACCCGCCGTTAGCAACGCATACCGAGATCATGGCGTTGATTTTAGGGAGCCTGATGGTGCTGCTGAGTTGGGCAGTGCCCCTGGTGCGATCGCTCAATTTGTTGATCGCAACCCTGAGTTTAGTAGCGGTGATTCGCGATCGCCCTGCGGGTCGATTTGGCGTCTACTTTACCCATGCAATCGGGCTGGCAGCGGTGCTCTCCTGGATCGATACGTTGTTCCCAGCTTTGAACGAAATCGGTGGAGCAGCCATCCTGTTAACGCTAATGGTAGGGGAATGGATTGTCAGCGTCTTGCCGATTGCGTTGCTGTGGCGACAAAGTGCCTGGTATGCGGGACTGATTTTAGCCGCACTGGCGTATCCATTACTTTGGGCAGGTGATCCCTCAACGTCTTGGAATCTGATCGGGTTAGCGGTTCCTATCATGCTGACGGTTGTGGCGGTTCGTCCATTAGCCGTACAGCCCCAAATCGCGGCATGGCTGACGGTTCCCGCGCTGGTCTTGCAGTTGTTTCTCCTCAATTCTCTGCCACCACAAATCATTACGTTTGGCGTTGGCACGCTATTACTCTGGGTCAACTCACGGCACTTGCGATCGCTCGTGTTGGCGATTCTCACGGTGGGTTTTGGGCTGGGCTTTATCAGCACCTGGATCTACCAGGAATTCTCTACCCAACTCACAGCACAGTGGGTGATGGTGATTATGGCAGGCTTGCTGACAGGCTTGTGGCTCCTGCGAGGTTGGCTCAAACGCCGTTCCACCCCCATGCATACGCTATATGCGATCGCCACAGATACATGGGCGATCGGGTTATGTAGTGTGCTGCTGCTGATCCTGACGTCCTACGCAGCTAGTTTCTACACGGAGTTTGAAACGGTCACAGGGCTGTTTGTCTGGGCAGCAGGGCTGACAACATTGGCGTTGGGCTATCGGCTCTGGCAACAATCCACCCAATTCGTGTTGTGGGGGTTGGCATGGGCAGTGGAGTTGTGGGTTGCGGGGGTGCTGCTGCTTGTCAATCCCTCTGCAACAGTTACGTCTCTGGCGATCGCCACGCTGGCATTGGGATTCGTCACCCAATTAGCCGGAGACGGGTGGGTGATATTTCGTCGAGATTCCTATCAAACCAGTTGGCACGCCATTCCCCTCACCTACGGCGTTTTGGGGCTGATTCTATCCCACTCCACCTACAGCGAATTCACCGGGCTCTATACCCTGGCGGCTGCTCTCATCTGGGTTGGGGTAGGACGACGACAACCATTTCTACAGCCGATCACCTATGTTGCACTGGCGGGCGTGTCGATCGCCTTGTATGAGTTGCTGGTTTATCAACTCCTGCAAGCCGAAGGAGGCAACGCAGGGGATGGCATTACTCTACTCGCAGGTTTAGCCCTGCTGATTGCGGTGGGCGATCGCCTCTTGAGTCGATGGCTGCTGCCCTATCTACATCTTGACCGCAAAGGATTGAGTACCATTGCTGACGTGCATTGGCTGCTCGGCAGTGGGTTAGCCCTCCTCGCGGTATTCTCCTCTTTGAGTGAAACCGGATTCTTCCTCTGGCTAAGTGTCTCAATCACCCTATCTGCCTACGCTCTGGCAAACGGCAACCGCTACTTTAGGACAGACACAATTGATCGCGTCTCTTCCCAATCTCTACACGCTAGTACAGACGCGATTAATCGCGTCCCTTCTCCCTCTACGATTAATCGCGTCCCTTCTCCCTCTACGATTAATCGCGCCCCTTCCCACTCCCCTTCTCCCGAAGCTTGGACATATGCAGGCATCATCGAAGCGACTCTTGTCATCGCCTATGCTCTTCATCGCCTGTTGCCTGATCCCCAGATTCTATTGACCTGGGGAGGGGCGATCGCTGCCGCTCTCTGTCTCCTCCTACATCCCTTACCGTGGGAGCGGTGGGGCTGGTCGCCTGATCCCTGGAAGCAGTCCACAGGAGCGATTCCAGCCATAACCACTGTTCTCACATTTTGGGGAATTGCCCTGCAAACACTCCTGATTGTGGGCGCGTTTTATGCCTGGTTAGCCAAAGCAAACGGGCAGTTGCGGCTCAGCTATGTCAGTGTTCTCCTCCTCGATTGGGCAGTGCTGCGATATCTCAACGAGCAGGGGTGGTCGGAACCGATATGGATCAGTACCGTGGTCGGTTGTTCAGTGCTCTATGTGGTGCAGATTGACCCGGAGTTGCAAGCGCAGGACGATCGCGAAAATCGACACTTGCTGCGGCTATTAGCAACGGGTCTGATCTGCCTGACCGCTCTATATCAAGCTGAGATCGAACCACAACCTACCGCGATCGTGTTTGCACTGCTCACATTAGGGCTGAGTGTCGGGCTGATTTTATTGGGGATCGTGCTGCGAGTGCGGGCATTTCTCTACGTCGGCACTGCCACATTTGTCATTCGAGTGTTGCGGCTGTTGTGGCTGTTTGTCAGCAATTACTCTGCGTTGCTGTGGGCAGTGGGCATTGTATTGGGGTTAATTTTCATTTGGATTGCGGCAACCTTTGAAGCCCGTCGCACTCAGGTCAATACCTTGATGCAAACCTGGACAGCTGAATTATCTGCCTGGGAATAGAAATTTGATGGGTGACTCCAATGGGTGAATCAACCGGGTAAATCTAACGTTAAGATAGTGTTTGGTTTGATAAAGATCGTGTTTGGTTGACGTTACCAACGGGAACTGCCTGTGCTGAGTACCCTGATTGCTGACTTTCGCATCATCTTTGATCGCGACCCTGCTGCCCGCAATTGGTTAGAGGTGTTATTTTGCTACCCTGGTCTTCAGGCGTTGCTGTTTCATCGTTTCGCTCACCAGCTTTATCGCTGGCGAATGCCATTTATTCCCCGTTTGATCTCTCACATCGCCCGCTTTCTCACAGGGATTGAGATTCACCCTGGCGCAGCGATCGGGTGTGGTGTTTTCATTGACCATGGTATGGGCGTTGTCATCGGAGAAACGGCGATCGTTGGCAACTATGCTCTGATTTATCAAGGGGTTACGCTCGGTGGAACGGGTAAACAGAGTGGCAAACGTCACCCTACCCTGGGCGAAAATGTAGTTGTCGGGGCTGGAGCCAAGGTTTTAGGCAATCTGCAAATTGGTGATAATGTTCGCATTGGGGCAGGCTCGGTTGTCTTGCGCGATGTACCTTCTGATTGCACCGTGGTCGGCGTACCCGGACGGATTGTTTACCGTTCTGGGGAGCGAGTCGGTCCCCTGGAACACGGCAGACTGCCTGACTCAGAGGCGCAGGTGATTCGCGCCTTGGTCGATCGCATCGAAGCACTGGAACAGCAGTTAAAGGTATTGCAACCTGCGAAGCCTCAGCCATTGCCTGAACCCATTCTGGTATCGGTTTCCGGTTCAGATGAAGCCGAAGCGATCGCCAATGAACCAGAATTCGATCACGCTACTGCCTGTCGTCTCCGTGACAAGGTCATTGAGGAATTTTTGAACGGCTCTGGCATCTAGAGCTAACCCACAAACGGTTTGTAGGTAACAGCTTCACCTATCTCGCCCTCCTGATTAGGTACGGTAGGGAGTTTGTGCCTGTAGGTTTCCTGTCGTGCGACTTGGGCAATTTTCGCGATCGCTGCCTCATAGGCACAATTCACCCAACCCCAATATGAAACCGTTCACCATTATCAACGGCACGTCGCAAAATCAACTCATACGCTCGCAAATCCCAAAAGCGAAGCTCAAAGCTATCTCCCCACTCCCTGCTCCCATCAAGGATTCACAGCATCTACCATCCACTCATTGTTAATCTGCCGATAAATAGAGCGGTTTTGCGGCTCGCCTCTCAACTCCAGATGATCCACCTGAATTGGGTCAAGCAGTACAAGCAAAAAATTGGACAGTGGACTGGAAGCGTCTGGGGATGGTGGCGTGAAGGGATCATCGGGTGAACGGAGTTTACCGGGATCAGCCCAGGCAAATTGTGTTCGTGCAGCATCTGACAATTCTTGCCATTGTCTCTGTCGTGCCTGACGCAGGGTTGCATCCGAGTTCTTCTCATCAATCAGGCTCAGTTGCCCCAGCAAACGAAACTGTTCGCGGGTATTGGGAAAGTACCAGCACACCTCACCCCAAGCGTTTTGCGGAATCTGTAAAGCTTTTTCGCTGCGATCGTCGGTGATGAATTTGAGTTGATTGGTGTTGTCTAAGAAACCTCGAAAGACCACGGTACGATTGGCGGGTCGTCCGTCCGATCGCACCGTTGCCAATTGCAGATACCGAGCATACACCAACGAACGGTTGCGATGAAGCGCACGAGCGATCGCCGACCGCCAGGGAGCTAACGTCACCGCCATTGACTACTGCTGTGCTCGTAGTGTGTAGTTGTAGCGGGCTCCTGAGTCAAAGGAGCCAACCCAGACCCGATAGGTTCCTGCGGACAAGCCACCCGCTTGAATGCTGGCATCTTTATTGCGCCCAGTGTCATCACCACACAAGATTCTACCGTCTGGTCCTTGAATCGCCAACGTCGTGTCATTGCCTCCACTGTCAACTTGGAGGGTGAGGCTACCAAAGTTTTGCTCTAACACCAACAGGTGATCAGGGGTGGAGGAGGCACTAAAGCCTAGGCACAGATTCCCACTACTGTCACGATTTGCCAAGGAGGACAGCGAAAACGACCCACCTGTATACCCTTGAGCCGCTCCTGCTGCTGCCGAAAATCCAGGGGCGATCGCGATTGAGTCAAAGTTAGCCGACTGTGCCAGCGCAGGCAATGCACCGACTCCAAGCAACACCGTAGCCGCAGCGATCGCACGAGCGTGTTGAGCAATTTTGTTAAAAGTTAACCGTAATGTCGTATTCATAGCCATATATAGGGGAATTCGATACAAGATTCATTCGACCCTGTATCTATTTTGACCAACTGGGTGATGGATGAGTTCCTCCAATGTGACACCTCGTAAACCGGGTTTTTCTGAACCTAATTCCTAATCAAAGCCCCTTTCCAATGCGGCTACCATGTTTATACAAGTCCTCTCAAACCCCTAAATCCCCCAAAATTGGGGGACTTTGAGTCCTCGCGGCATCTTGCCACGACTAGAAATACCCGTACTTAGAACCGATGCGAAGCGCACTTTTAGGTTAACCGAAACACCTTCTGCTAGGGGGTTTGGGGGAGGCAGTGGCGTCCTCCAATCGGGGGTTTGGGGGAGAGCCTGGTTTTCAAACTCATTGAAGTAACCAAGTGCCTCATTGAAAAACAGAGATGTGTATACACGGTAGCTTTAGCACGGACAGGGGCAAATTGGCTCAGAAATGAACTGGAACAATCTTCTAGCCCTTAGAACCGTCCGATGAGTGCCTCGACACACCGCTCACAGAGCAACGGATGATCTGCCGACTCACCGACATGAGTGGAGTAGTTCCAGCAGCGATCGCACTTTTTGCCCTCTGCTTCAACGACCCCGATCGCCAATCCCTCCGTTTTGGAGCTATATTTCACGCCATCCAAAGCAGCAGGGGAATCGAGCAATTCCACCTGAGAGGCAAGTAAGAGATAGCGCAACTCATCCACCCGATTACCACTGAGACTATCCGCAGGATTGAGCGATCGCAGCTTATTCTGCAATCCAGCATCCGCGACATAGAGCCGTACCTTTGCCTCCAGAGAAGACCCGATCGCCTTCTCGGCTCTAGCTTGCTCAAACACCTTGTTGACTTCTGTCCGAACCATACGCAGCTTTTGCCAGGTTGCTCCCAATTCTGGTTGTTTCCAACCGTCCTCCAGCTTTACCCAACCCGACTCAAACACGGATTTGTAGGGAGTTTGGTAGGGCAGATATTGCCAGATGTCTTCCGCTAAGTGAGACAGAACTGGGGCGATCGCCCGTGCCAGGTTTTCGATCGCCACTGATAACACCGTTTGGCAACTGCGTCGTCGGGCTGTATCCTCTGCGCTGATGTACAACCGATCCTTCGCAATATCCAGATAGAAGTTTGACAGATCCACCACGCAAAAGTTTTGGATGGTCTGGAAGAATCGGAAGAACTCAAACGTCTCAAATGCCTCCGTCACTTCAGCAAACACCTCCGTCATGCGGTATAGCATGTAGCGATCGAGTTCCGGCAATTGATCGTAGGGAACCGCATGTTGGGCTGGGTCAAAGTCATGCAAGTTACCCAACAGGAATCGAGCAGTATTGCGAATCTTGCGGTAGACATCCGACAACTGTTTGAGGATGCTCTTGCCCAACGGCACATCGGAGGAATAGTCCACCGAAGACACCCACAACCGCAGCACATCTGCACCATACGGTGGGTCTTCTTTCTGGTTCTTCCCTCCTTCGATCACCACTGCCGGATCAACCACGTTCCCCAGTGATTTGCTCATCTTGCGACCCTGCTCATCTAGCGCAAAGCCATGAGTCAACACCGTTTTGTAAGGTGCACAGCCATTGGTTGCCACGCTAGTCAACAGGCTGGATTGGAACCATCCCCGGTGCTGGTCTGATCCCTCCAAATACAAATCCACTGGATATTCCATCCCTTCGCGCTGCTTGGCGACGGCTGCCCACGATGAGCCAGAGTCAAACCAGACATCCATCGTATCCATTCCCTTGCGGTAGCTGTGCCCATTGTTG
Source organism: Oscillatoria sp. FACHB-1407 (assembly GCF_014697545.1). GTDB lineage: Bacteria > Cyanobacteriota > Cyanobacteriia > Elainellales > Elainellaceae > FACHB-1407. Next base: position 251,710 of record NZ_JACJSA010000003.1, on the reverse strand, counting down.
CGATAGGCTTCCGGCAACAGTTCCTCTACAGGCAACTCCCACCAGGCATCCGAGCCCTTTTCAGCGAAGATGCGCTGCACATGGGAAATAGTTTCCTCATTCAGCAAGGGCTCTCCGGTTGCCTCATCATAAAACACGGGGATCGGCACCCCCCAACTGCGCTGACGCGAGATACACCAGTCCGATCGCTCAGCCACCATCGCGGTAATCCGGTTTTCACCCTGTTCTGGAATCCAGCGGACTTGCTTAATTGCCTCCAACGCCTCTTCCCGGAAGCCTTCAACCGATGCAAACCACTGCTCTGTTGCACGAAAAATCGTGGGTTGTTTCGTCCGCCAATCATACGGGTAGCGGTGAACATAATCCTCTTCTTTGAGCAGCGATTTTGCCTCCGTTAACGCTTGAATGATGGCTGGATTAGCATCTTTCAAAACATTAAGTCCCTGAAAAGGTCCGGCTTCTTCGGTGAAAACGCCATTATCATCAACCGGAGACAAAACGGGCAAGTCGTACTGCATACCCACCCTAAAGTCGTCTTCGCCATGTCCGGGAGCCGTGTGAACCAGACCTGTACCCGACTCGGTTGTAACGTAATCGCCACCAATAACAATCGGGCTTTCGCGATCGAACAGTGGATGGCGGTACGTGGAATATTCCAGGTCTTTCCCAGACAAAGTTGCTTTAACCGTCAATCCGGTTGCGAAGACTTGGGACAACCGCTCTACTAAATCTTGCGCCACAATCAAGTAACGGAAGGGATGCGCTAGTTCTCCAAAACCTGCTACTTCAACAACGGCATAGGTCAGGTCTGGGTTCACAGCTACCGCCATGTTTGCCGGAATCGTCCAGGGAGTCGTCGTCCAGATGGCAACACCCAGTTCAGGCAAGTAGGCTTCTAGCGCAGGCTTGGCAGCATCCGACAGACTCACCATCGAAAACGCCGCATAGATGCTGCGAGAGGTGTGACCTTCTGGATATTCCAGTTCTGCCTCTGCTAGAGCCGTCTTAGAACTGGGACTCCAGTGAACAGGTTTTAGCCCCCGATAGATGTAGCCCTTCAGCACCATTTGCCCAAACACACCAATTTGAGCCGCTTCATAGTCAGATGTCAGGGTGAGATAGGGGTGTTCCCAATCGCCCCAGATGCCATACCGCTTGAAGCTCTCTGCCTGTTGCTGTTGCTGCTCCAGTGCCCAGGTTTTAGCCCGTCGTCGCAACTCGATCGGGGTTAACTTTTCCCGCTCGGCAGGCTTCATGGCTTGCAACACCTTCAACTCAATGGGTAGCCCATGGCAGTCCCAACCGGGGACGTAGCGTACTCTACGCCCCTGCAAGAGCTGGTATTTGTTAATAATGTCCTTCAGGGTTTTGTTGAGAGCGTGACCAATATGTAAGGGACCGTTGGCGTAGGGAGGTCCGTCATGGAGAATAAACGGTTCTTTAGGGTTAGTTTGTGACAATTTTTCGTAAATCTGATTGTCACGCCAAAACGTTTGCAGTTCTGGCTCCCGCTTTACTGCATTTGCCCGCATATCAAAGGCAGTTTTGGGCAAATTAACCGTATCTTTATAGCTTCCTGGTTCTGTCACGATCGCCAATTAAGGGTGAAGGATATCAAGGATTGTATCGAACCATTATCAGTCACAACTTCCCTTTGCTTCAAGGTCATACCTCGATTTGCTAGCACTCTTGCAGTTGGAGATGAAATTTGTCCTAATTTCTCTACCCAATGCGAAGAAATGGTTACGGTTGTAACACTACTGTTGCCGCTCACCCTGCCAAAGCTGTTATAAAACGGAAGGTTACGATCCGGCGTTGTTCGTCATCCGATTGCTTCAGTCTAACAATTTCGAGGCGATCGCTTTGCGAATTCCATTTGACCCCTGTTCAAGCTCAAACTTTGATTGATCACCACTGTCAATTCCAACCGTACTCAGTTCTATCAACTCATTTAATTTAAGGAGTAATCCAAGGTGTTATTTAGTGGCGATTACCCTGGAGGGGCAACAGCTTCGCACCGCCAACTAGCTCAAACTGACCTGAGAAATGCAGTTTACGCAATGGCACCGTCTCGTTCTGGTCAGTTGCATTCCGCCTTTGCTGCCCCTCGCTCCGCTACAGCCCAATCCCTGAGACATGCTGCTTTAAAGACACAGTCGGATATTCGTCCCACAACGCCCCTCAGACCCACACGCGTTTTGCGGGGCAATCAGCAGTTGCGGGGCAGCTTGAGCACATCCGATCGCCTTAATCCACTGGGTGAGGGCATCGACCTCTTCTCAGATGACTATCGGTTGACCCGTGTAAAAGCAGGGCAGCAAGTTCACGTTCGCTTGAGTACGCCCGACTTTACCCCAACCTTACAACTGATCAACGCCCGGACAGGGCGACTCATTCGCTCAAGTGGGGTTGCTTTAACATTCACGGTTCGTCCCGGAGTACGCTATCTAGTGCGAGTCACCAGTGCCTTCACCCGCGAGATTGGCGACTATCGACTCAGCACAGAACGGTTTACCCCTCGGTCTACACAACAGTTCAACTTCTTTTGGGGGCACGGGTTGATCAATGCCACGGCTGCCGTTGCACGTGCCGCAGGCAAAAGTGAATTTCCAGACGTGACCAACCTGGATGGGACTCGCTGGGGACTCGATTTAATCAAAGCACCGGAAGTATGGGCACAGGGCTTTACCGGACAGGGTGTTACCGTTGCTGTTTTAGATGAGGGTGTGGACTATAGTCATCCTGCCTTGAGCAACAACATTTGGAACAATGCTGACGAAATTCCGGATAACGGTGTGGACGACGATCGCAACGGGTTTGTAGACGATGTGCGGGGTTGGAACTTCATCGATAACAATAACGATCCTGATGATCTGGGCGGACACGGCACCCACGTAGCCGGAACGATCGCCGCTTCCAAGGAAGGTTTAGGGGTGACAGGTGTTGCCTATAACGCCCGCATCATGCCTGTTCGTGTCTTGAGCAGCGAAGGCGGTACGGATGATGGCGTAGCTCAGGGCATCCGTTATGCGGTTGAAAATGGAGCAGACGTGATCAACATGAGCCTGGGACGCTTTACAGGTGGACCCCTCAGCCCTAACGTGCAGGCGGCTCTGAGACTGGCACGGCAGAAGGGCGTAGTGGTCGTGGTGGCTGCCGGGAATGAGCGTCAAGCTCTGGGGGCAACGCGATCGCAAAAATACACAACCTTCATTGGTGCAAACCGTCTGGGCATCTCCGTTGGCTCCGTCACCAGTCGGCGACAGGTCAATAGCTTCTCAAACCCCGCTGGCAACAGCCCATCTGCCTTCTTTGTGGCTCCGGGTTTTGATATTCGATCGACTATCCCCGGCAACAGCTACTTCTACGACAGCGGCACCTCCATGGCAACTCCCCACGTTGCCGGAGTCGTAGCACTGATGCTCAGCGCAAACCCCGATCTCACCCCCACTCAAATTGAAGACATCCTGGCAGCAACGGCTGACCGGGGCTTGAGCCTGGTGCTGTAGAAAAAAGAAACGCGAAAAAAGAAGGAAGAGAAACGAAAATAGGTAGTCCTAGTTTAGGCAAGGCTGGGGAATAATCAGGTGAGAGTGTGAGAGTAAGCCTTTCACGCCCTCCCACCATCCCATCATCCTGCCTCTCTAGCACTACCCGAAAATATAGCTTTGGTCAAAAAGCTTAAGGCAAAGCCAATATCTCAAACCCTGGTGCTGGGAAAGCTTCCTGACTTGCCTCCGCCCTGTCGAATGTGGCTACGGCTATAAAACGCAATGTGGGGAATTTGGAAGAACCATTCCCTACTCCCCATTCCCCACTTCTCACCTGTTATCGCGGCAATCCCCAGAAGTTAATTCGCTCGATCAACCACCCACTCTCATACCACTGGGCGATCGCATCATTCACTTGCTGCCTGAGTGGGTCATATTGCAACCCCCTGGGCATAGCAACACAAAGCGTTTCTGCTGAGATCAGCGTGGGTAATAGGCGATAGCCGGGATATTGCTGCACCCATCCGGTCAACACACTCGCATCTGCCGCAAAGGTATCGACCTGTCTCGACTCCAGCAGTTCCAGTGCAGCCTGGTAGGAGTCAACCCCTACCAACTCCGCTAACGGAAGGAGCGATCGCACACTGGGAATCGAGGTAGATCCATTCAACACCGCAATGCGCTGTCTGCCCAGGTCAGAAATATCTTGTACAGAGGGATCACGGGTAACAAACGCCGTGCCATCGACGTAATAAGGCAAACTAAAATCCACCAGACGAGCACGCGACCCAGTCACGCCCATTCTGGCAATCACCAGATCCACCTCCCCCTCCAACAAGCTAGAGAGCCGTTCTTGATTGCTGACTGGCACAAACGTAATGGCATCCGATTGCCCCAATAACGCTTCGGCTAAGCGGCGGGCAATATCAATTTCCAGACCTTCGAGTTGTCCGGATTCGCCTCGAAACCCCAACGGACGCAGGTTATCCTTCACCGCTACGATCAGATAACCCCGTTCGCGAATTTCCTCCAGTTCTGCTGCCTGGACAGGAGCACCCGTCACGGGTGTTAAACTGACCGTCAGCGTGAGCCAACCAATTGCAGCATATCTGGCAACATGCTTAGTACAACTCGTCGTAAATAGGGGTGGGAATTTGGGTTGCAGGGGTGGAACCCCTGGCTGGGGACGCAGCCCCCCCATACCCCTGATTTTCTTTCCAAACCCTATCTGTGAATAGCCGTACTTAGCAAAATTAGGGGCATGACTACGCCACACCCCTAACATTGATTTCAGTTTGCAATTGAGCATGGACGTTCTAAACCTGAATGAAATGGATTAGATACGTCGAATAGCTTATCTTGCTTGACGAGCAACTTCCACTACTTTGCCAAAACCTGCGGGATCGAGCACCGCCATTTGTGCCAACATCTTGCGATTAATCAGCACATTTGCCTTTTTCAAGTTGCCGAGCAATTGGCTGTAGCTCATACCGTGCTGACGTGCAGCGGCGTTAATCCGAGCAATCCAGAGGCGACGAAAATCACGCTTCCGCTTGCGGCGATCGCGATAGGCATTCCGCAATGCCTTCATTACCTGCTGGTTAGCCGTCCGAAAGAGCCGAGAGTGAGAACCCCGGAACCCTTTTGCTAATTTGAGAATTTTTTTGCGGCGTTTGCGTGCGACGTTGCCGCGCTTAACCCGAGTCATTTGAGCACTTCCTTGTTAATCAATACACTACAGCGAACCGTCAAAGGGCACTGCGTCCCAATCATTTGCGAAGAAGCTTGCAGAAAAACCTACAAGTAGGGGAGCATCAGCTCTACATTCTCAGCATCGCGTTCGTGTACCAAGGCGGGTTGGGCAAGGCGACGCTTGCGAGTGGAGGTCTTGTGCTGCAATAGGTGATTCCGGAATGCTTTGCGGCGCATAATTTTACCGCTTCCGCTACGACGGAACCGCTTAGCAGCAGCCTTGCGAGTTTTTAGTTTGGGCATGATCGTGCCTTCGTTTGTCCTAAATTGACACAGTCTATAATCTTACTGCTAATTCATCCAATCTCGCAACTCATCCTATGGACAGCAACCCATCACTCGATGGCAAACCTCCCCGTCCTGTCTTTGACACCCCCGACAATTCAATCTTTGCCTTTCCGCCCAATCGCGACACCCTGGGCGCGACTGCCTATCTGGTCAAAGCCCAGCCAGAAGCACCGTCAGATAATTTATTGATCGACTGTCCTCCCTGGGATGCCGTGACCCGCACTTTTCTACACGAACAGGGTGGCATTCGCTGGTTATTCATCACCCATCGAGGCGGCATCGGCAAAGTCCGTCCAATTCAGGAGGAGTTTGGCTGTGAGGTGGTCATCCAGGAGCAAGAGGCATACTTGCTGCCAGAGGTGAAAGTCACTGCGTTTCAGCAGACCTTCGAGTTTAACCGGATGTGTCATGCCTTCTGGACATCCGGTCATTCACCCGGTTCCTCTTGTTTGTATTACAGCAGCTTTGGGGGAGTGTTGTTTTCGGGGCGACACCTGCTGCCTGACCAAAAAGGTGATCCAGTGCCACTGCGGTTTGCCAAAACCTTCCACTGGAGACGACAGATTCAAAGCATTCAGCGATCGCTCCAGGAATTTAGCCCAGAAACCCTGAGTTATATTTGCCCTGGTGCCAACACGGGCTTTTTACGAGGTCAACGAGCCATTGATCGAGCCTATCAACGCTTGACTCAATTAGATCTGGAGCAGTGTTTACAAACTGAAGCCGTGTTGTGACCGTGTTGTAACAGAATGGTGTAGTCGGAGGTTAACTGGGCATTCTATGGGATATTCCGTGATCTTTTCACCGTGTATTCACTTGTAGTAATGCTCTCCTGTTGCCATGATATTGACCGTCGATTTGCAATCTGATTCTGCTGCACCGACCGATACTTCTGAGTTGGGGGTCATAGACATGCAAACCGATTCCTTTGTTGAGGGATCTCTACAACCTGCTGTTCCGGCACCCCCGCTCTTTAATGCAGCGGCGATTCGTCAAACGTTAATTCAACTGGTAGATGTGGCGCAACCCGCGACAATGGCTGCCACTCCTGAAACCGTGTTAGGCGCAATGCAGCGATTGGTGGATGTCATTGGTGAATTGCGATCGCCCCACAGTGGATGGTCTGCCGATCTTCCCCAGACTCCAGAAAATCTGTTTCCCTACGTCACTGAAGAAGCGTATGACCTGCTGGATGCGTTGCAACAGCAATCGATTCAACCCACACCTCATGCTACAGATGCCACTCCTGCGATCGCTCAGTTTTTGCAGCAGGACTACTGTTCCATCACTGACCTGACTCCCTGGTTGTTGTGGGCGATCGCCCGTAGCAGTTATGAAGTGATGCAGCTCATGGAAGGAGTCGAGGTGCAGATTGCTCAGCCCGATCAAGAGTGGCAAACAGGTATATTGCGATTGGCGATCGCTCTGCAATTTGATAGCCCCGATTTGAATTGGGCGTTAGATCTCGTGACACTTCAACCCTGCCAACCTCACCTGTCACCAGACGCTCAAATTCAAAGTACAACCCTCAGCCCCAGTTCCCCGCTTGTGGCAGGAGAACTTGTGCAGCAAGTGATGCAACAGATCCAACGAGCTACTCCAGTGCTTTGCCCCTTTGTGACAGGTATCCAGACGACGCTGTTAATGCCGCAAGACGACTGGCAAGCAGGTCTGTTGCAACTGCAATTCGGGTTAGAGTTCATGCCCACCGTAGGCACCTCCAAGTCATCTCAAGACACGGCTCTGAACTCCTCATCGGCAACACCAGATGAGCAAACAGACAGTCCTGAATCTGAGCCACCTGTGCCATCCTCTTCCACAAATTCACTCAAGCCGCTGATCCAATTCACAGATACCAACTGGTCTAGCCAATATTCAGCGATCGTCAATCAACAACATTTAGACGCTATCCTGACTCACCTACAAACCTCACGTACCCATGACGCGGTTCATCTGTCCCCTACTTCATCGATTGCAGATGTTGTGGAAGCTGGTTTAATCATCACCAACCAGTTACACCAATCTTCTACGCTTGCCAGTCGCAACATTCCTCACCAGATCTGGGGATTAAGCCAGTTAAATTTGCGGCTGCTCTGGTGTGTTAGCCGAGGAGCACATGAGATTATGCAACTGATGGCAGGCATTGCAGCCCAGGTATTGCAACCTACGCAATCGTGGCAAACCGGGACTTTACGTCTGGCGGTCAACCTGAAATTGCAAACTCCTGAGCTCGATTGGCAACTGGATCTGGTGACAGGACGAACCTCTCCTGTGAATTCTCAATTTCTGGCAGAGGATGCGATCGCGCAATCCCATCAAACCCAGTGGTGCCAACATCCTACACTGGTTCAACGACTCACTCATCAGGTAATGCATGATATTCAGCACGCTACCCCTGAAATTCAACTCCTGCTGGATGGCACTGACATTAACCTGCAACAGGGTGATGAACCCTGGCAACCCGGCACACTGCAATTGATCACAGGGTTTGAGTTTGTCCCTGATAGACCAGCGGTGTAAGCCTTCGCTCTAACCCACCCGCTGAAGTGCGGTTGATGGGATGAAGTTTGCTGAAGCAGACTGGCAGTCACTTTCAGTATTATCTGTAAATCTTGAACGACATCCCCAATCTATGTGTAGAATAGAGAACCTTGGGCGATTAGCACAGTGGTAGCGCACTTCCTTCACACGGAAGGGGTCACTGGTTCGAATCCAGTATCGCCCATACAAAGTAATCTATTGGCTTGTTGTAAATGGTAGCGAATTGAGCAAGCTCTACAACATCGACACGCCTCTCTCCAGATTCGCATTTAGAGACATACGGCTGTGGTTGCCCTAATCGCTTGGCTACTTCTGCTTGTGTCAATCCTGCTTCAAGCCTTGCCGATCGCAACCGCTTCAAGAATTCCTGGTATTCCTCTGAATGTGTTGAAGCTCCCATAGGGGAAGCCTACATTCTATTTTGGGATATACCAAAATCGTATATTGACTCCTACCTTGCTCTGAGTTAATTTCTAAACAGTCCAAAACAAAGCGTTCCTTGAGGATGCGGCAACACCCACAAGGAACTAACCCCCAAACTGGTCTAGGCAGTCGGGAGGCTAGAAGGATTTTACACTCCACTAGCCACTCCTACTTGTCATGCGTTCGGGTGGCTGAGTTTGGATAGTTAAACTATCTGGAGTGTCAGAATTATGACAACTGAGCAAACGTTTTTAGACTTACGCGATCAAGCCAATCCTGATTTGCTGCGTGTGATCGCTGTAGGGTCTGCAAGGGTGGTTGAGAACTACATTATGGTTCAGTATCAGTTAGGCTACGCTGAACCGTTTGAATGGTCTAGACCTCTACCTACAGTCAATCCTGATGAGGTGATGCGGATTTTGACTAAACGGATTAATCAAGTTGGATAGCTTACCTAGTTAAGTTTGAGCAATTTTGAACCCGGTAGAGATATCGGGTTTTCTTTTTAATTGATGGCGATCGCATCATTCCTGGCTTATGCCGGGAGTTTTTACCCTCACCTCGAATTTTTCCTGGTAACTGTAGGAAATTGAGTAGATAGGTATAGGGTTGCACAACGCAAAAGACCACTATAGATTGCAAGATTTTCTCTGGGAATACTGAAATAGGTATCCTACCGTTCGCTACACTGCAAACTCTATTCTTATGACACAACCTAATCTGCTAGAACTCGCTAAGCAAGGCAACCCCAAGGCGATCGCAGCTCTGATGAATCGCCAACTGCAACCCAAAGGCATCACTGCCAAAGTTGCTCTTAAGGATCATTATTTGCAGATTTTATTAGAAGCAGCAAAACTTCCATCAAAGCAAGCTTGTATCACCTTTATTCAAGACGGCTTAAACAAACTGGGCATTACGGAAATCGACAAGGCAAAAGTATATGGTAAGCAAATAGGTGAAGATTTCCCAGAGTGGCATCAAGAGATTATCTTAATCTCAAGTGGAAGTAAGACATCCAGTGATTCTCATGGCTCCGCTTCACATGAGATAGATACAGTTTTATCCAAGGATATAAATTCAGGTGTAGAAGCAGACATAGAACAAATCTCGAATCAAATTTATGAAACACTGAGAGCCAGTTTTAATGAACCTATTCTTAATAGACTTGAAGAGGAAGATGAAAAAACCATTCATGAAGTCGCAGAAGACTTTTTAGATGATTTAGAAATTGATTTAAGAGCAGTTTTTAGTAAGTTGGAAAATAAAATAACAACCTTGGTAGATACGTTTAATTTTGAGCTTGATAGAAATAAAATTTCTGCTCTTTTCTTTGGAATTTCTAGTAGTGATTTTTCGGGTGTAAATTCAGCCATTAAGCAACTTCATAAAGCCACGCAGAATTTATTAGAAACTGATTTTTCAGAAAAAGATACATTAATTGAGGTAGGCAAAGGTGCATTCAATAACTTTATACGAGGTGGAGGTCTTATTGGAGCAGCAATAGGTGGTGTAAATGTTTTTTTTGATAGTGATAAACAAAAGCAAGAGAATCAAATAATTCTTGAGAAATATGAAAAAGCTAGAGAGAAGGTCTATCAAGAGTGGGAGTCTGTAAGAAGAGTTGCATATGATATGATTTCTCAGCTAATTCTTCAAGCTCAAAATATTCAATTAACTTCTTACTCAATCCTTCACCAGGCAGAAGATTTATGTAAGAAGTCTATTGAGTATTTATGGAACAAGAATTATAAAGAAGCAATTACAAGTTGCGATCGCGCAATTGAACTTAATCCTATCTCTGCAATTGCTTGGAACTTGAAAGGATATGCATTGTATGAATTGAATTCTTATAGAGAAGCAATTCAATCCTTTAATAAAGCAATTTATATTGATAGAAGCTATCTTGAAGCGTGGCAAAATAAAGGGAATGCGTTGCAAAAGTTAGGGCAGCATGAAGAAGCTATTTTGTCCTATGATCATACAATTCAAATTAGTTCTCATAATTATTCTGCTTGGCTTAGTAAGAGCCAATCGTTATGTGAATTAGGACGTTACGATGAAGCAGTTAAAGCATGTGATATAGCTGTTACACTTGATTCTGAAAACTTTGAGGCATGGTATACAAAAGCTACATGTGCAGCATTAATTGAGGATTTAGATCAAGTACTCACGAGCTTAAAGAATGCATTAAATCTAAATCTTAAGGAAACACAAGAAAAGATTCAAAATGATGCTCGATTTGGCTGCATTCGCGAGAATGACAAATTCAAAGCTTTAGTAGAAGATTCTTCTGTTGGTATAGACTTTAGTGAATTGAGAAAATTTTTATCAGAAAAGGATTGGAAAAAAGCTGATAAAGAAACAGCTAAAATTATGTGCGAAGCAGCACGACTTTCAGTCTTAAAGTTTTTAGAAGATGCAGATGATGCAGATGATCTTGTTAAGAGGATGATTGAAATAGATGTTTCCATTGAAGAAGATGAACCATTATCTGAATTACATGACTCTATTATTAAATTTATCCCTCGCACTGATCTAAACACACTCGATAAACTATGGATTGAACATAGTAATTCTAAATTTGGCTTTAGTGTTCAGAGAAAAATTTACCGCCAACTAGGTGATGAGGATACTTGGGATATCCGAGATAAATTTGGTAATCAAACTGGGTGGCGAATTCGTGACAAAGATGGAAACTATAATTGGCGACGTTCTGATCGGTTTGAGTATGACTTTGAAAAAGCCCCGGAAGGACATCTTCCTAGTTGTCTTTGGGCAGGTAAAGAAGATGGATGGTTCAGCTCAAATCGTCGCGATCGGCTAGTTAAGTTGTTTGCTCATATGGATGATCATTCAATCGCGAATATTAATGTTTAACCCTTCTATAAAAGTTATCCTAATTATTTAATACGTCCAACCGCTCTGGTAGTTAAAAATTATCTCCCAATCCAAGTACTACGTTTTAAGTTGATCCTTGAATAAAAACCAAGTTGCTGCTACCAGGAAAATTAAAGCTAACCACCAACTAAATGCAATACCTAAACCAAATGCGATGGGTAGTATTACTGAGTAGTAGCCTACTAAAGCTACACAACCCAATATCATCGCATTTTCTTTTTGTTCCCTGGTTGGCTTGCTCATCTAAATCATCCTCTATGAACTCATTGCCAATATACTCTTCACAGGAGTTATTTAAGAACAGGATTTTTTGGTTAAGTAAGTTTGCTTGATTGGTGAGCCCTTCATTCAAATTAACTACGAGTTCAAAAAGACTTCAATCTACTTAAACACTTGTTTTGTTACTTCTACATAATGCATTTGTATATCCTAGGTATCTGGCTTAATAAAGAACAGACTTACTATAGTTGTTGTTGCTAATAGGCTACATAGGGTGGGAATTCTTGGTAATTGGTTCTTGGTTTTAGGTATTTGAAGAACTACGCTATAACTTCATCAAAGCTTTGATTCTTAACTGTCACATTGATATAGCTATTTGCATAAGAATTGCATAAAATAGGACTACGCAATTGCATGGTCTTTATTCAGCAAGGATTTCAGAAAGGATCGCACTTCCTTCACATGGAAGGGGGCACTGGTTCGAATCCAGTATCGCCCATACAAAGTAATCTATTTCTACCTTTCTATTAGATAGCTGCCAGAATTATCTATAAAACAACCAGAAAATGCAAAAGCCTTGGTCGTGTGACCAAGGCTTGTTTGTAGAGAGAGGAAGTAAAGAATATAGCTTTTATAAGGGTTTTGATATTTGTAGCTTCACTGTCAGTTTAGACAATTCCAGAAAAAGTTGGGTGAGTATGGGTAGGGCGATCGCTTCACCCCGGCATAACCCTCTTTAATCATTTTGGATGAAATGTATTTTGCCGAAATTCTTTGGCTTCTAGCCAGGAATACGCTTGTGGAGACAAAGTCTCCGTCACTCCATTTCCAATTGGAAACCTGGAAACAAGGTCTGTATAAGAGTTGCCTGCCGAAATCTTTATCCCAAACTCCAGGTTACTTAGCAAAAAGACACATTTTCGCTGTTCAAAATCTATCTTAAAGCATAATCTCTGAAGCATCTTTCCCTATACAAAAGAGGGAGTTTGAACAGGTGCAGGTGTGAATGATTTCAGACAAACCGAATCAGGAGCAGGTTGAGGAAGAGGTTTTTATCTTTCCGGCATCCTTTGCTCAGCAACGCTTGTGGTTCATCGAGCAACTGTTACCTGGCGATGCTCTATACATCATTCCCCTGGTTTTTCGGCTCACAGGCTCACTTCAGCGATCGCACCTGCATCATAGTTTTCAGGCGATCGTCCAGCGTCATGAAAGCTTGCGAACGACATTTGATGTTGTAGAAGGGCAGTTAGTTCAGGTGATTGCCCCCGAAGTATTGGCACCGCTCACGTTTACCGACCTACGAGAACGGCCTGTTGGCGATCGCGAATCTGCTGCATTGGATCAGATTTGGCAGTCGATTCAGCACCCATTTCAGTTAAATCAAGGACCACTCTTTCGGGTGCAAGTGTGGCAACTGCAAGACGCGGAACATCTATTGCTGCTGGCTCTGCACCACATCATTTTTGATGAATGGTCGAGTGGGGTGCTGATTCGGGAGTTGGGCGAACGGTATGCCGCGTTCGTAGAAGGTAGAGCGATCGCTTTGCCAGAGTTGCCGATTCAGTATGCCGATTTTGCCCATTGGCAGCGGCAGTGGTTGCAGGGCGAGGTGTTGAATGGTCAGTTGCGTTACTGGAAGCAGCAGTTACAGGACATCCCAGTGCTCGATCTACCGGGTTCTGCGGTTCGCCCGTCTCTACCCAGTCATCAGGGAGCCAGCCAGTTGTTAGAGTTACCGCAGCAATTGTTGGATGCGCTGGAGGACTTGAGCCAACAGGCAGGCGTAACCCTCTTTATGACGCTGTTAGCCGCGTTTCAGGCATTGCTGCATCGTTATACCGGACAGACTGATCTGGCGATCGGTTCCCCCATTGCCAATCGACACCGCAGTGAACTGGAGGGCTTGATCGGGTTTCTAGTTAACAGTTTGGTGTTGCGAACCGATTTGTCGGGTGATCCCAGCTTTATTGAGTTGTTAGAGCGAGTACGAGATGTCACTCTAGCAGCATATGCTCACCAGGATTTGCCCTTTGAGAAGTTAGTAGAGGAGTTGCAACCTGTTCGCAATCTTGGACAAAATCCATTGTTTCAGGTGGTCTTTGCACTGCAAAATACGCCCATCGAGCAACTCACCTTACCGGGACTCGTTCTGAGTCCTGTGGAGTTAGAAACTCAGACGGCACGTTTTGATCTGGAGCTTTATCTGTGGAAATGCGCGGATAACTTTAGAAGCCTGTGGGGCAAGGGTTGGCAGCAGTCGGATGGCTTGCGCGGCGTGATTGTGTACAACACGGCTTTGTTTAGTGCAGAGGCGATCGCCTCACTGCGGCAGCATTTTCAAACCCTGTTGGAGGGAATTGTCGCCCATCCCAAAACGCCTCTCTCAGCACTGCCGTTATTGACCCCGGAGGAACAACAAACGTTGTTACAGCAGTGGCAGAATCCCCGATCGAGCTATCCTGTTGAGGCTTGTATTCATCAGTTGTTTGAAGCGCAGGTACAACAACACCCAAATGCAATCGCAACTCAATTCAACCATCGAGCCTTTACTTATCAGCAGTTAAACCAGGGGAGTAACCAACTGGCGCGGTATCTACAACGGTTAGGCGTTACTACTGAAATGCCCGTCGGTGTTTGTTTGGAGCGAGGTGTGGAGGCGATCGCCGCCATGTTAGCCATTCTCAAAGCAGGGGGTGCTTATGTGCCGTTTGATCCGAGCTATCCCCCAGAGCGACTCCGCTTCATGGTAGAGGATGCCGGAATTACAGTAGTTCTGACGCAGGCAGAGTGGGCAGATTCCCTGCAAACAGAAACCACACAAATCGTCTGTCTGGAAGAGTCGTGGAGCGACATTACACAGGAGTCTGATGAGAACTTATCTACTCCCTGCACGGCAGATCAGCTTGCCTACGTGATTTACACGTCCGGTTCCACTGGAACACCCAAAGGGGTCATGGTGCCGCATCAAGCCGTCGTTCGGTTGGTCTGCAACACCAACTACATCCAGATTGAACCGAGCGATCGCATCGCTCAGGTGGCAAATCTTGCCTTTGATGCAGCCACATTTGAAGTGTGGGGGGCACTGTTGAATGGGGCTCAACTCGTTGGAATTGACCGGGAAACGACCCTTTCCTCCACTGATTTTGTCACAGCACTGGAGACACACACCATTACAATTTTGTTTCTCACAACCGCATTACTCAATCAGACCGTTAGCCATATTCCCACTGCATTTAAAACACTCAAATATTTACTATTTGGGGGTGAGGCAGTCACAGTCGATCGCATTCGTACCATACTTCGTTGCGGCAAACCTCAACACTTACTGCATGTGTATGGTCCTACTGAAAATACAACTTTCTCTACCTGGTACGACGTGCAAACAATTCCAGAAAATGCAACGACAATTCCCATTGGTCAGGCGATCGCCAACACCCAGGTCTATGTATTAGATGCTCACCTGAAGCCAGTTCCGCCTGGAGCCATCGGTGAAATTTATCTAGGCGGCGATGGGTTGGCAAAGGGCTATCTAAACCGTCCAGACTTAACCGCAGAACGATTTATTTTAGAGCGTGGGGCATGGGAAAGAGGACATGAAACCAAGCCGTCGGCTATCTCTTCGGCTCCCGACTCCCCACTCCCCACTCCCTCACTTTACAAAACAGGCGATCGCGCACTTTACCGAACTGACGGTAATCTAGAGTTTTTAGGACGGACGGATCACCAAATCAAGATTCGAGGATTTCGGGTGGAGTTGGGTGAGATTGAACTGGCGATCGCCCAACATCCGATGATCCAAACAGCCGTAGTCGTTGTCCGTGAAATAGACGGGGAACGGCAGTTGATCGCCTACATTGTTCCTAACCAATTGATGGAACCGACAGAGCGAGATTTGCGATCGTTTCTCAAAGCGAAATTGCCAATCTATATGGTGCCTGCTGCGTTTGTGGTGCTGGATACGTTGCCGCTGACTGCCAATGGCAAGGTTGATCAGAAAGCCTTGCCGTTACCAGATCTGAGCACCCCCCAAATCACTCACTCAACCGCTGCCCCGACCACATCTTTGGAAGCGGCTCTGGTTGACCTCTGGACGCAACTCCTGGGGCGATCGCACGTTGGGATTCACGACAATTTCTTTGAACTGGGGGGACATTCTCTGCTGGCAACGCAACTCGTCTCACGCATTCGCGATCGCTTTCAAGTAGAACTCCCACTCCGCAAAGTGTTTGAAACACCCACAATTGCAGAACTCGCACAGGTGATGACTACATTCCATCAAGCAACGGTGCCGTCTGCGGAATCAGACCTGCCCCCGGCAGGGGTGAACGGGCAAGCATCGGAATGGCATCAACGTGAGGAAGTAGAGGTATGACCCATCAATCCATTGCTGAATTTGTCTCCCATCTCAAAAGTCTGGACGTGCAGGTTTTTGTCGAGGGAGACGACCCTACTGCCTTGGATCAGATTCGTTTACGCTGTAGTGCTCCCACCGGAACCCTAACAACTGAATTGCGCCAAGCCTTGAGCGATCGCAAAGCCGAATTAGTTGCCTACCTGCATCGGAAAACAGCAAACAACAGCATCTTGCCGATCACCCCTCTACTCCCTCACCCCTCTAACCCGTTACTCCCCCATCCCCTCTCCTTCGCCCAACAGCGACTCTGGTTTCTCTACCAACTCGCACCGGATAACCCCTTTTACAATGTGCCCGCTGCCATTCGCTTAACAGGCAATCTGGATCAAACCGCACTGGAGCGATCGTTTCAAGCCATTGTGCGTCGTCATGCTGCCCTTCGTACCCGCTTTA
Source organism: Oscillatoria sp. FACHB-1407 (assembly GCF_014697545.1). Classification (GTDB taxonomy): domain Bacteria; phylum Cyanobacteriota; class Cyanobacteriia; order Elainellales; family Elainellaceae; genus FACHB-1407. The sequence continues at coordinate 235,288 of NZ_JACJSA010000003.1, read as the reverse complement.
CGACCCTGGATGGAGAACCTGTCCAGATTGTGGAGCCCAATCGTACCGTTGAGTTAACGGTCGTCAACTTGCAAACCGTTGCAGTGAGCGAACGTGAACGGATCAGTCAGCAGTTAGCAACCGCTGAAGCACAACGTCCGTTTAACTTAGAAACTGATGGATTGTTGCGTATCACGTTGTTGCAATTTGACTCAACTCACTCAGTTTTGTTACTCACATTACACCACATTGTGGCTGATGGCTGGTCACTTGGAGTCCTCATTCAAGAACTGGCAACTCACTACACCGCTTTTATAGAGGGGCGATCGCCTACACTATCTCCTTTACCCATTCAATACAGTGACTTCGCACACTGGCAACGCAACCAGTTACAGGGGGAGATATTAGAGAAGCAATTGACATACTGGCGCAGACAACTACGGGATTTGCCGGGATTGGAATTGCCAAGCGATCGCCCCCGATCAACTGTCCAGACCTATCGCGGGGCAACATTCCCATTGCAGATTGCTCCGGCTCTGACGCAGACATTGGAAGCTCTGAGTCAGGAATCAGGAGCATCTCTCTTTATGACCCTGCTAGCTGCCTTTCAGACGTTGCTCTATCGCTATACGGGGCAGACGGATCTGGCGATCGGCTCCCCCATTGCAAACCGCCACCGCAGCGAGTTAGAGGGGCTAATTGGCTTTTTTGTAAACAGTCTGGTGTTACGAGCAGACCTGTCGGGAAACCCTACTTTTCGCGAATGGCTGGAGCGAGTGCGGCAGGTTGCATTGGCAGCCTATGAGCATCAGGACTTGCCGTTTGAGAAGTTGGTTGAGGAACTCGACCCCGATCGCGATCTCAGTCGTAATCCTCTGTTTCAAGTTGCCTTTGCCCTGCAAAATGCTCCCATGCAACCGTTGGAACTGCCGGAATTGATGCTAGAGCCTGCTCCGCTGGAGTCCGGTAGTACCCGCTTTGACCTGGAAGTACATTTGTGGGAACCTGCCCACGGACTACGAAGCCTGTGGCGATCGCAAGACGGTTTGAGCGGCTTCATCGCCTACAGTACGGACTTGTTTGATCGCGATCGCATCGGTCGCCTCATCGGGCATTTCCAAACCCTGTTACAAGGAATTGTTGCCAATCCCGACGCTCGATTGTCGGAGTTGCCACTCCTCACCCCCGCAGAACACCAGCAAATTTGGCTGAACTGGGGGCGATCGCCCTTCACGCAGGAAAACAACTTCACAACCCCGCTTCAGGAGTTTGTGGGAGCGACCCCAAATCTCTGCTTCCATCACATCTTTGAAGCACAAGCACAACAAGATCCAGAGGCGATCGCCCTGGTGACAGAACAGGGATCACTCACCTACTCTGACCTCAACCAACAAGCCGAACATCTAGCGCAAAGGTTGCAACAGATGGGCGTACAACCCAACACGCTGGTGGGATTGTGTGTCGATCGCTCTGCCGATATGGTGATCGGGATTTTAGGCATTCTCAAAGCTGGAGGAGCCTATGTCCCACTTGATCCTAGCTATCCGAGCGATCGCCTCCAGTTCATGTTGACCGATACACAGGTTGCAATTCTGCTAACGCAATCCTGGCTAGTGGAGAACCTCCCTACATCGTCGGCGCAAATCCTACGGTTAGACCAATCCCCCGCTCCTTCCCCCCTCCTTCCCCCTGCTCGTAGAACGACAACTACTCCGAACCATCTCGCCTACGTCATCTACACCTCTGGTTCCACAGGCACACCAAAAGGAGTTTTGCTCACTCATCGGGGCTTGTGTAACGTTGTTGCGGCGCAACAGCAGGTCTTTCAATTGTCTCGTCACAGTCGCATTTTGCAGTTTAGTTCTATCAGTTTTGATGCTTCTATTTTTGAGATGGCTCTGGCATTAGGATCTGGTGGCACGCTGTACATTCCTCCCAAACCTGCCCAACAACCGGGAATGGCACTGGTGCAGTTTTTACAGGAAAACGCCATTACCCATGCCCTGATTACTCCAGCGGCGTTAGCAGTTCTCCCGGCGGCGGAGCTTCCTGACCTCCAGGTATTGATTACCGGGGGAGAAGCCTGCTCTAGCCAGGTGGTCGATCACTGGGCAGTGGATCGCCACTTTTTCAATGCCTATGGGCCCACCGAAACCACTATCTGGGCAACCGTTGCCGAACTCCATCCCGGTGACAATCCTCTCATCATAGGTCGCCCCATCCTCAATACCCAGGTCTACATTCTCGATGCTCATCTCAATCCTCTCCCCGCAGGCATTCCAGGCGAGTTATACATTGGCGGTGCAGGGGTAGCGCAGGGTTATCTCAATCGTCCAGAGTTAACAGCAGAACGGTTTATGGCTCTCCCTTTGCCCCCTTCAATCGAGGAAGTGCCACAGGCGGAGGGATCGACACTCGTCTACAAAACAGGCGATCGCGCCCAATATCGCCCCGATGGCACGATTGAGTTTCTCGGTCGAGTCGATCATCAAGTCAAGATTCGAGGATTTCGGGTGGAATTAGGCGAAATCGAAGCCACTGTGCAACGCCATCCCGCCATTCAAGATGCGGTTGTCATTGCATCAGAGGGAGCATCTAATGAGAAGCGTTTAATCACTTACTTCACGCTTAACCAGCAGCACCTTCAACAAACCCTCCTGCCCTCTCTGCAAAATCAACAGATTCAACACTGGCAAACGCTCTACAACCAGACCTATCAATCTCGCACACCCCACTCCCTGAGCGGTGAGCGCAGTCAAACCGCACGCCCCACGCCCCACTTCAACACCACAGGTTGGAACAGCAGTTACACCGGAGAACCCATTCCCTTAGAGCAGATGCAGGAGTGGGTGAGCGATCGCGTCCAGCAGATCCTCGCGCTCAACCCCAGACGAGTCTTAGAGATTGGTTGTGGCACTGGACTGTTACTGTTTCAAATTGCACCACATTGTCAGAAGTATGTCGGGACTGACTTTTCGAGTGTTTCGCTAGAGTCGATTCAGAATCAGTTGAGTGCTCTGAATCTACCTCATGTGGAACTGTTGCAACGAGTGGCAACCGACTTTGAAGACATTGATCTGGCATCATTTGATGTCGTCATTCTCAACTCGATCGTGCAGTATTTCCCCAGTCAACCTTACCTCCTGCAAGTGTTAGAAGGCGCACTTCAGGCAGTCACACCCGGAGGTGTGGTATTCATTGGGGATGTGCGAAATCTGTCGTTGTTAACTGCTTTTCATAGCTGGATGCGATTTTGTCAGGCAGATGCCAACTTAGAGCGAAACCAACTCCAGCAACAGGTAGAGCGATCGCACTTTGAAGAACCTGAACTGGCGATCGCCCCAGCCTTTTTTGAGATGTTGCGCGATCGCTTTGAGAATATTGGGCAGGTGCAAATTCGTCTCTCACGGGGTCGCAGCCATAATGAAATGACCCAATTCCGCTATAACGTCTTGTTACAGACGTGGACTCCTGAATCCTTAGAACTTTCGGGATTGCCAGAACCCGATCAGCAACATCATTGGAAACGAAACCCAATCACTGTAAAAGAGATTCAAGCGAAACTGCTTGAGCATAGACCAGAGAGATGGACGATTACCAATATTACAAACAGCCGAGTCCATAAAGCTGTCAAAATTGCGAACTGGTTGCGAACTAAAGATGCTCCTAAAACTGTTGGACGAATGCGAGAGGATCTGCAAAATTTCACAGATTTAGCCATTGATCCACAAGACTGGTGGGATTTAGAAACAACGTTGCCCTATCACGTCGAAATTACCTGGTCAACCCAACCAGAAACAGGCGATTATGATGTGGTTTTGACTCGAAGAGATATTGAGCCTAGCGTCAAAAACCCTCAACGAGTAAGGGATTGGGGGATATCCAGTTCTCTCCCTGGTTTCACCAATCATCCGCTGCAATCCAACTTTGCACGCCAACTCATCCCCCAACTGCGTCACTACCTACGGCAAACGTTGCCCGATTACATGGTGCCTTCTACCTTTATCCCATTAGCTTCGCTGCCTCTTACTGCTAGCGGCAAACTCGATCGCCGTGCCCTACCCGCCTTCAGCGACGACTGGGTTTCCGCGTCAACCCCCACCAGCACACCATTAACGCCCACTGAAACCACTCTGGTTGACATCTGGAAAGAGTTGCTCCAACTCAAACACGTAAACATCCACGATAACTTTTTTGAGTTAGGTGGACACTCCTTGTTAGCCACCCAAATGACCTCCCGTATACGCGATGCTTTTGAGTTAGAACTGCCGTTAAAAAGCGTCTTTGAGGCACCGACGATCGCCCAACTGGCTCCCATCCTTGAAACGTTACGAGATGCGATCGCAACACCCCAGGCTCCTCCCATCGTTCGACTGGATCGGGCTGCCTATCGGCGCAAACGGTCAATGTTATCAAACCCCCAACCGGAAACACTGACATCTAATCTCCCCTTAGCGACAGGAACGACGCTGGGTCAGGACTCCCATCCGCCGGGGAATGAGTCCTCTGAAACCCAAAATCCCCAATCCAACATCCAAAACTCCACCGTTCCCCCATCCCCCTTCACCGCCCGATCGCCTCTGATCCCTCTGACCCTGGGTCATAGCAAACAACCCTTCTTTTGTGTGCATCCCATGTTTGGTGTGGTGTTTCCTTATTTAGAACTGGCGCATCACTTAGCCAACGATGGCTCTTCTACAAAATCCCAAAGCAACCGCAGTTTTTATGGTTTGCAACCGTTAGGGTTGGATGGGCAATCGCCCCCACTCAACCGGATTGAGGCGATCGCCACCTACTATCTTCAAGCGATTCAAACCCTTCAGCCAGAGGGACCCTATTTTCTGGGGGGATGGTCATTTGGTGGGTTAGTTGCCCTTGAAATGGCACAACAACTCACTCAAGCTGGACACCCGATCGCATTGCTCGCGATCTTAGACACACCTGCGCCTGTCAACAAACTCTCTTTTTGGCAAAACCTCAAATTCCTGTTGGGCACTGCTCTCTGGTCTACGTTGCCCTTTCTCCTGGATTACGGAGCACTTGCCGTCAATCGACTGCGACCGTTGAATTCCTGGTTGTCTCGCTGGCAGTGGTCGGCGATCGCCCATTTGCTCCCTGAAGAGTCTCGCCTCCAACTCCTGGATGAGTCTGCCATGCGATCGCTCCTGCCCATAGTCTATGCCAACGCCCAGGCGGCTTATCGCTATGTACCTCAGCCCTACTCACAGCGGATTACATTGTTTAAAGCCACCGAACAACCCGACGCGATAGGGCATGACCCAACCCTGGGATGGGGAACCCTGGCAAATGACATTCAAGTGCATCTCGTTCCAGGCAATCATTTGTCGCTGCTGCAACAACCCCATGTACAAACCCTGGCACAACAACTGCGACAATATCTGTAGTCGTTTCACAGTCATTTTCAGATCATCGCTTCAATCGGATCGTCACGTCAAAGTGACTGATTCAATACTGATTCAATATCGTTGTACGGTTCCGTACTGACTCCTATCCCTATTCAAAGCTATTGTAAGCTTAAGGTTTATGAACAACACACTTGAATATATTTCTACGACTTCAAGCAACACAAATTATCCTCAAGAACATTTCACAGGGTATCAATAGACAAACCCCTGGGGCTAAAACGCATGGTGCAATTCTTGATATTTGAGAGAGCGTCTCTTGGCTACTTCCTTGATACTGCCCCATTCTGCATTAAGCGTGTCTGCTAATATGGATGGTTCAGCGTTACTCGAATCAGGTTTACGAGTGCTCGTGGTAGATGGCGATCCTGACTCTAGGGAATTGCTGGCGATCTTATTTCAGGAGTATGGAGTTGAGATAATCACTGCCAGCAGTGTCAGCGAGTCGCTTACAATCATTCGTCAGAGTCGTCCTGACCTCTTAATTGCTGAAATTATGTTGCCTGATGAGGATGGATACTCACTGATTAGCCAGGTCAAAGTTTTTGAAACAACGCACTGTACAACGCTCCCAGCGATCGCTCTAACCACTTGTGTTAGCGAAGGCGATCGCGTTCTTGCAGCTGGATTTTGCAGATACCTGTCTAAACCAATTGATCTGGACGAGTTAATGGCAACGGTAGCTTGCTTGACTGAGCAGTTTAAAAGAGGTTAATTACCTCTTTTCAGTCAACCGATTCTGAGTTCGGCTGTAGTTTCAACTGTGAACAGTATTGTACAAACTTTACACAATTGCACAGACAGCCTCTCTTACAGTTCTTCTGAGGCTTCTATGACCGCTGAAAACCAAATATTAGCTAATCTGTCTCCTGCTGTACTTCAAAGACTTGCTCCCTACCTCGTTCCTGTCAGTTTAGAGCAAGGGAAGATCATCCACAAACCGGGCGAACTCTTGTCCCATCTTTATTTTCCAATTGACTGCATCATCTCTATCACAGTGACCATGCAGGACGGGGCAACAGCAGAGGTGAGTATGGTCGGCAGTCGAGAAGTGCTGGGAATTAATGCCTTAATGGGAGACAACTCAACTACCCAGACAGAATACGTGGTACAAGTTCCGGGCAAAGCCATGAAGATTGAGGCTCCGGTTGTGCAACAGGAGTTTGATCGCAATGGGGAACTGCGCGATGTGTTATTGCGCTACGTTCAGGCGTTTATGGTACAAATCACCCAAACCGCAGCTTGCAACTCGCTCCATACCTTAGAACAACGCTTACCACGCTGGCTGTTAGAAACACAAGAACGGATTCACTCCGACTATTTGCCTCTAACCCAGGAGTTTATCGCGACAATGCTGGGCGTTCGGCGAGCCGGGGTAACACTGGCAGCGCAAAAACTGCAAGCGCAAAACCTGATCCAATATCGTCGGGGAAATGTCCAAATTCTTGATCAAGCTGGGCTAGAGGTGTCTGCCTGTGAATGCTTTCAACGCATTCAAATAGAATACGATCGCCTTCTGGGAAAAAAGTAACGCTTCGCACTTCCCGCTTCCGTTCTCAGCGTGTGTCTGCCGTTAAAACGGAACTTCGTTACACCACAATTCTGCTTTGCGGCTAATTAAATCTGAGACAGGGGGGTGGCTCCCCTGGGTTAGCTCGTCCTTGAGCGGAGGCAACACTAATGGGTAGTGGTCTCCGTCAAAACAAAAATCAGCCCCCGTTAGCTCGATCGCCACCCGCAACGCCACCGTGTCATACACAGGGGGAAGAGTAATCAGCGTGCATCCGTCGTATTCGCACCGCAACATGAAGGCAACCTCACGGGCTGCCTCGCGAGTTTCAAACAGTAATCGCAAAGGTCGCATGTCACGATGCTAACTCAAAACCTACCCCTTTTTGAGCTAACTCTGGTGCGATCGCCCCTCCTCTGGGTTTTGGCTCTGTTACGGTTTCACCACATAGGGGGACTCAATTGGCTCCGCTTGCTCGGTTGCCACCAACGCCTGATAGACGATCGCCGCCACCTCAGCGCGGGTCACGGGACGGTTCGGCTCCAGTTGCGTCCTCTCAGGGTAGTTCACAACCAACCCCGATTGGGTTGCTGCCGCTACAGGTTGAACGGCGTAATCCGGAATTTGAGTGCGATCGCTAAAGGTTTGCACAATTGGATCAGGATTGGTGGGATTCGATAGCCCATATCCATTCACAAGCGAAATCAAGACCTGGAACCGGGGAATTTCCTGGTTGGGTTGAAAGACGTTGCCGGGATAGCCGCGCATAAAACCTGTTTTGATGGCATTGTCGATCGCCGGAGTCGCCCAATAGTCGGGTGGCAAATCATTAAACGCGATGGAGTTCAACCGCTCCGGGTTATTCATGTTTTGCAGCAGAGCAGCATATTCTGCACGGGTGATTGGTTGCTCTGGTCTAAAGGTGCCATCCTCTGTTCCCGTCAGGATCCCTCGTCTTGACAACTCGGTAATGAAGGGATAAGCCCAATAATCGCGAGGCACATCGGGAAACTCAACCGCATCGCCCGTTGGAGACGGAGCAGGAGATTCAGCCCCAACCGTCGCAGCGGGAACCGGGACAACACCAGCATCCGTCGTGTCTGAGGTGCGAACATCTGCCCGATTATCACGATTGGGAACAGGAACAGGCACGATCGCCCCAGATGGCTCGGTTGGGTCAACCAGTCGCCCTTCCTCATCTTCGGTCACGATGCGGGGGCTATCTTCCTCCTCTTCCCCTTCTGGTGGCACAAACGGGATCGCTGAAGCACCAGGCGTTGGGGGATTTGCAGCGGGATCAGTAGGAGAGAACACCCCTGACACAATGGGTGTATTCAACAGGTCAAAGCCCTGGTCAGTGCGGCTTAAGCCCCATGCCAAGATCGAGCCGATCGCAGCAAAGGCAACAACAACAGCCACAATTTCATCGCGATCGCGGCGGGAGGGTTGGGGGTCAGAGGGCGGTAGATTCGTCATGGTTTACCAGACTGAGCAGTATCGTCCAAATTATCCTACGACGACAAAAACCCTGTTGACTTATCTCTTAAGGAAGAGCATAGAGAACAGTTGCTATCTGTTACAGTCGATGTGCTGCAAATCATGATTGACGATTGACTTCTAACCACTACCTCTCTTGTCAATACCATGCGATTTCACTTCAGTCGGAGTGTGATTACCTACCTGATTCTGTTTGGAGTTGCATTAGTCATTACCTTGACAGGTTGTGTCGGGATAGCACCCCGCGCCTACGGAGATGCGTCTCCTGGACGACCCTCGACTGACTCTGCTGACTCCCCTGAGCATATTCTGTGGCGGAGTGATTTTGAGCAGAGCAACTGGCTGGATAACTGGCAAAGGCGCGATCGCGATTCCTGGGGGCTAGAAAACCTGGAGGTCTTGCCCGACCAGAGCGGTCAGTTTTCCAAGGTGCTACGGGCAAACTATCCGGCGGGTTCTGCCAGTCCCAGTGTCGCCCGCACCATTGGTGCTCCTTTGGGCGGCGGCCAGTTTTATGGCGAATTGGGAGTCACCCCTTGTGACGCATTGCGGCTCAGTTATTACGTGCGATTTTCCGACAATTTTGACTTCGTTAAAGGGGGCAAGTTGCCTGGTTTGTTTGGTGGAGACGGTGCCAGTGGTCGAGCCATTCCAACAGGGATGGACGGCTTCTCAACCCGATACATGTGGCGACGACGCGGAGATGGTGAAGTGTATGCCTATTTGCCTACCAGCGCAGAGCATGGAACCTCGCTGGGGCGAGGAAACTGGCGGTTTCGTCCGGGGGTGTGGCATCACATCGAACAGGAAGTGGTGTTAAATCACCCTGACCAGGATGATGGGCGAATTCGGGTCTGGTTTGATGGCGATACAGTCCTCGATGAAGAAGATGTGACGTTCCGTCGGGTAGACACCCTCCATCTCAACGGCATCTTCTTCTCCACTTTCTTTGGTGGGGGAGATCCATCGTGGGCAACCCCCGTGAGTGTGTACACTGATTTTGCCGACTTTGTCCTCTATTCTGTCGATGTCGCTCCTGAAATCCGCCCTGACTGAAGCCCCCGCATTGCTGACCATCGCTGTTTTCTTTGGCATCTGGACGATCGCCTGGTTGCCGATTGCGATTCCTCTGGCGATCGCGCTGAAGTGGCGACCTCCTCAACCGATTACTCCCACTCAAAAACTGCCTCTGCTGGCATCCCTCTACATCCTGGCTCCACTGATGTTGTGGGGTGTGGCAACGGTGCAAGGGGAATCTTTCGCGGCGTATGGTTTGCCGTGGGATATCACTGTGTTGCTCTCTGGTGGAGTTGGCTTGATCGCTGGAGCCTTGAGCCTAGGGGGATTGTTTGCTCTGCAATGGGGGTTGGGCTGGATTAAGTGGCAGATAGACCCTGCTCAAAGTCCCATCTCTCTGACCACTGCACTCTCAACTCTGGCATTGGGCATTTGGGTCAGCCTCACCGAAGAAGTGATCTTTCGCGGTTTTCTAGTCAATCAACTGCAACAGGACTACTCACCCTGGATAGCCGCCGCGATCGCCAGTGGGATCTTTGCCGTGCTACACCTCCTCTGGGAAGGTGCAGAACAACTGCCCCAACTGCCGGGGTTATGGTTACTGGGGATGGTGCTCGTGCTGGCACGCTGGGCAGACAACGGCAATTTAGGATTGGCAGTAGGGCTTCATGCCGGGTGGATCTGGGCGATCGCCACCCTCGATTCAACCCAATCGCTGACGTACCCCAATCCAGCGATCGCCTGGATAACCGGATCAAATGGCAAACCCCTTTCGGGACTCGTAGGACTTGTCTTTCTGGTCATCGTCGGCGCAATCCTTTGGTTCACGCTTGACCTTCACGATTTTCTCAAGGCTTGATGAGGCTCAAGTTTCAACAACTTCAGAAACGCAAACACAGCCGGAACATGCAGTTTATTTGAGAGGGTTGCTACTCCAATCACTCGCTCAAAGGGAACAGGCAACGAACACACTTGAATGCTCTCTGGAATCGGTTCTGCTGCCAGTCTTGGCAAGATTGCAGCAGCTAACCCCTGTCGCACCATATTCACAATGGTGGAATCTTGATTGATGATGTGCGCCACATTCAATGGCGGAGCAACTGCCTCCAAATGCTTATGCAGGGCGATATCACAGGCATACTGAGCAGGTGGCAGAATAAGCGGTAAGGCAGCCAACTCACTCCAGGTCAGCAAGTCGCATCGGGGAGTGACACCGGGCGGCAACAATACTAGATATTCATCGCGCATGAATTCCCAGGTATCAAATTCATCAGGTGCAGGAAGTTCCATAAAGCCAATATCAGCTCGGTGCTCCCGCAAGGCTGTTGCGACTTCGTTATCGTGATTACCCTCAACCAGTTGTAGCTCGACTGCGGGAAACTCCTGACGAAACTGAGCAATAATCCTCGGCAGCACATGAGTCGCCACACTCCGAAATGCTGCAACTCGTACCTGTCCACCCTGCAAACTCTTTTGCAGGTTTGCCTCTCGCTGCATCAACTCGATCAGTTGCAACACTTCTCGCGCATAGCGAGTAATCTTTTCACCTGCCGGAGTGACCGTTGCTCCATGCCGACCTCGCATAAATAACGGCACACCCAACTCATCTTCTAGAGCGGCGATCGCATAACTCACTGAAGACTGGTTAACGTTCAGCAAGAGAGCGGCTTCACTAAAGTTTTTGCAGTCGGCGACTGTCACGATCGCTCGAAGCTGAGAGAGGTTCATAGGAAAAAAGAAGAGAGAAAGAAGAAGGATAAACGATGAAGGATGAAGGATAAAAGAAAAGGGAAGAGGCGCGATTTATCGCGTCTGTAGGAAAGAAGAGGGAAAAAAAAGGATAAACGATGAAGGATGAAGGATAAGAAAAGAGAAGAGGTGTGATTTATCGCGTCTGTAGGAAAGAAGAGGGAAAGAAAAAGGATAAACGATGAAGGATGAAGGATAAGAAAAGAGAAGAGGCGCGATTTATCGCGTCTGTAGGAAGGGAGAAAAAACATTTTTCATTCTTCTTTCCTTGTTCTTCCTCCTTCATTTTTCTTTTTTCCTTTTCCTTCTTTCCATGCATAACATACATGGAAGTGATGGAAGCCGTCGTTGGTTCTCTTCAGGGGCGATCGCTAGATTGGGGAAAGACTGAGGAGGTATCTTATGAAAGACGAATCATTGATGGTAGGGCGATCGCCTTCTGTTATCACCAGGCATTCCAAGGCTGATGAGAACGTGGGATTGCAGTCGTTGTGGCAGTGGATGGGAGCCTGGTTCAAGCCAAATCACGAGTTGAAGGTCTGGCAAGAGCACGATTTTCGAGGCAATTTGTTCTGGTGTGCTTACGATCCACTGACCAATCAAGAAGTGGCATTTCCAACGGATGAGCAATTGCGCCAATGGATTGAAAATCCAGTCCCTCGTTGCTTAGAGGTCTTAGACAGTGGTTTTGACGACTGAGCGCGATCGCTGCCACCGCAACCACAGTGTGGCACTGAGGACAACGAGCATCATCAACGCACCGACATAGTTCACCCCTGCCCAACTCCAGTAGTTGAGTAAGCCTCCCGATAGAAAGGTGGCAAAGGCAACGAAGGCAAACATTAAAAAGTCATGGGTGGCTTGAGTTTTGGCTTTCTCGGCAGGGGTATATGCCTCGGTCAGCAGAGTTGTACTTCCCACGTACATAAAGTTCCAACCGATGCCCAACAGTAGCAACCCACCGCCAAAATGCAGGATGTGCGTGCCAGAGAGGTTCACGACAAAACAGAAGGCATTCAACACAATGCCGCTGAGGATGACATTGAGCACGCCAAATCGAGCAATTAGATAGCCTGTAAAGATGGAGGGCACAAACATGCCCAGGACATGCCATTGGATAACCGTTGCCGCTGCCGCAAAATCATGGGAGAAACTCACCATCGCCAGTGGGGTTGCGGTCATCACCAGTGCCATGACGCCATAGCCAAACATACTGCCCAGCACCGCCACAATAAAGACGGGTTGACGCACGATCGCCCCCAAGGGTCGTCCTTTGGCTTTGCGTTCTTGCTCACTCAGTGCAGCGGGAATGTTGACTGCCGCTAACAGAGCCAGCGAGACAATTTGGAGTAGGGCGATCGCCACAAATCCCCCAGCAAACTCCCGCTCAAACCAGTCCTTTGCTCCAGTTGCGAGGCTCGGTCCCGCTAGAGCCGCAATGATGCCACCCGCTACAACAAAGGCGATCGCCTGACTGCGAAACCCTTCCGGGGCAACATCAGCAGCGGCAAACCGATAAAAGGTGACAAAGCCATTGAAGACCCCAAAGAGTAGCGTAGCGAGGCAAAACAAGATAAATTGCCCCGTAAAAATGGCGTAGGCTCCCAGACTCACGCCGATTAACCCAATGACCACTCCTGTCATAAATCCGGCTTGCCGCCCCACCCGCTTCATGAACAGGGAGGCAGGAATCGTTGCCACCATGGTCGCGGCTTGCTGAATCGCCAGAGGTAACGTCGCCAGCGTTTTATCCTCTGCCAAAATATTGCCGACGATCGCCGCTGTAGTAAACAGCACGATATTCCCAGTCATCGCCAACGCCTGACACGCCGCCAGCAAAAATACATTGAGCTTTCCCCGATTCACCATCTCTCCCTCATGTTGTTAGGTAGACTCACCATGATGGGGGATGGGTGCATGAAATTACTTCCTGCGATCGGGTGTTGGGAGGCAGTCGAGTAGTTTTGAGTGCTGAGTGCGGTGTCAATGGTCAATGGTCAATGGTCAATGGTCAATGGTCAATGGTCAATGGTTAATGGTCAATTCTGTTGAGCTAAGGGTCATGAGCGATAGGATAGTGCTAAGTTTCTATCTGCTGTTCACCCTTTATCCTTCATCTCTTAATCATTCTTTCTTCTTTTTTCCTTCTTCTTTTTTCTTTTTTCCCTCTTCACCCTTTCCCATTGGGTCGTTGCACGATCGTTTCTGTCACGCGGCGACGACTTGTGGGGTCAATTCCGACAAGGCGAATATAATCGTCGGGGTGCTCTGACAGGCATTGGTTGAGGGCAGCGATCGCCTCTTGCTGGTTTTGGAACGTGCCGAAGACTTGCCAGGAACCCGTCCGAAAGCGACGGCGATCGACATACTCAATCCCCAAACGACTGCCCTGGTTGATCAATCGGCTAACCTCTGCACTGGCGTCTTGATTCGCCGAGGCATTCCCCACGGGATTGGCTTGTTTTCTCGCAGAACTGGAGTTGTCCGCTGGGCTACGGTGTGACTGTGATTGTCCGTTCGCTCGATGGGTCGGCTCTGGTTTGCGCTCGTCTCCGTAATAGGTAAAGTATTGCCCTTTCGCGGCAGATTCTGGTTGCGGAGAACCCACCGGAGCGGGTTGTTTGTTTTCCCTGGGAGTTTGCACTGGGGCAGGACGATCTACATCCCCCAATCGTCGGTTTTGAAACGCCTGGTTATATTCCTCGACCAATCGCAATTCTCGAATGCGTTGCTGTTCTCTCACTAATCGATTGCCCATCTCGATCAGGTGCGGCAGACTAAAGTCGGGTTTGTGAAACTCTGGTGGGGGTTCGTTGCTATTCACCACACGGAAGGAAATTTTCTCCAGCCCAACCTCGTCAATCAGCTTTCGCACCTGTTCGTCGTAGAGGCGCGATCGCAACGCACTATAAAAGTCAATCGACTGATCCTCAAACGTTTTTACCAACGTCTCGACGTCAGAACGGGTTATGGAATCCACCTCAAAAATGCCGCTGACAATCCCAATGCGATCGGCGTGATCGGGTTCCCAAAAGAATTTCTCCATCCGCCCATCGCGGATCAGGGGCGCATACAGCGTTGAGAAATCATTTCCGGTCAGGATAATGGGAATGCGTGGATTGGGTTCTAGCTCATAACTTCCTGGAAGCTGTACGTTCGTTGGATTGTCAGCAATGTTCATCAACGTCGCGTTCACCAACTGCGTGTTGACGGTGTATTGCGTGTATTGATCCACTCGACCAATCCCAGCATCGATATCATTAATCATCAACACCGCCATCTTGCCACGCACCTTCACCAGTTCACCCGCTTCCCGGTAGCGCAATCGCAGCAACCGCGCCGGATCACCTGCGTCAGGGCTTTCTAGCTCACCCGCTGACACATGCACGACCTCAACGCCCATGCGTTCATACACCAGTTCACACTGAAAGGATTTTCCCTCGCCTTTGCGTCCGTGAATGCCCAAAATCAGGGGAACTTTCACACCGGGAATATTTAAATAGTTTTTGGTGATATGAACTGAGAGCTTGTCTAAAAAGCCGGGAGAGATATAGTAAGCCATAACGAGGAGTGGTCAACGGCTAATGGTTAGTAGCTAACGGTTAATAGCGAGTGATGAATGATTAGAGGTTGAGATCGGCAAGCAATTGACAATTGACAATGAACAATTGACATTCAACCTTCTGCCCTCGCCTTCTGCCTTTTGCTAAGCCAGAGCAATCATAGAAAAGGAGGTAGTCTCCTACCTCCTCATTTGAGCTGAAATTGGAGTCAACTCTTAGTAGCGGTAGCCACCAGAATTAGGCTTGTGAACGATAAAGCTCATCACCTGGCACTGCTTGATGTTGTCAAATGCCACAACCCGAATGTAGTTGTTGGAGTACTCAGAACGGCACTGTTGTACTTCATTCAACACTTCTTGAGGAGTGCTGGCGTTGAACAGAGGCAACTTCCACATTGTCCAGTAGTACTGGGTAGGCTCAGAGCTTTCGCTGAACTCAACCGCAGGGATAAAGCCCTGGTCGAGAGTGTATTGAATCTGGCGAGCGATTTGGGAGTCGCTCAACGGAGGCAAGTAAGAAAAAGTCTCAAAACGACGCTCTTTAGGTAGAGTTTTCATGATTCCTCTAATGCGTGAAGGTTTAAGTTGAAGCAGGAATTGACCCTGCAAGATTAATCGTTAACTTCTGGTTCCTCGGAACCAGATTGATGATCGGGGTGACTGCTGGGAACAGCTACATCCAATTGAGTCATGCGCTCCAACTGCTCAGTGCGTTGCTGCAAATTAGCTTGCTGAATGCCTGTACGAACCATCTCTGGTAAAAAATCACAGATTTCAGTTGCCAGGTATTCCCGTACAGTCAAAATCCGAAAAGCGATCGCCTGTCGCTCTTGAAATAAAGCCTGAAGATAGGCTTCACCATTCTGGATTTTTTCCCTGGAGGAGAACTGATGCAGCCAAAGGGCTAATGGCGGGTCAGTTTCTCTCAGTTGAGCCAGCACAGTTTGCAGTGCCTGATAGGTCAGGTAACTGATGACAGTCTTGGATGTATCTTTCGCAATCTGCTTGAGATCCATGTCGGAGGAATGAAGAGAGAAGACTAAGAAAAGAAGAAGTTAAGAGTATTCCATCTTCAATCTTCTCTCTTCTGTCTTTATCAGACGGTATCAACTGCCTCGAACTCGAACTTGATTTCTTTCCAGAGTTCGCAAGCCGCAGCCAGTTCAGGAGACCACTTACAAGCTTCACGGATGATATCGCCACCTTCACGATAGAGGTCACGACCTTCGTTACGAGCTTGAACGCAAGCTTCCAATGCAACCCGGTTAGCAGTTGCACCAGGAGCGTTACCCCAGGGGTGACCCAGGGTGCCACCACCGAACTGGAGAACGGAGTCATCACCGAAGATTTCAACCAGAGCAGGCATGTGCCATACGTGGATACCACCGGACGCAACCGCCATCACACCAGGCATAGAAGCCCAGTCTTGAGTGAAATAAACACCGCGAGACGGGTCACGCTCGATGTAGTTTTCACGGAGCAGGTCGATGAAACCGAGGGTGATTGCTTTGTCACCTTCCAATTTGCCCACAACAGTTCCAGTGTGGATGTGGTCACCACCAGACATCCGTAAGCACTTCGCCAAAACGCGGAAGTGAATCCCGTGGTTCTTCTGACGGTCAATAACCGCGTGCATCGCTCGGTGGATGTGGAGCAACAGACCATTGTCGCGGCAATACTTCGCCAGAGTGGTGTTGGCAGTAAAACCAGCAGTCAAGAAGTCATGCATGATGATGGGCATCTTGAGTTCTTTTGCAAACTCAGCCCGCTTCAGCATCTCTTCGCAGGTTGCAGCCGTCACGTTGAGGTAGTGACCTTTGATTTCACCTGTTTCGCCCTGAGCTTTGTGGATTGCGTCAGCAACAAACAGGAAGCGATCGCGCCAGCGTTGGAAAGGCTGAGAGTTGATGTTTTCGTCGTCTTTGGTGAAGTCTAGACCGCCGCGCAAACACTCATAAACGGCACGACCGTAGTTCTTAGCAGACAAACCGAGTTTAGGTTTGATGGTACAACCCAGCAGAGGACGACCATATTTGTTAATCTTGTCGCGCTCAACTTGAATGCCGTGAGGAGGGCCCTGGAACGTCTTGAGGTAAGCGACAGGAATCCGCAAGTCTTCCAAACGCAGAGCTTTCAGGGCTTTGAATCCGAATACGTTTCCGACCAGAGAGGTCAACAGGTTGGTAACGGAGCCTTCTTCAAACAAATCGAGGGGATAGGCGATGTAGGCGATGAACTGGCTGTCTTCACCCCGAACAGGTTCGATGTCATAGCAACGACCTTTGTAGCGATCGAGGTCAGTCAACAAATCCGTCCATACTGTTGTCCACGTACCTGTAGAAGACTCAGCGGCAACTGCTGCGGCTGCTTCTTCGGGAGGAACACCGGGTTGGGGAGTCACCCGGAACGCCGCCAAAATGTCAGTATCTTTGGGCGTGTAGTCTGGCGTGTAGTACGTTAAGCGATAATCTTGAACCCCAGCCTTATACCCGGCTTTTGCCTGGGTTCTCGTTTGTGAATAAGACATTAGTTTCCCTTCCTGTGAATCATTAGCGATCCGAGACATAGAAATCCTGCCCACTTGCAAAAAACAGGTGGGTGCATAACCTTAAGGCAACTCGTGCTTTCAAACTAGGTCAGCGTCGGTTGGAGCAAAAATCGTTCCGGCAACTTCAGTGATTCGATGAATAACTTTGTGGAACTCCAACCGTGGATTAACCAAAATATATCAGGAATTGAATAAGCCAAACTTTCAAACTTCTTTGCTTCTATATAATTACCATTTATATTTTTGACGATTGCTAACACTTCGTGAGCTTTGTAACAGAAATTCTCAATTTCTTGACGATCACTACGGTGTTTGGGGGTTTGCTCAGGAGTGATGACTAACAGCTTTGTAAAGCGATCGTTACAAAGCTCTCAGCAATATCCCATGGCTAAATGGGCTGTTGAACTCTGAGAACTGGCACGCTAACACTCCGAACCGGGTCTGTCAGTCGTTATGATCAAACTAGAGAGATTCCTGTAGCAATACCTGCGGGTGTTGTTGATGGGCTAAGAACAGCGTGAGATGCGTTCTCGCCTTGCTCTATCCCCAATTTCAACAAGACCAACTTGCGTGTGAGCTTTTGCAATGGTACAACTACCCGACGCGACCGACTCAATCCAGCCAACCACTTCAAGACGACACATCGAATCCCCTCACCTCTGGACGGCAGCGATCGCAGGGTCAATTGGTGCTCATCTGCTGTTACTAGCATTTACAGTGCCTCTGGTTGCTAAGGTTGACTCTTCTCAGTCCAGCACTGCCAATGTTCCCGTTGAATTAATCGATTTGGACGCCACAGGTGCTAATTCAGGGAATGCGGCTGAGACACCAAATACAACAGCGATCGCCACTCCCAACACGACTCAGTCATCCCCCGATTCATCCTCACCTCCAGAATCGACCTTTCCCAGTAATTCAACTAGCGTTCTTCCCGATACTCCGACCGAGTCTCCCCAAGATTCTAGAAACACACCCCAAAGCACTGTGGATGACGGCTCTCAACGCACGCCATCCGGTTCATCCTCACCCCAACCCAATAACTCCACCACAGGCGACTCACCCCAGGGAAACCCTCAAGAGAACCAGGGAAACCCTCAAGAGAACCAGGGCAATCAAAGTAACACGGCACCCTCTGAGCAAACAACTCCAACCCAACCCCCAGGCAATTCAGGAACTAGCCAACCATCCGGGGGAACGGTCGGTGAAGGGTCTGACTTACCTGGAGTTTCGATCAGCCAAAATCCCGTACCTGCCAGCTTTGTAGCGAGTGTCACGGCTTCCTCCATTCCGGCTAGCGAAAACCCCAGAGATCTGCCTGATCAAAACGCAGCACCCCTAACCCAAAGTCAGGAATTTTTGTCTGATCCAGCCCAATCTGCCTGCATCATCACCCCTGAGGTGACTCGTTATTTTGGCGAAACAGTTTCGATGCAAGTAGTGATTGACGATCAAGGGCAAGTAGCAGAGACGGTCGTGCGAACACCCCTGATCGAAAGCCAGGAGTACACTGACCTAGCCCAATGCCTGGTGAAAACCTGGCAGTTTAAACCCGCTATGAGCGGCGGACAACCTATTTATAGTGACAACTTAATTGTGTCGATCACAATCAGTCAGTAAGGTCGTGCGTCCCTGTCTCAGGGTCACTTACCTGACGTGAATTCGGGATAAGGATTTCGGCGGTTAAAACCGCCGCTATCGGAGCAAAACCAACCTGCGTCGGTTCGTCACATCCCGCATTGTCCGGAGTCCGCATCGGCGGACTTCGCTCTAGTACAGCAAAAAATAAGGTTTGAAAAGGGTGAAGGGGTGGAACCCCTTCTTGGGGGCGAAGCCCTCAAACCCCCTACATTGCAGAACTTTGTGTTCGCAACACTAGTAGACGCGAATTCATTCGCCAGATCTTAAACCGAACTGACGTTACCTAATTTCCTCCGTCACACACCAATATTCAACTGCCAACTTCTCAGCTGACCTGTGTTTAGTTGGGCAAAGTCAACCACTTGTAGTTGCCACCGTCCTCCCGCAGGTTGGTTGATTAACCGCCCTAAAAAAGGCGTGGTTTGCAGGGAATAGGTTTTTTGCAATCGGGTTTGTCGCCCCAAAATCCGGCTTTGCAGCAAAATGGTGACTCCCTGGGGAGAGATCAGGCTAATTTCCACATCCCCTAAAAAACTGTGTTCGACGTCAACTGTGACTTGAATATCCTTAATGCGATTGGTATCGCTGATGGAGATGACGCTGACAACACCTTGTGGATTAAAGTCAGGAATATTGACGGGGTTGTTGTTTTGCTGCTGAATCCGGCGGGCAACCACTGGAGGGGTTGGCGTCGGAGTCGGAGGAACCGGGGTCGGCGTTGGAGGAACCGGGGTCGGAGTCGGGCGGGGTGGAGTGAGGCGACGTTGAGCCGCTTGCACAGCTTTGAAGGCGTTGACTTTGCCGTAGCCAAACCATTGCGAGTGTCCATTGGCATCGTAGGTGCCACGCCGAAAACCGAGTTGGGGGTCGGGGTCAGGGTCTACGATTTTGTCAGCCGTATCTTGCAAAATTTGCTTAACTTCTTTAGCGGTGAGATTGGGATTGATAGATAACATCAAAGCTGCAACACCCGCCACAATGGGGCAAGCACTGGATGTGCCACCAAAATCAGCCGTAAAGCTGCCGGGGGTATAGCCCGCAGCACCTGTGCGATCGCTCGAATACACCCCTTTACCCGGTAACGCCACTCGAATCTGCGGTCCTGTGTAGGTATACCCCACATCTTGTAAATAAATGCCGGGAGGAGCATTGTTACTGGGAGCCGCGATCGAAATATTAGACCCCCAATTACTATAGGCTGCCTTTTTATTGAGGCTTGTCGAAGCAGCAACCGCAATCACATCGGGGTGAACGGCAAAACCGCTCAACCAGGAGGTTGACCCGCGCAAGACATTATTATTCCAACCTTGCTCATTCACCGTGCCATTCACGGGACGATTAGAGTTACCCGATGCAAATACAATCACACAGCCCTTGCCGTTACGTCCCTGAGTAGCCGCACGAGTCATCACCGCCCGCTGTCTCAGCGAAAGCGGATAATAGGTCAAACTGGAACCCCAACTACAGGAAATAACAGCGGCTCCATTCTGCATCGCCCAATTAAAAATGCCCTCGATCGCCTCATCATCTAGAAATCCCGTAGTCCGAATCGGCATGAAAGCACATCCCGGTGCGACCCCCACAATGCCCTGATTGTTTTCCTCGGCGATCGCCAATCCCGCACAGGCAGTTCCGTGATTCTCATAAGCCTCATCGGGAAAGGGTGTGTTCCCTCCTTCCTTCAAGTCTCTGGGGGCAACAATTTTGTCCTTGCCCTGAAAGTCGGGGTGGTTCAGATCAAAGCCGTCATCCGTGACCGCCACAATAATCGATCGCACTCCTCGTGTGATATCCCAGGCCGCTTCCACGGAGATATGGGAGTTGGGGGATAGCTCCGACCCACCATTGTGATGCAGATACCATTGTTTCGGATATTCTGGATCGCGCGGGCGATAAAGAGGCTGCGTCCTCACCGCCACATTAGGTTCTGCCATCAACACTTCAGGGCGACGCATCAGTTGATTGGCTAATTTAACGGGGTTCGATCGCGCCCGATCTGTCAATTCAAAGACAAAGGTTTGGGGAATGCCCACCACAGGTTGTGCTCGTTGTAAGCCGAGTGGATTGGCGATCGCCTCCACCTCTGCCGCATTCACCTGCCCCGCAAACTGCACTGTCACCTGATCTGTGAGATAGACAAAGGTGCTGGGGCTGTTTTGCAACCGATAGACATGACTGGCGAACACCACCTCTGGAGAGCTTCTGGCAAGTTGCATCCCCTGATCTAATCGCGCTGGATCAACCTGAAATTCCACCAGTTGAACACTTTCAATCAGTTGTATTGCACGGGCACCCACCTGTTGAGCCAAAACCTGGGAATTGCGCCCCTCTATTAAACGAACAGTGAAGCGATCGCCCACTTTTTCCAGGGCTAATTCTTCACCTCCCCGCTGCAAAATCATCCCCTCATTTTCAGGAGCAACGCCCTGACCCGCTCCAGATGAGTTGGGTGGAACAACAGATCCAGTCATGGGTAAATCTCATCTCCAACTTTTCTAATACACCCTATACTTCCTGAAGGAAACGCTCCCCCCAAACTCAGGATTTATTTAAGACTTCCATCGGGGAACTCAAGGAGAATCAATATCGTCATCCTCTACCTCAGTTTCAATCTTCCGGTTGAAACCATTTGCCAAATGTAAAAGAACTTAAAGTTGGCGTTGGATGATAATATACCCGAAGGCTATTAAGTTTAGCTCTTAATAGTTCAGTTCTTAATCAATTGGCTCCGTCTCCTTCAACTTCTCAACACGCAGAATTCATGGTATCTGGACTTGTTCGCTCATTCGCTTTGGCTTCCTTACTGTCTTTACCTGTGACAGCAGCCATTACTGTGCTTCCCACCACATCAGCCTGGGCACAATCGGCACAAGATGGAACCCAACCTAACCTGGATGATTTGCGTCCTCTCGCTCAAGACGGCAGCATTTTGAGTATGCGAGGCGGACAGCGGTTAATGACAGAAGCAGGTAATGCCGCCGCTGCACAAAACTACGATCTGGCAGTCAGCAAGCTCCAGGAAGCTCGTCAAGTTTTCAATCAACTTTCCAACTTCTATCAAGAGCTAGCCGCTAGCTTCTCTGGCATTGACAACCGCATCGCTGATGCTCAACGTCGTCAAGCTTTAGATGCAGCTCAATATCGCGACCAGGCGACCTACCAGCTAGCCCTGGTACATCGCGCTCAAAATAAGCCTGAGTTAGCTGTTCCCCTGCTGGTTCAGATCATCCGCAGCCAACAGCCCACTCGTGAACTGGGTCAGCAAGCCTATCGGCAACTGTTTGAGTTAGGGTTCGTTGATTCTCCTTTTCCTCGTAATCAAGATGAACCTACCTCCAGTGCCCCTGCCCCAACGCGGAGCAATTAAGACTCTAAACTGGTTAATAGGATTGTCATTCAAAAACGTTCTCTAACAGAACGTTTTATTGTTGTTTGATAATTAATCCCCTGTAGCGGGAAACAAGTGTTTATTGAGGCTAAGAGAATGATTAGTCCAAGTCAGGTTGAGTCGATGATCAAAGCCAGCATTCCAGATGCTCAAGTCCAAATTCAGGACTTAACCGGAGGAGGTGACCACTACCAAGTTGTCGTCGTCTCATCTGCATTTGATGGCAAGGGGTTGGTGCAACAACATCAACTGGTTTACAAAGCTGTTCGACAGGCAATGTCTACCGAAGCCATTCATGCTCTGTCCTTAAAAACCTATACGCCTGAAGCATGGGCAGTTGCACAACAGGTATCCTAATTTCCCGGTAGTATTGAAACTATAGCAGCCATTTCAGTAAAGACCATGACTCCAGAATTGCAAGAGCGCATCGACTCCATCGTCAATCAAAACAAGATTGTCGTATTTATGAAGGGAAACAAACTGATGCCCCAGTGCGGTTTCTCTAACAATGTGGTTCAGATTCTCAATATGATGGGCGTTCCGTATGAAACGGTTGACGTTTTAGCAGACAACGATATTCGTCAAGGTATCAAAGAATACTCCAGTTGGCCCACCATCCCCCAGGTATACGTAAATGGTGAGTTTGTTGGCGGTTCTGACATCCTGATTGAGTTGTATCAAAAGGGTGAACTCCAACAGATGCTGGAGGTTGCTTTAGCTTCCTGAAGCAGCTATAACCCTTTCTAGTCGTGAAATCCTTAAAGACATAAATCCCCTTTTGCTTGAGGTCAATCAGTGGGCAAAAGGGGATCTTTTTTTATCAAAGTTTGTTTGAGATATCAGAAAAGCCAGTAACTCACAGAGGTGATGCGGAGCCAATTTGCCCATCAGGGCGATCGCCCCTCAATCATGATCAAGTCGCTATTTGCGCTCAAACCTCATCCAAATCGCCTTTGGGCTAGTAATAGTCAGGCTCAGATTGGGGTTGAGGTTCCTCAAAGTTAGACTGGTCGTAGAGATAGCGAGTAGCTTCCTCCTCAAGCCGATGAATTAAAAAGGGTTCAAGAGCATTGCTATGCCGTAGGGCAGCGAGATAGCCATCGAGGTAGAGGCGAAGTTCATCAAATCGATAGCCCCGATTCCACTGCTCATTGAGGGCATCAGTGACCTTCTGGTAATAACGGATGACTTGGGCATCGACAAGCATAGTGGGTAGTCTGAAATTGGATTAAGGTTAGCGACAGAAGTGTTACTTAACTTTACAAAGAACGATCTTTTACGGGGTGTAAAAGACTTTTTGAAAAACTAGCATGAAAAAATTCACACTGTTATATCTATGCATACATTAATTCTAACCCCATTGTTTGACGCTACTTCCTCCAGTCGGAGTATCATTCGTCACCGTATTATAGCGATCGCAACTATGATTACGGGGTACCTCTAAATAGATCGAGTAGCAGTGGTTACAAAACCTTGACAACCGCTCTGTTAACTTTGGATTTGCTAACTTGAGAGAAAGCTTGAACCCTGTGGGCTCTGTTTGCATTCAGATTGTTGAGGGAAATCCCCATTTGCGATCGCTGCTGGGCTGGCACTTGCAGCAAGTAGGTTACTGGGTTCACCAATCCGCTGACCTCCAGCAGGCGAGGGATGTGTTTCAGGCACGCCAGCCCCATCTCGTCATTCTTGACTCAGAATTGCCTGATGGAGATGGTGTCGAGTTTTGTCGTTGGTTACAACAACAACGCCAAACGCTGATTTTAATGCTATCGGCTCGCAGTGCTGAGGCAGATATTGTAGCCGGGTTACGAGCCGGAGCAGATGATTATTTAACGAAACCGTTTGGGATGCAAGAATTCCTCGCTCGTGTCGAGGCACTCATCCGACGGAGCCGCACGACTACAGCACCCGCCTTGCTCGACTATGGCGATCTAAAGGTTGATTTAGTGCAACGACGAGTTCGTCTGAAGGATGAGCTAATCGAGCTAACCCCTCAAGAGTTCAGCTTGCTGTACGTGTTGGCACAAGCGAGTGGCGCACCTCTGACGCGCTCAGAGCTGCTGCGTAGAGCATGGCCCGATGCGATCGACAACCATCGCACAGTAGATACCCACATCCTCTCACTGCGTAAAAAAATTGAGTCTGACCCCAGACAACCTAACATTATTCAAACTGTGCGCAATGTGGGATATCGCTTTAACGTCGAAATGGTCAATTCCAACGCTAATTCGCCTGTGGAAGTGAACCCCATGAACCACCGCAAACACGCTCGCACATTACCTAAGATTGCAGAACGGCACTAACCGCCCTACCCACAGGCGGAATTACTGAGCAACACTGGCTAACTCCTCTTGCAGCATTGACTCGTAAATAGCAGGCAATGCCTCTGTCATGACGTTTGGCTCAATGCCATATCCCAAACTCGTCCAGGTTGGCGACAAAATGTAGAGCACTTCTGCGAGTTCACCGGCTCGCAAGAGTTCGGCCAGATCGACTCCCCAGGCATCAGGATCACTGAGCCAGGCATAAACAACTTTGTCTTGAAATTCAGGTTCAAAGCTATAGCTCTGCCAAAAGAGAAAATCCTGGGGGTATGGATGATAGAGCTTCGCTTTTTCCAACCAGGTCGTCGTAATGAACTGGTAGCGTCCTGCGGCAGTGGTGCAGTCTCCCACGTTTGGACCAGCCATGATGGGGATACAGCGATCAGGGTGTTGGCCCAAGTCCTGAAAGTGCTCCCCTCCATACAGCAATGAGTAAGGCTTGGGGCTATTGGCTTCACTGGCTGAAATAGTTCGCATCAAGGCTCGAATGTAAGGATCACCGCCCTGCATCACTAACGGGGCAGGGGTATAGTCCCAGGAAGGGTCATAGGGCGATCGCCCCCATCCAAAGCGAAACGGCTCCCCTGTAATAATTAACGCGATCGCCGCAATGCCACTGACGAGAATGAGCCAGTCAAACGCCCCCGGCTTGCGAGGAGTGACCGCTTTGGGATGATGCGATGGCTGAGGTTGAGCTGGGTTGAGCTTGGAATTAAGGTCAGAAGGCATCTAGAGAAAAACGAGCAGAGATAAACAACCGAGTCGTAACAAAAGTCGCCACTCTACAGTGTATGCGCTTCACCCAAGCGATCGCACCTATTCAACTCATCTCCTCATCTTTGCACCCTGCCTTCCGGTAAAGACGTGATTCATCCAGGCTGCTTCAACAACCCCATTTTCGCTTCCCCACTCCCGCGTCCCTAAAACTAGCTCACACTGGCAAATAGCTCTGAAAATGGCTGATTGACTGCATCGGGTTTCGCCACAATCTCTACAACCTTATGGCTAGACTCTGGTGAAAACAGAGCCTCCACACAGACCTGTGCCACTTTGGTGCGAGGAATGCTGCCTTCAAACAGGGTATCTGCCTGGGACATCACGATCGCATCGGCGGAGTCTTCATTTTTCAACCCACCAGGGCGAACGATCGTATAGTTCAATCCGCTTTGCTTAAGATAGTCCTCGCCTTTTTTCTTCCACACCAGAATCAGCCAGAACAAATTGAGGGGATGCAATAACTTCGAGACGCACAACGAAGACACCATGACAAACTTCTCGACGCCCGCCGCTTTGCCAGCATCCACCAGATTTTTAGTGCCCTCATAGTCCACTTTGTAAGGACCTGTAACATCAAAACTGGGGGCGGCTCCTGTAGCAGACAAGATAACAGTGCTATCGGCGATCGCCTCTTTCAAACTCTCTGGTTTCAGCACATCGCCCACCACTAATTCGGCTGCATCGGGCAACACTTGCTTGGCTTTGTCTCGATCTCGTACCAGTGCCCGCACAGGAATATTCCGTTGCACCAACTCCTGCACAATCCGACGTCCCGTTTCTCCGGTAGCCCCTGCTACAAATGCTTTCATGTATGCTCTCTATTAATAGTGTTTAAGTGTTTAGATAATTTAAGATGGCAT
Source organism: Oscillatoria sp. FACHB-1407 (assembly GCF_014697545.1). Taxonomy (GTDB): domain Bacteria; phylum Cyanobacteriota; class Cyanobacteriia; order Elainellales; family Elainellaceae; genus FACHB-1407. The sequence continues at coordinate 209,016 of NZ_JACJSA010000003.1, read as the reverse complement.
TCAATAAAGTTACCTGAAAGATAACGTCATCTTGCCGAGTTCGTTCACACCATTGGGAAACCTATCCATGATGAGTGTATCCATCCAAGACGCTAGTTTATTGGGTCAATCTCCGTAGATCAATCCAGATCATGCCTTGAATCACGAAAAATGCAATCTACCTTTCCGTAGATCGAGCATGGTGACTCCCCAAAAAGGCAGGATATGCTGAGTGAAATAGCAGGCAAGCTGTCACATTCATGACTGACTCGTTGCCAACTCAGCCTCACATTTAATGATGGAAGTAGTGGTATGCAGGCAAACTCAGCAGAACATCAATCTCTAGAAAGCTCTAGTTCTATACTGGGGATTGCATCAGGTTTAGTTGATGGCAGCGATTTAATGATGGACGACTCTGTGCGCCATACCAGTGAGCCAACCTATTTTCATGGCTACTACACAAGCTGCATGGAAATGTACGCTGATGTCAAAACAGTTGCCAGTTATTTAGATGCCCACCGCGAGTGGTTTCGACGCTGTGCTCACCCGATGAAGACAGAGCCACTGGGTGAAAACGGCTATGCACTAACAGTCGGTAGATTTGGCTCCTTCGGATATGACGTTGAGCCTAAGATTGGCTTAGACTTGTTGCCGCAAGATCAAGGCATTTACCGCATTGAAACCATTCCGCTTGCCGATCAGCCACCGGGCTATGAGGTTGATTTCAAAGCAGCGATGCAGTTAGTTGAGGCTGAATATCAACGGCAACCTGGCGACGGGCATGATGTCCCTACAGCAATGACCAGAGTAGAGTGGGATCTCAACTTAGAAGTCGCTATTCAATTTCCCCGGTTTATTCACGCCCTGCCCAAATCACTGATTCAAACCACTGGCGATCGCCTATTAAATCAAATCGTGCGCCAAGTCTCGCGGCGTCTAACCGTCAAGGTTCAGGAAGATTTTCACAGCACCCACACCATTGCTATGCCTAAGAAGCGCAAGAAATCTCTGTGGCATCGCCATCCGGTGAACCATTCTGACGCAGAATAGCCGACAGGTCTTAGCAGGATTGCAGCGATCGCTGTGTCCCTACATCCAATCTCTAGATAAGGATAGGCTTTTTTTAACAAAATGCCCTATCCTTATTTTATTTTCTAATAATGGATGAAGTTGAGGCTCTATATTAGAGCTATCGCTCCAGAGGTCGGAGCCGTTTTAACGGCTGAAAAAGCCTTATACCGATTCACCCAATCCGACTTTCTGCCTTTTGTATAGACTCTCTGTTTCCCCAGTTTCATGAGCTTAAATGCGCTTACCCGACAGTTTCAGCGATTGTTTGGGTCAAAGTTTCAGCGACTATTTGGGTCAAAACGCCTCGCCATCTTTGAAGCGTGTGTCATTGGACTCGTCTCCGGTTTGGCAGCAGTTTTGTTAAAGCAAGGTGTAGGTCTGGTCGGTGGATGGCGAGTGCAACTGTCTTACCAGCTACCAGCCTGGTTTGTCTTGCCTGTAATTGGATTGACTGGAGGGTGGCTTGCAGGGTGGCTCGTAGAACGATTTGCACCAGAAGCAGCCGGGAGTGGCATTCCTCAAGTCAAAGCTGCACTAGCCAATGTACCGATTCCACTCAATATGCGAGTGGCGATCGTCAAGCTCGTCAGTGTCATCCTGGTGCTGGGTTCGGGCTTAAACTTGGGGCGGCAAGGTCCAACGGTGCAGGTCGGCGCAGCACTGGCGGGACAACTGAGTCAGTGGATTCCCACGTCTCCTGAATATCGACGACAACTGATTGCGGCAGGAGCGGCAGCAGGTTTAGCAGCCGGATTCAACGCGCCGATCGCTGGCGTCCTGTTTGTCGTGGAGGAGTTTTTGCAGGATTTTTCGGGTTTGACCCTGGGAACGGCAATCCTGGCATCGTTTATTGGGGCGGTTGTGTCCCGATTGCTGGGAGGTCAGGGGCTGAGCCTTGATCCGATTATGACCGAGATCAATGCTCGATTTTCTCTGCAAGACGTACCATTTTTCCTCATTTTGGGGTTGCTAGCCGGACTGTTGGGAGCCTTGTTTAGTCGTGGCATTTTTGTCGGGCTTGCTTTTAATCGCCATGTGGTGCGGCTGAGTTTACCCTGGAAAGTTGCCCTGGCAGGTTTGGTGTCTGGGGGAGTGGTGATGTTGCTACCTGCTACCTTCCGCGATAGCACTGGACTACAGAGCTTTGTCAGCGCAGGAGAAGCTGCCTGGCAAGTGACCTTGCTAGTGTTTGTTGTCCAGTTTGTGCTGACTCTGATTGCCTACGGCTCTGGTGCGCCAGGAGGTATTTTCGCCCCATCTCTCGTTCTGGGAGCTTCTTTAGGGCATCTTGTCGGCTTATCTGCACAAACCCTGGAAACGTGGCTGGGTCTTCCATTGGGATTACCAGCGGGAATTAGCCCAACAACGACCTATGCACTGGCAGGAATGGGAGCATTTTTTAGTGCAGTGACCCGAGGACCGATTACAGCGATCGTCATTGTGTTTGAAATTACCACCGATTTTAATCTGGTGCTGCCGTTAATGATTGGCTCGGTCATTGCCTATCTGATTGCAGATAAAGCTGCCAGTGGTTCCTTTTATAACCAACTGTTGGCATGGAATGGGATTCATCTGGATAAAGACCCAATTGTGACACAGGGACCGTGGGCAGAACTGACTGCTGCGACTTTAATGCAACGCCGTGTGGAAACCCTATCCAGCCAGATGACCCTCGGTGAAGCCATGCAAGCATTTTCGCGATCGCACCACCGTGGCTTCCCAGTCGTGGATGAAAACAAGTTAGTCGGCATCGTGACTCAAACCGATCTCGCTGATCCATCCCGTTATCCAGCAAATACGGATACAGATTTAGTGACGCTAGCTGACATCATGACACCCCAACCCGTGACGGTGTCGCCTAAAGATCCGTTGAACCATGTGTTGTATCTGCTGAACCGCTTCAAATTGAGCCGATTGCCCGTTACTGAGGGGCAAAAACTGGTCGGCATCATCACCCGTGCCGATATTATTCGAGCGGAGTCTGATCGGATTACGGGTGAAACGCAGCAGTTTGGTCCTCGACCGGAACCATCCTACGGAGTCTATCAAACGCGATCGCCTGCCGTTGGCAAAGGTCGCCTGCTCGTACCGTTGAGCAATCCCCAAACTGCTCCAGCGTTACTCAAGTTGGCAGTGGCGATCGCTCAGGCACATCACTATGAGTTGGAGTGTTTGCAGGTGATCAAAGTCCCCCGTAGTCAGTCACCTGCAGAAGCGGCAGTCCGGACAACCACTAGTCGTCGGCTCTTGCGACAAGCGGAACAGTGGATACAGGCCTCCGCTCAGGAGTGGCCGATTCCTGTGCATACTCAAATTCGGCTAGCCCATGATGCGGCTCAAGCCATGCTGGAGACAATTCAAGAACGGCACATTGATCTGGTGCTGATGGGTTGGAAGGGCAACACGACCACACCGGGGCGGGTGTTTGGCAATGTGGTGGACACGGTGATCCGTCAGGCGGCCTGTGAGGTGATTTTGGTGAAGTTGAGTGATATGGAATTGTTTGATCGTTGGTTGGTGCCGATCGCGGGAGGCCCCAATTCTCAACAGGGCTTAAAGCTGCTCCCCGCATTGACCAACCTGAGCGACAGTCCGGCAGTGCGGCTGTGTCAGGTATTTGAACCAGGGGCTGAGGCATTGGACGTGACGCTATTGCAACAGGCGATCGCTCAGTTAAACCACGAAATTGATTGTCCAATTATGGCTCATCCCATTTGGGGAAATTCAGTTTCAGAGGCTGTAGTTAAACTTGCATCAAAGGAAAACTGTGATGTGATTGTGTTGGGTGCCAGTCGTGAGGGCTTATTGCAACAGGCGATCAAGGGCAACATTCCCGAAGCGATCGCCCGCAATAGTGACTGCACAGTCATTCTTGTGCGAGGTGTGATCTCACCTAACCCATAAATTCTGATTGCAAAGTTTCCCATATTAAGCGGATGAGGATGTTAAAAATAGGAATAGATATGAATGGGGGGTCTAACCCCTCACCCTAAAAGAACATCCTATTTAGCCCTCTATATCCTCTCGATAGCTGTAGCCACAGGGCTTAAAGAACTGGAATTAGAAGGAGTGTAGGTATCGCCTCCATTTGGGGGTTTGACCCTGCACCCCACCTAACCCCTATCCCTGCTGCTATATCTCCAAGAGCTATTTGTAGGGGGCATTCGATCATTCCAACACAAGCCAACGTGTCTATTTGCAGGTTTTGGGTGCCAATCTACCACCGGAGCTGTTCAGCATCGTGCAATCGCCCTGTTGAATAAGCCCAGAGCAATTGCTCATTTCTTTACACGCAACCCTATCCTCAGAGGCATCTGTGAGCTTTCAGCGACTTCGCCAGCTTTATCAGCATTGGCATACCACGATTCAACCCACCCTTGTTCCTGGGCTAAAAGCGGTACTTGCTTTTAGTTTGACTATTACGGGTTTAGTCATGGCGGTGAAACAGGTCGGTTGGCTAGAACCGTTAGAACTGAGAGCCTATGACCGTTTGGTGCGTCTACGCCCTGATCAAGGGGCTGACCCACGGCTTCTCATCGTAGCAATTACCGAGGAAGATCTTCAAAGCCTGCGGCGGGCTACTCCCTCCGATCAGGATCTGGCAACCGTTCTCGGTAATCTGCAAGAGCACCGTCCACAAGTCATTGGGCTTGACCTCTACCGAGATGTGCCCCAACCACCCGGTAACGCTATGTTGGGCGATCGCCTCCAGGATTCCAACATTGTGGTCATCACCAAACTCAGCAACGAGGGGCAGCGGAGCGTGCCCCCTCCACCCAACATCCCTCCGGAGCGCATTGGGTTTAATGACCTGCCGATCGATGCAGATGGCATCATCCGTCGCAACCTGATGTTTGCCAGTATGGAGGGCAAAATCTATTTCTCCTTTTCTCTGCGGGTAGCGACTCAATATCTTAGAGCCAGTGGCATCGCTCCAAAACCCAGTTCCATTGATGCAACCTATATGCAAATGGGAGATGCCGTGTTTGTGCCGTTGGGGGAAGATCCGGGTGGCTATCAGCACAATGATGCAGGTGGCTATCAAGTTTTGCTCAACTACCGCTCAAACCGCAATATTGCCCGACAGGTTACGTTTACTCAAGTCCTTTATGATCAGGTTGACCCAACCTGGATTAGAGACAAGATTGTCCTGATCGGCACAACCGCTGTGAGTGGCAAGGATCTGTTCTACACCCCATTTAGTGCCAGTGCAGAACGTAACCATCAAATGCCTGGGGTAGAAGTTCATGCTCAAAAGGTGAGCCAGATTCTGAGTGCAGCGGTGGATCAACGCCCTCTCATGTGGTTTTGGGCAGATTGGGCAGAGAATGTGTGGATCTTGGGATGGGCGATCGCCGGAAGTGCTTTTGTCTGGCGGGTGCGGCACCCAATTACCCTGGGGTTTGGTATGGTGCGCCTCCTGGTGTTGTTATCGGGGTCGTGTTTCGCCATTTTGATGTTGCAAGGCTGGGTGCCGTTGGTTACCCCTATGGTGGGGATGCTAGCCGCCGCAGGAACAACCCTGACCTATCGGGCACAACAGGCACAACGCCAACAACAAATGGTGATGACGCTATTGGGGCAAAACACCTCGCCAGAAATTGCCAATGCGCTGTGGGCATCGCGCGATCGCCTCTTGCAATCGGGCAAATTGCCGGGGCAAAAGCTAGTTGCCACCATGCTGTTTACCGATATCAAAGATTTCAGTACAGTCGCAGAGCAAATGACCCCAGAGGCGTTGCTAGATTGGCTCAATGAATACCTGGAAGCCATGACTCAGGCAATTCAAAGCCACCATGGGATTGTCAATAAATTCACCGGAGATGGGTTGTTAGCGGTGTTTGGAGTGCCGATTCCGCGAGTCAGCGATGAGGAAATTGCTCAAGATGCCTATCAAGCGGTGGCATGTGCAATGGCAATGGGCGATCGCCTGCAACAACTCAATCAAGACTGGCAACAGCGGGGCTTAAAGGCCGTGCAGATGCGGGTAGGCATCTTCACCGGAGAAATTGTCGTGGGCAGCCTCGGTGGCAAAGATCGGATGGAATATGGGGTCATTGGTGACAGTGTCAACATTGCCTCTCGTTTGGAAAGCTGTGCTAAAGACAGACAACCCGATGCCTGTCGTGTGTTGATTGCACAGGAAACGTTAGATTACCTGCATAATGCGTTTCACGTTGAGTCGTGGGGCCCCATGGCACTCAAAGGAAAACAACAACTGGTGAATGTCTACCGGGTTGTCTCTCACATGCCTACCCCTGCCATTCAAATCGCCCATTACGTCCTTGAAAATGAGCCAGAAAGTTCTCTAACTCAAGCGGAAACAAAAGCAAACACGGTGAATCTATAGATCCGTAGGGGCATTTACTGTTGCATTCATCCTGGTATAGCTGTAGCCACATTCGATGGGGCGAAGGCGAGTCGGAAAGCTCTCCCAGAATCAGTGTTTGACCCATTGCCTTTGTCCTAAGCTTTCTGACCAAGCTATAGCTTTTGACGCGATCGCCTGAACCACGGTTTAGTGCAATTGCCTACCATCATTCAACTCACTTGGGCTCAGTCATCTTCAGCCGTATATCCTTCATGGCAGCTGTGATCAAGCCTTTGAGCCCATAAAACCCTCCCTCTTTCACAGATTTATTTCAATCACCAAGGATCGACTAAGTATGTCTCGACCTATCCCTCCTCTCAACCTGTCCTACCGTGTAGTCCTACATGTTGCGCTTATCTTAGGCACGATCTTGGGTGGCTTACCATTGGCTGCCATCGCACAGACCTACAACCCTCCGACGGATATCGGGTTACCAGGACGACGCGAAGGAGGCGGTACGCGAGGCTGCTGGCGCAGTGACTCTACAATTTCTTCAACCGATCGCCTCACCGCTCTGGTGCCTGCCCAAAACTTCGGCTACACCTCAACCAACTACCCCACATTCTTTGTCTACGTACCTCAGTTCTACGCTGAAAACGCCGTTGCCGCTGAGTTTATCTTAAGTGATGAAGACGATAACGAGTTGTATAAAGCCACCTTCCAAACGGCAAGAACATCGGGCATTATGAGCCTGAGTCTACCAGCTAACGCCAATCTCCCTCCCCTCGAAGTGGGTAAGAATTATCACTGGAGTTTTGCGCTCATTTGCGAAATGAGCGATCGCTCCGCTGATGTTGTAGTAGACAGTTGGATTCAGCGTATCGAACCCAGTACAACCTTACAGTCCGAGCTACAGCAGGCAAGCTTAGAGCAACGTCCAACTATCTACGCCCAGCAGGGAATCTGGTACGATGCGATCAGTAGTCTTGCAACACTCCGTTCTCAAACGGGTGGTCCGGTTCCTGCCTCTCAGTGGGTCAATTTGTTAAATTCAGTCGGCTTAGTTCACATTACTCGTGAAACTCCCATTGAGCGAATCAATCTCAGCCAGAGTAGCCAGACCCCCAATTTAGAGCAGTAGTTTTGGCTCGGTTTAAGCATTGTTGAACCATTCGCCCCCTTGAAATCGTCATGTCTCATCGTTCTTCTCGCAATCTTCAGGTTGCTACGCATCTGCTGCTATCGATTGTGTTGTTGAGTGGTTTCCCCCTGGGGGCAATGGCTCAAGAGTATATTCCACCCGATCGGGGCGCGCCAGGACGACGAGAAGGGGGCGGAACTCGTGGAAACTGCCTCCGAGGTGAACCCCCGCTGATTGCCTTAATTCCCAATACAAACTTTGGCACCACACTAGAAGCTCGTCCCACGTTTTATTGGCATGTTCCCCCCACCAATAGCCCTTTGGCAGAGTTTGTGCTGTTGGATGCCGAGGACAATGAGGTCTATCGAACGACCTTCCAACTCAGCGGCAACCCTGGCATTATGGCGTTTTCGTTGAAGGATCAAGCTGATGCGCCTGATCTAGAAGTTGGAAAAGATTACCACTGGTACTTTTCGCTCATCTGTGACCCTGGCGATCGCTCTGGTGATATTTTTGCCGAGGGGTGGATTCAGCGAATTGCCCCTCCCGCCAACTTAACCAATCAACTGGCTAGCACCCCGGCGGGCGATCGCGCTACCCTGTTTGCCCAATCGGGCATCTGGTACGACGCACTCAACAGTCTGGCTATTTTGCGCCAGAGCCAACCCCGCGACCCCGACGTCGCCACTCAGTGGACGACTTTATTGCGATCAGTCGGTCTGGATGCGATCGCTAATCAGCCTTTTCTAAATTAATCGCAGGGGCAAAACATTTGTAGAAAACGTGGCTCACTTGCAACACTAATTCTCTAGAATGCTTCGTCCCTACTCTGAAATAGCTGCCTTTAGACTGCGACAAAAAGTTTCGATCGCCTTTAGCCCTTCAGTAGGGCTACCCTCTGCCATGCGTTTAACAAAGGCACTGCCGACAATCACCGCATCGGCTCCCCATTCCATCACTTGTCGCGCTTGCTCTGGCTGAGAAATGCCAAAACCAACCCCAACGGGTTTGTCGCTAACACTGCGTAACTCCATCAGCAGTTCTTGAACCCGATTGCCAACCTGGGTTCGCATACCCGTTACTCCGGTGACGCTGACCAAATAGATGAATCCTTGAGATTGGGTGGCGATCGCCCCAATTCGCTCTTTTGAACTGGTTGGAGCTACCAATAAAATCACTTCGACGCCTGCCTTGGTCGCGTGACGCAACAGCCCCTCTACCTCCTCTAGAGGCAGATCAGGCACGACCAAACCATTGACCCCGGCAGCAACAATGTCTTGAAAGAAGGTTTCAAAGCCGCGATTGAGGATGGGATTGTAATAGGTAAACAGAATTATAGGGGCTGCGATCTGGTCACGAACTGAACGCAGCATCTCCAACACATGCTCTAACTTGGTACCCCGTTGCAGCGCGCGCGTTGCTGCCGCTTGAATAACGGGTCCATCCGCTAGTGGATCCGAGTAAGGAACACCCAACTCAATCAAGTCTGCTCCATTGCGGTCAAGAATTTGCAATGCCTTGGCAGTTGTGTCTAAATCAGGATCACCAGCCGTAATGAAGGGAATCAACGCGCACTGACCGCGATCGCGCAGTTTTTCCATGCAGTCAGAAACAGAAATCATCCTTCATCCTTTGTTTGCTTCAGTGCCCGTTTTTCTTGCTCAACTTCGGCTTGAAGTGCAGCGAGTTCTTCGGGGGTCATCTCTTCGAGCCGTTTTTGCAGCACGGCATCTTCATAGTCTTTGAGTTGTTGATTATAGGTCATATTTTGGGTCACTGCGCGAAACAGATAGGTGAGCAGCCAACCCACCAATCCTCCGACCAAAATCACCTGACTCCAGATTCCAGCATCGACGCTATCTAGCCCAACTGCTTTGAAGAACCCGTAGACGACTCCGCCTGCTATGAAAATACCAAGACCAATACCAATTACATCAATGCGCCGCATTCCAACTCATCTAACATGTACTGCAACCAACCTGAATGCCGTCCAGACATCCTCGCAATCTGTTCGACCTGGGAATTAGGAGGGCAACTGTCGCCGCTGAGGACGGAAGTTGAGGAAGGGAGACAACAATGCCAGACCTGGGAACAAGAGAAATACTAAAAAGTACATCAATAGACGCTCTACAGAACTGGCAGTATACCAGCGACCTCTGAGATAAAAGAAGGTCAGAGCTGGCAGAACGACGAGATAGGTTCCACCCAAGATGACATATAACAGAAGAGTCAGGGGAATAGGCATAAGTCTAATCGCTCAACAGGACTGTAGAGGTAGCCACCAACAGGGAGGCTACAAAACTTTATTTGATCTTATCGTCTTAAGGGACTGATGATGTAACCGTGTTTTTGGGTCAAGCATAGAGGTTTTTCCAACTCACAGCACTATCTACATTTGCGAATCATGCCCATCCCCAAACTATTCACGACCCACCACCCGTAATCGACGGGTTTCAAGTGTAATGCCGTCTTCACGAATGATAACGGCTGAAATCCAGCGACTATCCGGCAGGGCAGGAGCGCGACCCACCTTAAACAGACCACCCGCAGAGAGCAGTTCTAAATCAACAGGTGCAGCAGTGAAATATTGATTTGTATTAATTGGTTCCTCGATCGCACTACCCAGCAGCAAGCGAGTTCCCAGCGGTTCCTGAACGATCGCATCAAAGTTAAAGCTACGCCCAATCATCACCTGTTCTGGAAGCTGCATATCAACCGTAGGTGGATTTTCACCAGTCGTAACTCGGCTTTGCTCAGATAGGGTCTCCTGACGAACAATCCGTCCATTTTCTAACCGTTGGCGCGATCGCATGGTCGAGTTCAACGCAAAGTCTTGCCCATTAATCACCTGGGTACCTGTAATCGTGGTTGTCGTTTCATAGACAATCGCTGCTCCCTCTTGTTGCCAGGTATTGATTTCGGTTTGATAGGTCAATACGGGATATCGCTCCCACAAATCTTGCAATGCGTCCTCATAGCGGCTCCGAGTCAACCCATCCGCATGGACAAAGTTGCGACCAAAAAATTGCATCACCCCGTCCAGGTTTCGCTGATTCGCAGCTGCATCGATTTGAGCGACAGTCGTTGCAACTTCGGGGGGTGGAGCGTTAGAGCTTTCGGTTTGAGCCTGGGCAACCGATCCACCAGTGAGCACGATACCAAACAAGAGGGATGATAAGAAGCAAGTAACCGATCGGAGCATGTCTATGAGCGGGGGTTGAAGGGTTGACGAATAGGGCAAGCGATTATCGAGGCGAGGGCGAATCAAAGTCAAAAATTAGGCAGATAATAGGCAGGGTAGCTCACATAAGAGGGTTGCGATCGCGAACTGATACATGTCTTGACTCAACGTAGACATGACCAGTCGTGACTAATAGGTTAACCTGAATTATCTTGGGAGTGCCAATATAGAAATCCTAAACGGGTTGTAAGAGGCTTACCAGCAGGACAACAGGGGACGGGGAACGCATGAAATTACTGATTGCAGCGAGTGGCACAGGGGGACACTTATTTCCGGCGATCGCCACCGCTGAGCAACTACCGGATTACCAAATTGAATGGCTGGGGGTGCCCGATCGCCTCGAAACCCGTTTAGTACCGAGCCAATACCCCCTTCATACGATCGCCGTTGAGGGCTTTCAGCAACGGTTTGGCTTAGGAACCCTGCGAATTTTTAGTCGGCTGGTTGGGTCGATTTTTGAAGTGCGGCAACTGCTCAAGCAAGGGCAATTTCAAGGGGTGTTCACAACTGGGGGCTATATTGCGGCTCCGGCTATTTTGGCGGCGCGATCGCTGGGATTGCCCGCCATTTTGCATGAGTCAAATGCCTTTCCTGGTAAGGTAACGCGATGGTTAAGCCCGTGGTGTAGCGTTGTGGCATTGGGGTTTGAAGCGTCTGCCGCTTACTTGAGAAGTGCCCGTAGTGTTTGTGTTGGGACTCCTGTGCGATCGCAGTTTCGGAGTCTTCATCAAGCTAGTCTCAGCGACCTCCCCATTCCAGAAGGGGTGCCACTGTTGGTTGTCGTCGGTGGCAGTCAGGGAGCCGTTGCGGTTAATCAGTTCGTGCGGCAAGCTGCCCCTGCCTGGCTCGAAGAAGGCATCTGGTTAGTGCATCTAACGGGAGAAAATGACCCTGATGTGAAAAGCTTGAGCCATCCCCACTATCTAGCACTCCCTTTTTATAACAATATGGCAGGGCTGTTACAGCGAGCTAACCTGGTGCTCAGTCGAGCCGGAGCAGGCAGTCTGACCGAAATTGCAGTGACTCAAACTCCCTCGATTTTGATTCCCTATCCCTTTGCAGCGGATGACCACCAAACTTACAACGCAGCTGTTTTTGCCGCTGCTGGGGCTGCCTGTGTTTATCGTCAGGCAGACTTGACCGCAACCAAGCTACAAGAGAAGGTACTGAACTTGCTGCGATCGCCCGAAAAGCTACAAACCATGACCGAAGCCGCCGGAAAATTAGCCATTCCCGACAGCGCAGAACGTTTGGCAACCCTGGTGAGGCAGACGATAACTTGAGTACGGATTTAGGCAATGTAGAAGGCAAATCGAATACTGTCTCGTTCTGCATCAATAATTTTGCAAGATATATCCGTTATGCAGGATAAATTCGTAAGCGACGATTCGGTTCTTCTCCAAAGCTGGATGACTTGAGGCGATAGTGTTCTACCAACTCATGTTGCATCTTGCGAACCTTTGCCGATCGCGGCAGCAATTCCACAGGTTGCCCTTTGGGAATCACAATTTGCTCAACGGCGAGGCGAGCTTCTTCTAAGGCTTCTAGCTCATCCTCATCGCCACTCTGAGAAAACAAGCTGAGATTGACAGGTTCCTCTTGACTGCGCGTGTCGATCCGCAACATCCGCTGCAACGCCCGAATGATTTGGGGCATGTTGTTGGCTTTAACGGTGTAGATGGCAAGTTGTCGGCTTTTTGCCATGTGCCGCAGTTTGGAATGGTTCTTGATGTGCGATCGCAACGCTAGTACGGTGTCCGCACTATCCACATCCTTCGTCAGCACAATCGGCAAATTCATGGTGCGGATGATTTGATCGACCATGTGCCGGCTGACCGCATAGGGGTAAACATGCAGCGGCAAGTCTTCTCCATTGGGACCGGCGGCCGGAATATCTGCAAACGGCTCCAGATCATCCTGTGAAAAGGGGTTCTCAAAGGATTCATTCAGCAATCGATCGAAGTTTTGTCCCTCAGCAGGTTGATAGGGAGCGAGTGACAGAGGTTCATTAGGTAACGGCCCTCCCAATTCGTTACGGGTGTAAGAGGGCAACGGAGTCATCTGCCCGGACATACGCCAACCACCACCTCCTCGGCTCGATTCACGAGAAGATAGTGACCCTTGCGATAACGGCGAAGCTGCACGCGCCTCGCTATTGGCGAAGCTGCGGTTAGGAGGAGTCGGTGCCTCACGGGTAATTGAGACGTTTCCAGCACTATCTACCGTTCTCAGCTGTGGATTGGGTTGCCGTCCTCGCAACAACATATCGACCGTGTCTGAGACGTTTTCGTGCACTACCCACTTATGCCGCTCTAACATCTCTACTGCGATATCAAAGGTAGGGGGTGCTTTCCGCTCTAATACACTCTTTTGACTGCCTCGACGACGCGCCTCTTCGTCACCCAACGTCACTGATTGAATACCCCCTACCAGATCGGACAGGGTAGGGTTCTTCATCAAGTTCTCAATCCGGTTACCGTGGGCAGTGCCGACCAATTGCACGCCTCGTTCAGCGATCGTACGAGCTGCCATGGCTTCCAGTTCGGTGCCAATCTCATCAATCACAATTACTTCAGGCATGTGGTTTTCCACCGCCTCAATCATGACTTGGTGTTGCAACTCAGGACGCGCCACCTGCATCCGGCGTGCCCGCCCGATCGCTGGATGCGGCACGTCTCCATCTCCGGCAATTTCATTAGAGGTGTCAATAATCACGACCCGCTTATTGAGTTCATCGGCAAGCACTCGTGCGATTTCACGCAGTGCGGTTGTTTTCCCCACACCCGGACGACCCAACATCAAAATCGACTTGCCTGTCTCAACTAAGTCACGAATCATGCCGATGGTGCCGTATACAGCCCGCCCCACACGGCACGTTAGCCCAATTACTTCGCCCATACGATTGCGAATGGCACTGATCCGATGCAGCGTTTTTTCAATGCCCGCCCGATTGTCACCACTAAAGTGACCAATGCGATCGATACAATAGCGTAAGTCTCCTGATGAGATAGGCGTTTCAGAGAGATACTCGGCTTGATTAGGAAATCGAGCTTCGGGTCGTCGCCCCAAATCAAGCACCACCTCAATCAAGGCGTTTTTTTGAGGATGTGACTCCAAGCGTAGGCGAATCTCTTCAGGCAAAATCTCCAACAACTGATTCAGGTCGTCGGTAATATAAATCGGGGCAGCATTTGATGGGTCTGCCGAAGCATCACGATTCTCTGGTTCTTCAAAGAAGGTATTGCCGTTAAATGTCATGAGGAATAAAATCGTCGAGATTTAAATTACGAATGAATGAAGTCGCGATCGCAATCAGCAAGGCAAAACTGAAATTATGCTGACTGCACAGGATTAAGTAGTCATAACCTGCTCCTGAAGTTGAGGAGATTTGAGTTGGGATACAAGGGAATGGGCTAAATCAACGGCGTGCCACAAAAGAGCTGGATTACTTTCTAACTGAGCATTAGATTGATGAGCCGGATGAGATGAAGCACCTGCTTTGCTGCCGGACTCTAACTGCTCCAAAACTGGCGACAACAAAGTTCTGGCATAGCTACCATAGGCAATCCCAGCGATGTAACGAGGGGGCGTAAAGCTGTCTGTTCTTAGAGATAATTGCTCCTGAACTGACGGCTGATTTGCTGCCTCACGATCTGGCATTTTGCTATTTGATGCGTGACTAGAAAATGCCGCTGTATTTAACAGGTCAAGTGACCTCAATTTTTGAACCGTGTAACCATTGGTTCCACCTGCTAATTGCACATATCCCGGCAAGTTTGCTGCCAACACTTTTTGCCCTAATCTCACAGCCGCATGCGTCGCACCATCCCCAATATCACCGCTCATGGGTCTGCCGTCGGTTTGCCAGATTACAGGACACGCAATTGGTGAGATGAGATGATAAATTGTCCGGAGATAATCAATCAAACCTTCCCCATCAGGGCAGCTCACGGCAACTAACTTGAGTCGTGCCACATGAGGAGCGATCGCCCCCCACAGTCGCCTAAAATCATCCAACCGACCAACTTGGGTGTGAATTTCAACCGCATCAATTTCTTGCAAAACCGTTGAAGCGATCGCCGTTGGGCTAGAAACATAGGAGCGGGTCGTGATGCGCTCAAACGGACACACTAATAAACAACGACCACAACCATAACAGCGGCTATCAATCACCCCAGGGCCAGGTTCAGCAGCAATATTGTTGAAAGTAATCGCCTGTGCAGGACAGATCGACTCACAAGGACGAGGACAGTCGGCAGGGCAGTGCACCGCGTCAAACTCAGCTTTACGGAAATGAGGGTCTTCCCCATCATTCAAACTCATCATCAACCAGGGCGTTTCCTGAGCAGCATAGCCTCGCAACCGAGCAGCGTCCCGTAGCTCACTGGCAACACTCAACGCCTCACGAGCTGACGAAATGACAGCAGGGTCTGCCGCTACGTCAATACAATCAACGCCAGCCAATGCATACGCTAAAGTGAGATTCCGAACGGCAGGGAGGTGTTGAAAACTAGCTCCACAAATCAGCTTGAACCAGTTACCCTCCCTTAAAGATCGTAAGGGGTAGTACAAGTTAGTCACCCTTACATGGTAGTAGGTTAACTGGAGAAATAGAACGAACTATCTGAGATTTAGTTTACTAGAAGAACCTAGTCTCAGATCATTCGCTATAAAAACGGGGATCACCCAAACTTAGGCGATCCCAGAAATGGGAGTTAATCAAATCAATTCCTGATTCTAGACTCCATATCTAGTGACAAATTAGCTCACCAGAATTGATCTGTACTACCGCAAGCTTTGCTAAGGGGGTTTAAGCAGCCGCTAAAACACTGCGCAATGGTTGCCACTTAAAACTGCGCTCGCCTCCCATCTCAACTACGACCTTCAAGCGAGGCTGAGTTTTGGGCAGATTCGTTAGAAACTCTAGCTCTTGACGAGACAAAATTGTGCCCTCAATCAGCCAAATCACTAGTCCCTTTGAAGTAGAAGGCAGTTGCTCTAGCTGATAAAGTGCCATCGGTGGCAAATAATATCTTGCCCCAACCGCTGCCCCTTGACCGATGTCTTTTTTACCGAGGTGAGGCGGACGAACACCGTGTACATCTAACAAATAGGACGATAAATCTCCTAAACCACGGGCGGTGATGTGCAACATGCCGTAGCCCGCTGCCCGTAAACGCCGCTGATAACGCCCTTCGTGACCCCCCTCAAGCGGAACGTAAACACCTAAGGCTCCTGCGCTCTCTAAGTCACGGACAAATTGTTTACCAGTAATAATCAGTGCCATAAAAGGATTTTCCTACTACCTGAGATGTGCTTGGGGCGTGACAGCGATCGCTCACCAGAAAAATTGCAAGTTATTAATCATATTAAATGGAGGTGGGACTTACCTGGAGCGATCGCCCCCACAAAGAATTCGTTTTATCCATAGAGTTTTCTCAATCAATCCCAAATCTTAAACTCAACCTTTTGGATATTTCACAACCTTCGTCAAAGTGCGCTATCCTAGCAAAGGACACTAATGAATGCTGCTTTCGACCAGCCAAATATTTTTTGAAATTGCTGGACGAACGACGTATTGATTGTATATACTGTTTAATCGCTGCCAAATCGCTTCTGAGCTTTAAGGCGAGGCTGAGTCCTTGTTTTTGAGGTCATTAGGATACTGGGTGGAAACTCTACTCAAGTCCAGGCATTGCCACAGGTAATGATGTGAAGTTTCTCCTTCACGCTGTTTGTTACCGTAATGGATTGCAGAACAATCAAAATCTCGAACTGCACAATTATTGTGCGGTTCTTGCTTGATTGTGTCCGCTGATGTGTATGAGATGTAGGTTGTCGATGCGATACGACGCATTTTCCCCTCAAGGGTAATCGCAACCTTGCTCTTTTTTGATGTGTAAAGTAAGGGAGACTGTGATCGTGTCCGTTGGCATTCTCGGCACAAAACTCGGAATGACTCAAGTGTTTGACGAAGCAGGAAAAGCAATTCCTGTAACGGTCGTTCACGCGGGTCCATGCACCGTCACTCAAATCAAAACTCCTCAGACAGATGGTTACTCTGCGATCCAGGTTGGCTATGGTGAAACCACCACAAAGGCCCTGAACAAGCCTGAGTTAGGTCACCTGGCAAAATCGCAAGCAGCACCTCTACGGCACTTGCAGGAATATCGTCTGGATAGTGTGGATGGATTTGAGCTGGGTCAGCAAATTAAAGCTGACACCTTTTCATCGGGTCAGATTGTAGACGTAATCGGAACTAGCATCGGTCGCGGTTTCGCTGGCTATCAAAAACGCCACAATTTCAAACGTGGACCAATGGCACACGGTTCTAAAAACCACCGCTTACCTGGTTCTACAGGTGCAGGAACCACTCCAGGGCGTGTATACCCTGGCAAGAGAATGGCAGGTCGGCTAGGTGGTAGCCGAGTCACGGTTCGTAAGTTAACTGTCGTTAGGGTAGATGCTGAACGCAACCTTCTACTCATTCAAGGTGCGGTTCCCGGCAAGCCAGGTGCTCTGCTCAATATTGTGCCTGCTAAAACCGTTGGACGATCTAAGTAAACCGGGACGGGATTAGAGCTTGATAGCCTGAATACCCAAAATTCGTGGATTGAGTAGAGAGAGATATGGTTGATTGCGTTATTAAAAATTGGCAAGGTGAGGAAGCAGGAACCGCTTCCTTGGATTTGCGAGTTGCGAAAGAAGAAAACGCAGCTCATGTGGTACACCGAGCATTAGTTCGTCAAATGAACAATGCCCGACAAGGCACAGTATCCACTAAGACTCGCTCTGAAGTCAGCGGGGGTGGACGCAAGCCTTGGCGGCAAAAGGGTACAGGTCGTGCGCGTGCGGGTTCAAATCGCTCTCCTTTGTGGAGAGGGGGTGGGGTCATCTTTGGACCCAAACCCAGAGATTTCTCCGTCAAGATGAATCGTAAAGAACGTCGTTTGGCACTGCGAACTGCGTTTCAAAGTCGAGTGGCTGACCTCATTGTCGTTGAAGAGTTTAACAGTCAGTTGCCTCGTCCTAAGACAAAAGAACTGGTACAAGCAATGGCTCGTTGGGGAGTCATAGCGGATGATAAGGTTCTGTTGATTGTATCTGCACGAGATGAGAACGTTTACCTCTCCGCTCGTAATATCAGCAACCTGAAACTGATTTCAGCTAACAACCTCAATGTCTATGACTTGTTAGCAGCAGACAAAATCGTAGCAACCGCTTCTGCCATTACCACTATCCAGGAGGTTTATAGCGATGGCTGAAATTCAAACTCGTGATTTGGCAGATCT
Source organism: Oscillatoria sp. FACHB-1407 (assembly GCF_014697545.1). Lineage (GTDB taxonomy): Bacteria > Cyanobacteriota > Cyanobacteriia > Elainellales > Elainellaceae > FACHB-1407. Next base: position 190,981 of record NZ_JACJSA010000003.1, on the reverse strand, counting down.
TGTACGTCGTCCTCTAGTTAATGAAAAGGCGACTCGTCTCCTGGAAGAAAATAAATACACCTTTGAAGTCTCTCCAAAGGCAACGAAACTGGAGATTAGGGCAGCGATTGAACAACTATTTGATGTCAAGGTAATTGATGTCAATACTTACAATCCTCCACGCAAGCAGCGACGAGTTGGCCGGTTTCTCGGATACAAAGCCCTCTACAAACGGGCGATCGTAACCCTCGCACCTGGCGATTCCATCACGCTGTTCCCAGAGGTCTAATTTTAATTTCGCCTGAGACACCCTTTGCTATTTAGAAACTGCCTGAGAGCTTAAATTATGGGTATTCGAGATTATCGTCCCTACACCCCCGGCACCCGCCAACGTACTGACTCAGACTTCTCTGAAATTACTAAGAGTAAACCAGAGAAATCCCTCACTCGTTCATTTCATCGCGCCAAAGGTCGTAATAACCGAGGTGTGATTACTTGTCGTCATCGTGGTGGCGGTAGCAAGCGGCTATACCGACTGATTGACTTTCGTCGGGATAAGCATAATATTCCGGCTCAGGTGATGTCCGTCGAATATGATCCAAACCGCAACGCTCGTATTGCCCTACTTCAGTATGAGGATGGTGAGAAGCGATATATTCTTCACCCTGCCACTCTTGCAGTAGGAACAACAGTGATTGCAGGCCCCAATGCTCCATTTGAAGTAGGTAATGCGCTGCCGCTAGGGAACATGCCTCTGGGAACTGTTGTTCATAATGTTGAGCTTTACCCTGGCAAAGGTGGACAAATCGTTCGGGCAGCAGGCGCATCTGCTCAGGTTGTCGCAAAGGAAGGCAATTTTGTTACTCTTCGACTACCCTCAACTGAGGTGCGTCTTGTTCGACGAGAGTGTTACGCAACAATTGGTCAAGTTGGAAATACCGACGCTAGAAACGTTAGTCTCGGCAAGGCAGGTCGTAAGCGTTGGTTAGGGCGTAGACCTGAAGTTAGAGGAAGTGTTATGAACCCTGTAGACCACCCTCATGGTGGTGGTGAAGGTCGTGCTCCAATTGGACGCTCCGGCCCGGTAACACCTTGGGGTAAGCCCGCTTTAGGCTACAAGACTCGCAAGAAGAAGAAGTTGAGTGATGCTCTGATTGTTCGTCGCCGCCGTCGTAGTTCTAAACGGGGTCGTGGCGGACGGGATGCTTAAAGCCCAAACCCGCTTCAATCAATTTAAGTGTGAAAAATCTGAAGCTAATTAGAGGTCAACTGGCATTATGTCTCGCTCATTGAAGAAGGGTCCTTTCGTAGCAGATCACCTGATGAAGAAAATTGAAGCTCTTAACATCAAAGGTGAAAAGCAAGTCGTTAAAACGTGGTCACGGGCATCCACTGTGTTACCTCAAATGATTGGGCACACGATCGCTGTTCATAACGGTCGTCAACACGTTCCTGTGTACGTTACGGAACAGATGGTCGGTCACAAACTGGGAGAATTTGCCCCAACTCGCACATTCCGAGGTCACGCTAAGAGTGACAAAAAAGCTCGTCGCTAGAAGGTTACAAGGTTGAGAAATTGGCTATTGGTGGTTGGTCGGCAAGTACCAGTTTACTAATCGCTAAGAGCTAAAGGAGAAAATTATGCCAACTACTACTGGTCAAGAAGTCAAAGCCGTTGCTCGATACATCCGAATGTCACCTCTTAAGGTGCGCCGAGTTCTCGATCAAATTCGGGGACGCTCCTATCGAGAAGCGTTGATCATTCTAGAATTTATGCCCTATCGCGCTTGTGAGCCAATTCTGAAGGTTCTACGCTCAGCGGTTGCTAACGCTGAACACAACGAAGGTTACACGCCAGCTGATCTTGTAGTCAGTCAAGCATACGCAGACCAGGGTCCAGTACTCAAGCGTTACCGTCCTCGTGCTCAAGGACGGGCTTACCAAATCCGCAAGCCAACCTGCCACATTACAATCGCGGTTGCTCCTGGTGCGGAAAGCGATGAGTAATATATTTTTCTTTAATTGTGATTGAGCTAAGACGAGTATTGCTTTTTTGAGGACGTATTGTTGTGGGACAGAAGATTCATCCAGTTGGCTTCCGCCTCGGTATTACACAGGAACACCGTTCTCGGTGGTTTGCTGACTCCGGTCGCTATCCAAAGCTATTACAGGAAGACTACATCATTCGTAACTTCTTTGATAAAAACCCCTTGAAATTGAAAAGCTTGGAAAGCCCTAGCATTTCAGAAATTCGGATTGAACGCAAAGCGGATCAGATCGATCTTGAGGTGCACACGGCTCGACCTGGTGTAGTTGTTGGTCGGGGTGGTCAAGGGATTGAAGAATTGAAGTCTGGTTTGCAAAGGGTTTTAGGTGGAACTGATCGCCAAATTCGTATGAATGTGGTGGAGGTTGCTCGTGTTGATGCCGATGCTGCTCTCATTGCGGAATATATTGTCCAACAACTGGAACGTCGGGTTTCGTTCCGTCGGGTTGTTCGGCAGGCAATTCAACGCGCTCAACGTGCCGGAGTTCAGGGAATCAAAATTCAGATCAGCGGTCGTTTAAATGGAGCTGAAATTGCTCGAACTGAGGCAACACGCGAAGGGAAAGTCCCACTGCACACATTGCGTGCAGATATCGACTACACCTATCGTACTGCTCAAACGATTTATGGGGTTTTGGGTATCAAGGTTTGGATCTTTAAGGGCGAAATTATTCCAGGACAAGAAGAGCCTGCACCCGCAGCAGGCAATGTTCAGCCCCGTCGTCGACAACAGCAACGTCGTCGGCAACAGTTTGAAGATCGGTCAAACGAAGGGTAAGGTGGCAAGTTATGTTAAGTCCTAGAAGAACAAAATTCCGGAAGCAACAACGCGGACGGATGACGGGTCAGGCGACTCGTGGGAATGAGTTAGAGTTTGGCGATTTCGCTTTACAGGCTCTAGAGCCTTGTTGGATTACGTCGCGTCAGATTGAGGCAAGCCGTCGTGCGATGACTCGTTACATTCGTCGGGGTGGCAAAATCTGGATTCGGATTTTCCCAGATAAGCCTGTTACTATGCGTCCCGCAGAAACTCGGATGGGATCAGGTAAAGGAAATCCTGAATTTTGGGTCGCAGTGGTCAAACCCGGACGGGTTTTATTTGAGATTGCTGGTGTGGCGGAACCGATTGCCCGTGAGGCAATGCGTTTAGCATCATACAAATTGCCCATCAAAACTAAATTTGTTACTCGTCAGACGGAGGAGTCGTAGGTCATGGCTCTACCTAAAATTTCAGAAATTCGAGATTTGAGTGATCAGGAGCTTCAGGAAAGAATCGCCGCAGCCAGAAGGCAATTGTTTGATTTGCGGTTTCAGCAAGCCACTCGTCGCCTCGAAAAAAATCATCAGTTCAAACATACTCGTCATCAATTAGCCCAACTGTTAACCGTAGAACGGGAAAGATTGTTGACGACTTCAAAATCCCCAGTGGCAGAGGAGTAGGCAATGGCAGTCAAAGAAAGAGTGGGTGTTGTAGTCAGCGACAAAATGCAGAAAACGGTTGTCGTTGCGGTAGAGAACCGTGCTCCTCATCCGAAATACCGCAAAATTATGGTTCGCACAAAGCGGTACAAAGCCCACGATGAGGATAACAAGTGTAAGGTGGGCGATCGCGTTCGCATCCAGGAAACCCGCCCGCTTAGCCGCACAAAGCGATGGACTGTGATTGATATTCTCGACAATACACCAGAGGCTTGAGCAGCTAGGAGAAAACCATGATTCAGCAAGAAACCTATCTTAATGTGGCGGATAACAGCGGTGCTCGTAAGCTGATGTGTATTCGTGTGTTGGGTGGCAACCGTCGCTATGCAGGTGTTGGCGACGTGATCATTGCAGTTGTTAAGGATGCGCTCCCTAACATGGCAGTCAAGAAATCTGATGTTGTCCGAGCAGTTGTAGTTCGTACTCGTAAAGGTCTCAGACGTGACAGCGGTATGAGCATCCGATTCGACGATAACGCGGCGGTCATCATTAATGCAGAGGGCAATCCTAGAGGAACTCGTGTGTTTGGTCCTGTCGCTCGTGAATTGCGAGATAAAAACTTCACTAAAATTGTCTCCTTAGCTCCGGAGGTGCTCTGATGGCAAAATCTGCTACTACTCGTCATAGAATGCACATCAAGAAAGGTGACACTGTTCAGGTCATCTCAGGCTCGGATAAAGGCAAAGTGGGTGAAATATTGCAGACCTTTCCTAAGACGAGCAAAGTAATTGTGAAGGGAGTGAACATTAAAACCAAACACGTCAAGCCCCAGCAGGAAGGCGAGTCTGGTCAAATTACAACTAGTGAATTCCCAATTCATAGCTCTAATGTCATGCTCTATTCCACTAAGCAAAAGGTTGCTAGCCGAATTTGCTACACCCTTAATGCCGATGGTCGTAAGGTGCGGATGCTCAAAAAAACTGGGGAAATCATTGATTGAGCATGCTATTCAAATTCGTATCCCTGACTAAGCCCAGGGAAATTAAAGGACAGGTGTTATGACACAGAAAATTAAAGCACTTTATCAAGATAAGGTGATTCCAAAACTGATGGATCAGTTTAAATACACAAACATCCATCAGGTTCCCAAGGTAGTTAAAGTTACGATCAATCGTGGATTAGGAGAAGCAGCTCAAAATGCTAAAGCATTAGAAGCTTCGTTGAGTGAGATCGCCTTGATTACAGGACAGAAACCAGTTGTAACTCGTGCTAAAAAAGCGATCGCTGGCTTCAAGATCCGCAAAGGAATGCCAGTTGGTATCATGGTCACTCTTCGTTCTGACCGGATGTATGCATTTCTGGACCGATTGATCAATCTTTCTCTCCCTCGCATTCGAGACTTTCGCGGTGTTAGCCCTAAGAGTTTTGATGGTCGTGGAAATTACACATTGGGAGTTCGCGAGCAACTGATTTTTCCAGAGGTCGAGTACGACAAGGTTGATCAGATTCGAGGTATGGATATTTCAATCATTACAACTGCGAATACCGATGAAGAAGGTCGTGCCCTGCTCAAAGAGTTGGGAATGCCTTTCCGGGATAGCTGAGGCAGTGTGACAAAGAGGAAACTATGGCGGTTAACGACACGATTGCAGACATGTTGACGCGCATTCGCAATGCCAACTTAGCGCGACACCAGACGACGGAAGTTCCGTCAACCAAAATGACACGTAGCATTGCGAAAGTATTACAGGACGAGGGTTTTATCACCGACTTTTCTGAAACTGGTGAGGGACCCAAGCGGACTTTGGTGATTGCCCTTAAGTACAAAGGGAAAAATCGTCGTCCCATCATCAATGCACTCAGGCGCGTCAGTAAGCCTGGTCTGCGGGTTTATTCCAATCGCAAAGAACTGCCCAGAGTGCTCGGTGGTATTGGTATTGCTATTATTTCGACTTCCAGTGGCATTATGACTGACCGAGACGCTCGTCGCCAGGGGCTTGGAGGCGAAGTGCTCTGTTACGTCTGGTAGCACCTGTTTTTAGGAGTGAATCATGTCTCGTATCGGTAAACGCCCTATCAGTGTTCCTACAAAAGTAACCGTTACCATTGACGGTCAACATGTTGCTGTTAAAGGACCAAAAGGTGAGTTGTCTCGCACCCTACCTCCGGAGGTAGAGGTTGTTCAAGATGGAGAAAACCTCCAGGTTAACCGTCGCAATGAATCTCGTCCAGCGCGTCAACGCCATGGTCTCTGCCGTACTTTGGTGGCGAACATGGTCGAGGGAGTATCTCAAGGATTTCAGCGTCGTCTTGAAATTCAAGGGGTAGGTTATCGTGCCCAGGTTCAAGGACGTACCTTGACACTCAGTGTTGGTTATAGCCACCCAATTCAAATTGAGCCACCTGATGGGATTCAATTTGCTGTTGAAAATAATACAAACGTCATCGTTAGCGGTATCGATAAAGAAGTCGTTGGTAATACGGCGGCTAAAATCCGGGCAGTTCGTCCACCTGAACCCTACAAAGGTAAAGGAATTCGGTATTCAGGTGAAGTTGTTAGACGTAAAGCTGGTAAGGCAGGGAAGAAGTAGTTATGAAACTAAGTCGCAAAGAATCAACTCGCCGCCGCCATGGTCGTATTCGACGCAGTGTTTTAGGCACTACCGAGCGTCCTCGATTGGCTGTTTTCCGCTCTAATCAACACATTTATGCGCAGGTAATTGATGATTCACGCCATCACACCTTAGTTGCTGCGTCAACACTAGAACCAGAGTTGAGACAGCAGCTTGAAACAGGGTCAAATTGTGAAGCCTCGGCTCAAATTGGCAAACTGATTGCAGAGCGATCGCTTCAACAAGGAATCAAACAGGTAGTGTTCGATCGAGGTGGCAATCTGTATCATGGTCGGGTCAAAGCTTTAGCAGACGCAGCCCGTGAGGGTGGACTCGATTTTTAGAACCCGTAATGATTAGACAACAGGATTAAAGAGATGGCTAAAAATCGTAAAAGCAGTCGCGCCCGCGAGAAAGAAACCGATTGGCAGGAAAGAGTCGTCCAGATTCGCCGAGTCACTAAAGTCGTGAAGGGAGGAAAGAAACTCAGCTTCAGGGCGATCGTTATTGTTGGCAACGAGCGCGGTCAAGTTGGTGTTGGGGTAGGCAAAGCCAGTGATGTGATTGGTGCTGTCCGCAAAGGCGTTGCAGATGGCAAGAAGCATCTTGTCGATGTTCCTTTGACAAAATCTAACTCAATTCCTCACCCCGTTAATGGAATGGGTGGTGGTGCCAAAGTGATGATGCGACCTGCTGCTCCTGGTACTGGAGTAATTGCAGGTGGCGCAGTCCGAACCGTCCTGGAGTTAGCTGGGGTTCGCAACGTTTTGGCAAAGCAATTGGGATCGGGTAACCCACTCAACAACGCTAGAGCTGCTGCTAATGCGTTGGCATCGCTTCGTACCTTTTCCGAAGTGGCTGAAGAGCGAGGCGTTTCTGTCGAAAATTTATACGCCTGAGAAGGTGTGAATTAACTGGTAACAAATATGAGACTTACAGACGCTTTACCAAAAGAAGGATCCCAAAAACGCCGTCGTCGTATTGGGCGCGGTATCTCTGCTGGACAGGGAGCGAGTGGTGGCTTTGGTATGCGAGGACAAAAGTCACGCTCAGGTCGAGGGACCCGTCCTGGATTTGAGGGGGGTCAGTTGCCTCTGTACCGTCGTATTCCTAAGTTGAAGCACTTTACGGTAATTAACCGTCAGCAGTACACTACGATCAACATAGCTGATTTAGCTAGTCTTCCGGCTAATACTCAGGTTAATTTAGCAACATTAATGGAAGCAGGATTAATCACATCTGATGATGGTCCTTTGAAAGTGCTTGGGGATGGTGAACTAACAGTTCCTCTTCAGGTTGAGGCTGCTGCATTTACTGCATCGGCTCGCACCAAAATTGAAGGAGCTGGCGGCACTTGCACTGAAACTGATTAAGCTGCGCTTAGGTGTAGTAGTTCCCTGTTAGATTCTGTCATAGAGGTATCCTGCTCATGGTTGTCAGTCGAGATAAGGCTCCAACAGCGCAAGAAACGTTTATTCAAATGGCACAAGCTGCTGGCTTGCGAGGTCGGCTGTTGGTCACTATTGGGCTTCTAATTCTGGTGCGTTTGGGAGTTTTCGTTCCTATCCCTGGAATTGATCGAGTTGCTTTTCAAGAAGCCATCCGAGGAAGCAACTTGGGAAGCCTCATTGGTTTCATAGATATTCTGACAGGCGGTTTCTCTGCACTAGGGATTTTTGCGTTGGGAATTCTACCCTATATTAATGCTTCTATTATTTTGCAGTTATTGACAGCAGCTCTTCCTAGCTTGGAAGACTTGCAGAAAAATGAGGGAGAAGCAGGGCGACGTAAGATATCTCAAATCACACGTTATGTAGCTCTAGGTTGGGCTGTTCTACAAAGTTTTGGAGTTGCACTTCTAGTCAATAATTACGCAACAACCCCCGGGACCCTATTTATTGTAGAAACGGTGATCGCCTTGACGGCAGGCTCCATGTTCGTCATGTGGGTTGGTGAGTTAATTACAGAGCGAGGCATCGGTAATGGGGCTTCTTTGCTGATTTTTGTCAGCATCGTCTCGACACTCCCTAGCTCTCTTGGTCAAACAATTGAGCTAGCGCAGAACGGCGATCGCAGTCTCGTTGGTGGAATCATCATCCTGTTGTTGGTTTTCTTGGTGATGATTGTTGGTATCGTGTTTGTCCAGGAAGGAACTCGTCGTATTCCAATTATTTCTGCTCGTCGCCAAGTAGGTCGGCGGATGTATCTTGAGAAGAGCAGTTACTTGCCACTTCGCCTCAACCAAGGTGGGGTGATGCCCATCATCTTTGCTTCTGCGGTTTTATTTCTACCTGCCTCGCTGGTTCAATTTTTTCCCAATCGAGGATTAGAGCAATTCATTCAATACTTAAGTCCAGGACACTGGGTTTATGTAATTTTGTACCTTGTTCTGATCCTATTCTTCAGCTATTTCTACGCCTCGATTACAGTCAACCCTGTTGACATGTCTCAAAATCTCAAAAAGATGGGAGCAAGTATTCCAGGGATTCGACCGGGCAAGGCGACCAGCGAATACATTGAGCGCGTTCTAAATCGTCTGATTTTTCTGGGTGCAATCTTTCTCGGACTAGTAGCGATTGTTCCAACAGCTGTAGAAAGCGCAACTCAAGTTAGGACATTTCAAGGATTTGGTGCAACATCCTTGTTGATTTTGGTGGGTGTGGCGATCGACACCGCCAAGCAGATTCAAACTTATGTAATTTCCCAACGATATGAGGGGATGGTGAAGCAATAGTGGTACGTTTGATTTTTCTAGGTCCACCGGGTGCCGGTAAAGGTACGCAAGCAACACTTTTGGCAAAGAGCTTCTCTATACCTCATATCTCTACAGGCGATATTTTGAGGGGCGCGGTAGCTGAAAGAACCGATCTAGGGCTTAAAGCTCAAGCTTACATGGATCGCGGAGAGTTGGTACCTGATCAGCTTCTTTTAGATATGATCCGGAATCGCTTAAACCAGTCAGATGCAGAATCAGGTTGGATTTTGGATGGTTTCCCAAGAAATATCGCTCAAGCTGATTTTCTAGATCAGTTACTTCTTGAGATTCATCAATCTTGTGATGCTGTGGTCAACATTGATGTACCTGACGAAGTTCTAGTTTCACGGCTTCTGGAACGTGGTCGTAAGGATGATAGCGAGGAAGTCATTCGTAGACGTCTTGACGTTTACCGCAGTCAGACCGCACCTTTAATTGATGCTTATCGTAATCGGCAGCAGCTTGTTTCTGTTAATGGCAATCAACCAATTGATACTGTAACGTCAGAGCTTCAACGACTGATAGAGCACAAATAATTCTTCACCAGAAGAGTAAACTTGACCCCAAGTGCAGGTTGACACTAAACCATTTTTAGTAAAGGTTTGTTAGTCTTGAAATGATAAGTAGTTGAATAGGCGGAAAGAAGCTATACTTTCATTCTTCTGTTCACGGTTTATGTCGTTTTTGAGGGCACACTCATTGTCTAAACAAGATTTGATTGAAATGGAAGGGACAGTGACAGATTCACTGCCAAATGCAATGTTCCGTGTCGATTTAGACAACGGATTTAATGTATTGGCTCATATCTCTGGAAAGATTCGGCGCAACTACATTAAAATCTTGCCCGGCGATCGCGTCAAAGTTGAGCTAACTCCTTATGATTTGACTAAGGGTAGGATTACTTATCGGCTCCGGAAAAAATAATTTATTTTTTTGAGAAAATCAAGTTTTTTGTTTGCTGGTCAAGTCATGTTTTGTTTGACTAAGATTTAGTTTGATAAAAGCCTATAGAAAGGTTATAATGTTACGTTTGTAATACTGTAAATTCTACGCCATGAAGGTTCGAGCATCCGTCCGTAAGATTTGTGAAAAGTGCCGTGTCATCCGTCGTCGTGGTCGTGTCATGGTGATTTGTGCCAACCCGAAGCACAAACAACGTCAAGGCTAATTCCCTTTTAGCCCTAAGTCTAGACTGAACACGGATGTTTGCCTAGGCATTTTGGATTCAGAAATATGTGGAAATTGAGTCAAGGAGATTTTTAACGTGGCACGGATTGCTGGAGTAGACCTCCCACGTGATAAGCGCGTCGAAATAGGTCTTACTTATATCTATGGGATTGGACTAACCCGTTCGAAAGAAATTCTAGTTGCAACTGGAGTTAACCCGGACACCCGTGTTAAGGATCTGAGCGATCCCGATGTCGCTGCTCTTCGCGAGATTATCGAGAACGACTACCAGGTTGAGGGTGACTTGCGCCGATTGGAAGCAATTAACATCAAGCGATTGATGGATATTGGTACGTATCGTGGACGACGTCATCGTGCAGGGCTACCAGTCAGAGGTCAGCGAACTAGAACCAATGCACGCACTCGTCGGGGTGGACGTCGTACAGTCGCTGGCAAGAAGAAGGCACCGAGCAAGAAGTAGGGATGCCGATTTCGATGTGGTTCACATCTTGCAGATTAAGTACATCCATGAATTGTCAGAATCTGAGGTACGACTAGATTGCAAACTGTGACCTACATTACTTATTTGAGATGCAAATCTCCACAGACGTCGTTCTACAGCTTCCCTTCATTAAGTAGTTCAAATCAGTATCAGAGATATCAACATGGCACGACAACCGACCAAAAAAACTGGAGCTAAAAAGCAAAAGCGTCACGTACCAAGTGGTGTAGCCCACATTCAGTCTACTTTCAATAATACGATTGTCACAATCACAGATACAAACGGTGAAGCTATTTCATGGGCGTCTTCCGGCTCAAGTGGCTTTAAGGGCGCAAAGAAAGGTACACCATTTGCTGCTCAAACAGCTGCTGAAAACGCTGCCCGTCGAGCGATCGATCAGGGAATGAGACAAATTGAGGTAATGGTTAGTGGACCTGGTTCTGGTCGCGAGACGGCAATTCGTGCTCTTCAAGGTGCTGGCTTAGAGATTACATTAATTCGGGATGTAACCCCCATTCCACATAATGGCTGCCGTCCTCCTAAACGTCGTCGAGTTTAAGGTTTTGAACTCTTTCCCTGGCTGAACACCTGTAAGACAAAGCTTCTTGGTTTACTGTGTTTTTCTAAGTCGTTAACAAGGGAAAGATTTTTGCGGTCAGAGCTCTGACTTGCAAGATGTTGAGAAGTCGGTTGTGCTTTCTGACTAGTGCTTAAAGAGTAGGGAGGTTGGTAGATGGCACAGTTTCAAGTTGAATGTGTGGAGTCTGACACAAGTAGTGCACAAGGCTTGTATAGCCGTTTTGTGCTGGAACCTCTTGAGCGAGGACAAGGAACAACAGTCGGTAATGCTCTACGACGAGTGCTGTTGTCCAATTTAGAGGGTTCAGCTGTAACAGCAGTACGCATTGCAGGCGTAACTCATGAGTTTATGACAATTCCTGGTGTTCGGGAAGATGTTTTAGACATCTTGCTGAATATGAAGGAGATTGTGCTCAAAAGTTACTCTTCGCAACCCCAAATAGGGCGTTTACGAGTTGAAGGTCCAGCAACAGTTACATCCGAGTACTTTGAGTTGCCATCCGAGGTCGAAATTATTGATCCCGATCAATATATTGCTACCGTAGCAGCAGGTGCGACCTTTGAAATGGAGTTTAGGATTGAAAAGGGGGTTGGCTACCGAGCCATTGAAAGGGGGCGGGACGAAACTTCTGCACTCGATTTCCTCCAAATCGACTCTGTGTTCATGCCTGTTCGTAAGGTGAACTACACCGTTGAAGATGCCAGAGTCGGGGGTTCCCTAGAGCGGGATCGCCTGATTATGGAAGTCTGGACTAATGGTAGTGTTACTCCACAGGAAGCACTGAGCCAAGCAGCTAACATTTTGGTTGATTTGTTTAATCCTCTTAAAGACATCACATTTGAACAGATGAAGGATGTTCTTGATGATGATGAAGACCCAGCCAACCAAATCCCTATTGAGGAGCTGCAACTCTCTGTCCGAGCCTATAACTGTTTGAAGCGAGCACAAATTAATTCTGTCGCAGACTTGCTAGATTACACACAAGAAGATCTACTAGAGATCAAAAACTTTGGTGCAAAGTCTGCTGAAGAGGTAATTGAAGCATTGCAAAACCGATTGGGGATTACCCTTCCTCATGAGAAATCTGCCAAAACCAGTTAAACTGTAAGATCGGCAGTTAGCTTGTTTTTATTGTTTAGTATTCTTCGTCGTACTGTTTCTTATGCGTCATCGTTGTCGTGTTCCTCAACTTGGTAAGCCTGCCGATCAGCGCCGTGCTCTTTTACGAGCCCTGACTACAGAGCTAATTCGTCATGGTCGAATTACAACGACTAAGGTGCGTGCTAAGGCTGTGCGCTCCGAAGTCGAAAAGATGATTTCTTTGGCAAAAGATGGTTCCCTTACTGCCCGTCGGCAAGCATTGGGCTATATCTACGACAAAGATTTGGTTCATGCTCTTTTTGAACAAGCAAAGGAGCGATATGGTGATCGCCAAGGCGGTTATACCCGTATCCTTCGCACGGTGAGCCGCCGAGGAGATAACTCTGAGATGGCAATTATTGAGTTGACATGATTAGGATTTGAATTCACATGTCTGCTGTTTTGCCACCGTCCATGACTACTTCTGATCGTATTACTGGAAACGGTTCAGAAAAGTTTCAAAGAGTTGCCCTGGTCATTCAATACCTGGGCACTCATTTTCATGGCTGGCAGCGGCAAACCAAACATCGTACTGTGCAAGAAGAAATTGAAAAAGCGTTGCAAGCGGTCCTTAAGCATCCTGTAACGTTACACGGAGCAGGTAGGACAGATGCAGGCGTACATGCAGCCGCACAGGTCGCTCATTTTGATGCTCCTGAATGGATTCCAGCTTATCGTTGGACTGATATTCTGAACCATCGCTTACCCAGCGATATTGTGATTCGAGCCTCGGCTGTTGTTCGTCAAGATTGGCATGCTCGATTCTCAGCATTGTGGCGACGATATCGCTACGTTATCTACACCGAAGCTCGCCCCAATCTATTTGTCTGTCCTTTTTCCTGGCACTATTACCATGCATCGCTTGACGCATCGCTCATGCAAGAAGCTTTAAATCCTTTATTAGGACGTCACCATCTAGCTGCTTTCCATCGCGCTAATTCAGGTCGTCCCCACTCATGGGTTGAGATTCAAGCAGCAGAGTGCGTACGTAAGGGCTCATTTATTAGTATTGAGGTTCAAGCGAGTGGTTTCCTGTACGGCATGATGCGGTTATTGATTGGCATTTTGGTTGAAGTAGGACGAGGGTGGCGATCGCCCGCTGAATTCACAGAACTTTGGACTCAACAGCGGCGGGATCAGGTCAGATATGCCGCTCCACCTCAAGGCTTATGTTTATTGCGAGTTGGATACGCTGACTTTCCGTTCCCTACTGAGGTCTGGTTTGATACTCAACCTCAATTTGTATTTCAGTCTGTAACAGAGCCCCAGTATTGCCTCACCTAAACCTTGCCTCCGAAATTCTAGTTTGTAATTTGTCGAAACCTACTATGAACAAGACCTACCTTCCCCCTCAAGATACAATCCAACGGAACTGGTATGTTGTAGACGCTGCAAACCAGCGTTTAGGACGCCTAGCCAGTGAAATCGCCATGATTTTGCGGGGTAAAAACAAGCCAACCTACACCCCTCACTTAGATACGGGTGATTTTGTTGTCGTCATCAACGCTGAAAAAGTAGACATCACCGGCAAGAAACGGGAACAAAAGATTTATCGCCGCCATTCTGGGCGACCTGGCGGAATGAAAACAGAAAGTTTTGCCAAGCTGCAAAATCGTCTGCCAGAGCGTATTATCGAGCAGGCTGTAAAGGGAATGTTGCCTAAGAACACCCTTGGTCGCCAACTCTTTACAAAACTCAAAGTCTATGCAGGTTCTGAGCATCCACATCAAGCTCAGCAACCAGAACTCTTACAAATCAAGACTATTCCTGGAGGAGAGAATTAATGCAAGCTACTGAGAAAACAGGGCGCGTTATGTATTGGGGTACTGGTCGCCGCAAATCTGCGATTGCGAGAGTTCGCTTAGTACCTGGTAGTGGTCAGCTAGTTATCAATGGTAAACCTGGAGACTTGTACCTCCAATTCAACCCTACCTATTTGGCAGTCGCGAAAGCCCCCCTGGAAACATTGGGTCTGGAAAACGAATACGACATTCTAGTCAATGCTCAAGGGGGCGGATTGACAGGGCAAGCTGACTCCATTCGTTTAGGGGTAGCTCGTGCTCTTTGTCAGCTTGATCCCGACAACCGTAAGCCTTTGAAGATTGAGGGATATCTAACTCGTGATCCTCGTGCTAAAGAGCGGAAGAAGTATGGTTTGCACAAGGCACGCAAAGCTCCCCAATACTCGAAGCGATAAAAGTTAGAATTAGTAAAGACATCCATTTCTACATCCTTAAATCATGGCAAAAGCTGATATTCATCCTCAGTGGTATCCGGAAGCCAAGGTCTATTGCAACGGTGAGTTGGTTATGACCGTAGGTTCCACGAAGCCTGAACTTCATGTTGATGTGTGGTCAGGCAACCATCCATTCTTCACAGGCACCCAAAAAATTATTGACACCGAAGGTCGTGTTGAACGCTTCCTGCGGAAGTACGGCATGATGGAGGGTGGCGATCAAGGTGCTGAGACGAAGTCAAAGCAGTCTAAGAAGCGTTAGGGTCACGAGTTAAATGATTTTCAGCCAGACTGGCTGATGTCAGTGGTTGTATTCGTGCCTCCTAACTCCCCTTCATGGTCAAATTCTTCCCATGGCTGAAGCATATCTACTTGAGAAACTAAAGTCGGTTGAGCAAACGTTCAATGAACTGACTCGGCGATTAGCAGATCCAGACGTGGCTACTAATCCGGGTGAGTTTCAGCGTGTCGCGAAAGCTCGCTCGGCTCTGGAAGAAACGGTCAATACCTTTGAGAACTGGAAGAAGGCTCAAGAAGATTTGACTGGAGCACGGCAAATTCTCAAGGAAGCTAGTGGTGATCCAGAGTTGCGTGAGATGGCAGCTCTGGAGGTTGATGAACTTGAGACAACCCTAGAAACTTTGGAGACTCGCCTCAAGATCCTACTCCTCCCGCGTGACCCAAATGACGAGAAGAACATCATGTTGGAGATTCGGGCAGGAGCTGGTGGAGATGAGGCGAGCATCTGGGCTGGCGACTTAGTGCGGATGTATTCTCGATATGCCGAAAGTCAAGGGTGGCGAGTCAAGTTAGTGAGCGAGTCGCTTGCTGAGATGGGTGGCTTTAAACAGGCCATCCTTGAGATCCAAGGTGAGCAAGTTTACAGCAAACTCAAGTTTGAGGCAGGAGTTCATCGAGTCCAACGAGTTCCAGTGACGGAAGCTGGAGGACGAGTTCATACTTCAACTGCAACGGTGGCAGTGATGCCAGAAGTTGATGAAGTTGAGGTAGAGATCGATCCTAAAGACATCGAGCTAACCACAGCACGTTCTGGTGGAGCAGGTGGACAAAACGTCAACAAGGTTGAAACAGCGGTTGATTTGTTCCACAAGCCAACTGGCATTCGGATTTTTTGTACTGAGGAGCGATCGCAGTTACAAAACCGAGAGCGGGCAATGCAGATCTTACGTGCAAAATTGTATGAGATCAAGCTGCGAGAGCAGTATGAAGCCGTAACTTCGATGCGGCGATCGCAAGTTGGAACGGGAGATCGCTCCGAAAAGATTCGTACCTATAACTACAAAGATAATCGCGTCACTGATCATCGATTGGGGCAGAACTTTGCTCTGGCTCCGATTCTAGAAGGAGACATCGATACTCTCATCCAATCCTGTATCTCTCAGGATCAGCAAGAGCGTCTGGCAGAACTGGCCAATTCGACGTCACCTGTTTCCATCTAAATTCACTCATATTCAAGTCCTGTGGCTCGTTTTCTGCACATAGCTGACATTCATTTGGGATTCGATCGCTATGACAACAGAGAGCGAACGAAGGACTTTTTTTATGCGCTTCAGGATGTTTTACAACGGTATGCGATCGCAGCCCAAGTTGATTTTGTTCTGATTGCTGGTGACCTGTTTGAGCAGCGGAACATTCAGCCTGCCATTTTGAATCAAGCGCAGATCTGTTTTGAAATGTTGCGGGAAGCCAATATTCCTGTTTTAGCCATTGAAGGGAACCACGATAATCGTCCTTACGGCACAAAATCAAGTTGGCTCAGATATCTAGCAGACTGGGATTTTTTGATTCTGCTTGAACCAGGTGATGTTGCTGCCGGAGAACTGTTTTACGAACCGTGGAATGTAGAAACAAAACGAGGTGGATATATTGATTTACCTTGTGGTGTTAGGGTTTTAGGCTCCTACTGGTACGGGGCAACGGCACCAAAGGCGATCGAGCAAATTGCTGCGGCGATTGAGAACCTGCCACCTGGACCTGAGCATATTGTTCTAATGTTTCACCATGGCTTGGAGGGACAAATTGCCCGATACGCAGGTGCTCTGCGGTACGACGAAGTGCTACCACTGCGAAATGCTGGAGTTGATTACCTGGCGTTGGGGCATATTCACAAGAATTATTCCGTTGAAGGCTGGATTTTCAACCCTGGTTCCCTAGAAGCAAACAGCATTGAGGAAAGCCGATATGAGCGGGGTGCTTATCTGGTCGATATTGGTGCTGCTGGAGTTCAGGCTGAGCTGAAGCGGGATTATTATCAACGGTCGGTTGTGCGGTTGAGCTGTACTCTACGAGGGCATGAAACCTTAGAAGATGTAGAGCAGGTAGCGATCGCCCAAGTTCAGCGAGCAATTCAGTCAAACCAGCTTAATCCTGACGATGCTCCCATTGTTGAGTTACGGATTGAAGGGCAGGTCGGCTTCAATCGCCTTGACCTGGATACTCGTCAGTTACAGCAGCAGTTGCAAGCCCTAAGCAATGCTCTAATTTTTCTACTGAAGTATGAAGCTGATTCGGTGACATACGCTTCTCCCTTATCAGACGATGCAAGTCGTTCACAGATTGAGCAAGAAGTGTTTGTCGATCTACTGACCGCTAATAATGTTTACAAAAAGCGTGCTCAAGCATTGTCGCGAGGCATGATCGACCTCAAAAACCTGCAATTAGAAGGGCGATCGGAGCAAGAATTGTATCAATTTGTGGAAACGTTGTTGACCTCTGATTCAGAATAACGCCTCTGTAATGAGCACTAAGTAAGCGATGATAGGTCTGGATTAATCAAATATTGTTTGTCAACTCACCTATGACCGATTCATCGTTGCCTTCGCTGATTCAACAGATGTTGCAGCCGGACTTTTATCCACATCCGGTACAGCCGCCAATTCAGCTCATTCAAACCCACGTATCCTATGTTTTGTTAACGGGAGAGTTGGCATATAAAGTCAAGAAGCCCGTTGATTTTGGTTTTTTGGACTATTCAACGCTGGAAAAACGCCATTTTTTTTGCCATGAGGAACTGCGTCTAAATCGACGAGGCGCAGCCGAACTCTATTTACAGGTTTTACCGATTACTCAAACCGGGGATCAATTTCATCTAAAGGATGACGGTGAAATTGTGGACTACGTTGTCCAGATGCGTCAATTTCCCCAAGAGACGTTACTGACCAGCCTGTATGATCGCGGGGAGTTAACGGAGCAATTGTTGCAAGAGTTGGCAGTAGCGATCGCCCAATTTCACAGCACAGCAGAAACCAACGATTATATTCGCACGTTTGGTACGGTTCTCAAAGTTCGAGAAGCCTTTGATCAGAACTATGAGCAAACGGAAGCTTATATTGGGGGTCCACAAACACAGCAGCAATTTGATGAGACTCGTGCTTACACCGATCGCTTCTTCGCTGAGCGGCAAGACTTATTTAGCGATCGCATTCATGACAACCGCATTCGGGAGTGCCATGGGGACATCCATCTGCGGAACATTTGCCTGTGGAACGATAAGTTGCTGCTATTTGATTGCATCGAGTTTAACGAGCCATTCCGTTTTGTCGATGTGATGTATGACATTGCTTACATTGTGATGGATTTGGAGGCACGGCAACGGTCAGACCTCAGCACTGTGTTCCTCAATACCTACGTGGAACAAACAGGAGACTGGGAAGGGCTACAAATTTTGCCCCTTTACGTCAATCGCCAAAGCTATGTGCGGGCGAAAGTTACTTCATTTCTGCTGGATATTCCCACGATTCCAGATACCGAAAAGCAATCGGCCAGTGAGACTGCTGCGCTTTATTACCGACTGGCATGGCAGTGTGTTCAGCCCCGTCAAGGTCGATTGTTTTTGATGTCTGGCTTGTCCGGCTCTGGCAAAACAACCACTGCTCGACAGTTAGCAAAACAGGTGAATGGTATTCATATTCGATCGGATGCCGTGCGCAAGCATTTGGGTGGCATCCCGTTGCAGCAACGGGGAGATGACCAGTTATACACACCTGAGATGACTGAAAAGACTTATGGTCGGTTACTAGAGTTGGGGATCACTTTGGCGAAGGAAGGTTACACCGTGATTCTGGATGCTAAGTATGATCGCCAGAACCTTCGTCAGGAGGCGATCGCACAAGCACGAGCCAATCAATTACCCATTCAACTGATTCATTGCACAGCCCCTTTAGAGGTGTTAAGCGATCGCTTACAACACCGCACAGGCGATATCGCTGATGCAACGGCGGATCTACTACCAAAGCAATCTTTGGAACC
Source organism: Oscillatoria sp. FACHB-1407 (assembly GCF_014697545.1). Classification (GTDB taxonomy): domain Bacteria; phylum Cyanobacteriota; class Cyanobacteriia; order Elainellales; family Elainellaceae; genus FACHB-1407. The sequence goes on along the minus strand of NZ_JACJSA010000003.1, from coordinate 172,275 downwards.
CTATAGTGACGCTGAGCAACCTTTTGTTGCAACTGTGGACACAACCCTGCCCCTTGAGCCACAACTAAAAGTATTCGTGCCTTAATCAAACCCTATGTTTAATGATGGAGTTACTATCGGATTACAACTTTGGGTTCTTTTCCTAGCCTGTTTTTTCCTGATGGGATACTCCGCCATGTTCAGCATTGGGTTGGGGGCGATCGCTGGGTTTGCAGGTGGTTTTATCTCCGCCTATGTTAAAGCCAAAGCACAAGTCCCACCGCCCCCTCCTTCACAGGATGACAATGAAAGCCCTCTTAAACGTGCCCAAAATCGAATTCAAAAGTGGCGCAAAGATGGCGAAGACAGCCGAAAGCAGGCTAGCAATTTAGGGCGAAACCGCCGTCGTTCCCTGAAGTCATCTCGCCGATCCCCCTGATTCTCTCAAAAGCGACAACTGTTTGCTCATGCTGCTCCTCATTCTGCTTTCGCTTGGCATTGTGGCACTGTTAATTTATAGGGAATATCACCGCAGAACCACGACTGCTCAACCATCTAACTATTCTCTCTATAGCCAGGAGCCATATCATCAGCCTGATTTCTATCCGTTAGAGCAGACTGTTGTTTCGACGGTGTACCGCCCGATTGCTCCCTGGGTTGGACGTTTGATTTTGCCAGAAAAAAAGCCATTTCAATCCGAGGATTTTGCTTGGATTGAGGTGCATTGTGCCCCTGATCAATATCATCATCTAGTGGGCAAAGTTCTGCCATTGCAATGGTTGGCGATCGCCAAAACTAAAAAGTACGTTCAGGCTACAACACGCAATATCGCCTTTAGCAAAACCACTCGAAACGGCGAAAAAATAGGGAATGTGCATCCCCACCGCTTGAACTACCGCCTGTTAGTAGGACCACTAGAATCCCTGGCAGGAGCACGCCCAACGGATGATGTGCTGGTCAAGATTAGAGAACCTGTTGTTGTTGAACCAATCGATCCCTTCAAGTCAGGAAGAGAGGCCAATTATCGTTTGCTCATTGCCAAAGAACCCATTCAAATTACAGGGCGATTTTATGGACTAGTTAGCATCACCAGACGAATTGGCGGTCAGCTTCCCGACTATTTTGAAGTGCGCCACTTCAACTTGCGATCGCGTCAATTTGATGGCTTTCGAGAAGTTATCTATATCCCTCAAGTGCCGCCCGATCGAGGAGGTCTAGCCCGCTCTACCAATCAGGGGTTAGAGCAATCTCCCTTGAATGGAGATGGATGGTACATCTATGGAGCCAAAAACAACGACGGAGTTTTTGTAGTACAGGCAATAATCCCTCGCACTGCCGTACAGGTTCAGCCTGACAGAGTGGTATTAGGACGTGAAGGATTGACGTATGTCGAGCATCAAAACTGGAGACATCTCCGATCTTGCAAAGGAACCCTTAGCCGAACCTTAATCGATCTGCATTCAACTCACGCTGCCGAAGCACAGGCAAAATGGCAAGAAGGCGATCGGGCGATCGTTATTCACCTTTATGGAGGGATTGGGGGTGAACAAGGAGAATCGCCACCACTGGGAATAGTTACCGGGCATTTCTCCTATGGCATCGCTCGTGTGATTCGAGAACCTTTAGCCGATGAGTTGCAATTTCAAATTGAATACCGCCAAGTCTATGCTCAGAATCCCGATGGAATCATATCTGGCGCAAGCACTTGGGAAAATTACCTAGGAGATTTGCAACGAGGTTGGTTAGGCAATCGCCCTGTGTCCGACATCCTCGTTCGATGTGATGCCATCACCAGAGACTATGACTTTAGCGGCATTCGCCTCTCGCCACTCACCGAATTCATGAACCAGCTCGATATCATGATGGCGCGATATCGCGTTGGCGATGGAACAGGAGCAGCGATTGTCACCCCTGCCAAATCTTGTGTTCAAGATTCTAACCAAGCTCTTTACATTATGATTGAGCGGTTGGAAGAGCAAATTGAGGCCAATCCTCAAATCCGAGATTGGTTACGTGCTCACCCCAATCATCCTCAAACGGCTCGATTTCAAGAATTGATGAGTATTGGGCGATCGCTAAAACGGCAACTTAAGCCATTTGGACTCACCCGACTCGATTGGCAAAAAAATGCTGATGCAATCGCAGGAACGGAGCCACGCTCTGGAGCTCTCAGAGCTTTACTAGCAGGCTTTACTACCTGGCGGACCATGCTGCCACGCCGTGCCCATGATGAAATCAGCAACATTTTGTTGAGACATGGAGCTTCTTTATGGGTTATCCGAACGAATCAAGTCGGAGGAAATAACCCAAAGATCACCCCCTATGCCCCAACATTTATTTGGTTTCTATAGCAAGTCAATCTAGCTGACCCAACGGGTTGTAGGGGTTTCACCCTCAATCAAAGGGTTGCATCACTTTATCCTAATCAACTCTTCAATTGCTATATATAGCAGTACTCACTAAGGTTAGGACGGGATGCAGGGGTGGAATCCCTGGCTGGGGGCGCAGCCCCCACACCCCCTTATGTCCTAATGCATATGCGTAGGGCTATAGCTGTAGCCACATTCGATGGGGCAGAGGCGAGTCAGGAAAGCCCCCCAAATCAAGGTTTGAGTTACTGCCTTTGTCCTAAGCTTTCTGACTAAACTAATATAACCAGTCTCTTAATAAAGAAAGAGGGTAGTGCAATGCACTACCCTCTTTTTAAGAATCAATTCACCTAAAAAGCTTAGGTACAAGTAGCTAGGCACTTAGAGTGCGTCGCTTCGTCACTAAACGGAAGGTTTCGATGATATCGCCTTCTGCCCAATTGCTAAAGCCATCAACACGAATACCGCATTCAAAGCCAGCATTGACTTCTTTGACGTCATCCTTCATCCGTTTCAGAGAATCGAGATTGCCTTCATAAACGACCTCTCCACCGCGCCGGACTCGGATTCGACAGTTACGAATGGCTTTACCAGACAGGACATAACAACCAGCCACTGTTCCACGACCCAAAGTAAAGGTTGCCCGAACTTCCACTTGACCCAGAGGTTCTTCAACAAGTTCTGGCTCAAGCAGACCCTCCATTGCCCCTTGAACATCCTCTAACAACTTATAGATGATGTTGTAGTCTCGGACATCGACTCCAACCTCATCAGCTGCTTGCCGAGCACCACTCGCAAAGGTCGTGTTGAAGCCGATGATAACGGCGTTACTAGCCGCCGCTAAGTCAACGTCAGTCTCAGTGATTTCTCCAGGTGCTGCCAACAGGACTCGAACCTGAACTTCTTTTTGTGGAAGTTGTTGGAGAGCCGCCAAGATTGCCTCAACCGAGCCTTGAACATCGGCTTTGAGGATTAAGTTGAGTTCCTTGAGTTCGCCTTCTTGAGCTTGAGCCGATAGGGTATTCAAGCTAACTCGACGAGAAGCCATAGCCTGCTGTAAACGAGACTGGCGTTGCTGATCACTACGACTGTTGGCGATCGCCCGTGCCTCTTTTTCATCGGCATAGACTTCAAATTCGTCACCTGCGGCAGGAACATCACTCAGACCCAGCACTTCAACCGCGAAGGAAGGCGTTGCTTCTTTAACACGTTGCCCCCGGTCATCAATCATGGCTCGGACTTTACCGAAGACTGGACCCGCAACAATGATATCTCCTACCCTTAATGTTCCATTTTGAATCAGCAGAGTCGCAACCGGGCCTCTAGCCTTATCCAGGTTGGCTTCAATAATCGTGCCTCGTGCCAGACGATCTGGGTTGGCATGAAGATCTTCGACCTCTGCAACCAGGAGTAACATCTCCAGCAACGTATCCAGATTTTCACCTGTTAACGCACTGACAGGAACCATGATGGTGTCACCACCCCACTCTTCAGCCACTAAACCGTATTCGGTCAGCTCTTGCTTGACGCGATCAGGCTGCGCTTCTTCCTTGTCTACTTTGTTGATAGCAACCACAATTGGAACACCAGCAGCTTTAGCGTGGCTTACAGCCTCAATCGTTTGAGGACGTACACCGTCATCAGCTGCTACGACGAGGACAGCGATATCCGTTACCCTTGCCCCCCGTGCCCGCATGGCGGTAAACGCTTCGTGACCTGGAGTATCCAGAAATACGACTTGTTCCTTCTTGTCGTCATGCTCCACATCAACGTGATACGCACCAATATGCTGAGTGATACCACCCGCCTCACCTTGAGCGACTTTCGTTTTACGGATGGAGTCCAGCAGAGTTGTTTTACCGTGGTCAACGTGACCCATGATGGTAACAACGGGTGGACGACGCTGAAGATTTTCGAGATCCTCAACATCAAGCATCTCGGTCACTTTCTTAGCCTCTGCCTCAGCTTCGACCGTTTCAACCTCGATATCAAATTCTTGAGCCACCATTGCGGCAGTGGGAATATCAAGAATCTGGTTGATGTTAGCCGCAATTCCCTTGAAGAAGAGAGTCTTGATAATCTCTGTCTCAGGAACAACTAGGATTTCAGCTAAATCATGCAGCGAGAGGCTACCAGTTAATGACACGGTAGTCGGACGCTCTTTAACTTCAGGTTCGCGGCGATCGCGACGGAAGTTTCTGTCATTTGAACCACTAGTCTTACGACCCTTCTGAGTAACTGCCGCTGGCTGTTTAACCTGAGCAGGTTTGTTCTTAGGTCGTGGCGGACGTGCCAACGACAGACTCACTTGAATAGGTGCCTGGTCATCGCCATCATCTGCGTTGAGAACATCATCGAGTTCAATATCCTCATCATCTAGAAGTTGGGTACGACGTTTGGCTTTCGCACCAGCCTTACCAGCTTTTGGAGTTGCTTCTTGATCTTCTTCCTCCTCATCCCAGGCTTTACCTCGCTTAGGTGGACGAGGCAGGGTAGGACGCTTCAATTCAGTTTCAACAGATGCCGTAGGTGGCACAAAAGCTGGATTCGCTGATGTGTCTGAAGCCCCCTCCTCTCTAGCAACCCCTGGACGAACTGGCTTATGACGCAGCTCAATGACTCGCTTAGGGGGTGCCACTGTTGCAGCATCACCTGAAGCAGCTGAGCTGGCTACAGCAGGTCTAGAGCGATTGGTATCAGGTCTTTCAGGGCGTTCTCTATCCGAACGTTCAGAGCGATCGGTCTTGACAGGTGCCCTAGATGGACCAGCCGCAGCCGCCTCTCCCTGTTCTGAACGTCTTTTTAGGACAGGTCGATTAACCAACGTTGACTGACCAGCACCAGCCGATTTGGGTACAGGGCGGGCAGGAGGTGCAGTCAATTCTGGCGCGATGGTAGGTTCTTTAACCTCCGCTTCAATCTGCGGTTCACTAAAGTCTGGTTCCACCAGATCGGTGGCAGGTTCGGCTTCACTAACAACCTCTCTGGCAACAGGTGGCTCTACTGGAGCTGGCGGTTGAGGTGCATCGACCTGTTCTAAGACTGGTGGTGTGGGAGGCGCAACAATCGGCTCTTCGGATGTCATTACCGGGGGGAGATCATCAGCCGTAGGCGATTTGACCGGACGGTTAGGAGTAACGGGACGCACCGGAGAACGAGGAGGTTGCCCTGCTGTTGTCTGAGGTTGATTAGGCGACGCATTAGGGGGCACTGATTGAGGCTCAGGTCGCTTAGGCGGCTCCGTCGCAGGACGGTGGCGACGCACTTCTAGAATTTGCTGCTTTTTAATAGGAGGTTGAGGACCAGCCTGCCGTGAAGAGTTGTTTGTGGAGTGAGTCGGCATACTAGCTTTGCTGGATGAGGAATGACTAGGGGTGTATTTTTCAGCAGCAGAGCGAATGCGAGCAGCTTCAGCGTCTGATATTGTGCTGCTGTGACTCTTGACATTGATGTTGAGCTGGTCACAGACTGCCAAAATATCTCTATTGTCCAAATTTAATTCCTTTGATAATTCGTAAATTCTTACTTTGCCGTTGTTCATCCACTCTTTCCTCTTGACGCTGAATACTCAACACATAAAGTGACCTACTGTTTTGACGAGACTACATTTAACAAACATCAAACGAAGAAGATACAATTGCTAACCGTAATTGGTCATGCAAGATCTGACTGCCACAATCAGTTATAGCGTTGAAACCGCAGAAAGTGCAGCCATTGTTTGCTCAGGAGTCTAACAAGCTGTTATCAAAAGAACAGCTCGCTTCTATTGTCATACACAAATATTGTCTAATGCAAAGGTTAAGAAAACTGAGGGCAGTTTTCAATGGCAGCGATCGCTGTATCTCTGTTTCGGATGGATACTCTATTTTTGCACTGAACCTGCCCTAAATCTGTTTTAGACTGACCTACTGACTACCAGAATAAAGCCTAGATACACCTCTGCTGTGAGAAGGATATTGCCATCAGCATGCTTTTGGTGATCCCAACCATTCTAATGGGTAAGTGCAAGAACAGCTCTTTTTTGAATGTTACTTTTCCTGAGATGACAATGTGGCTACTTTAAGCCAGCTTTCTCTATCGTAGCGACTCCTGATAATCGTTGCCACAGTATTTGGTAAATCGATTCCGGAACCGTTGCTTTGAGCGATCGCCCCAATCGGTCTTTTTTTTGAGCGGATTGGAGACAACTAGCTTGTGGGCAGAGGTAAGCAGAGCGACCCATTCCTGAATCCAGGCAAATGCTGCTACTGGGATATGTCTTGACAACTCGCCAAAACTCGGATTTTAGAGCTACCCTGCGGCAACTGACACAACGGCGATAATTAATTTCCACAACGGAATTGATTTAGATAGGTTATTCCGGTCGCTTGAGTGCATCGCTGATCTCTGCGCCAAATCCATCTGCAACAGCTACTTCATCGGGATTTGGGGCATCTGTTGTGTCCTCGTCATCAAATTCTTCTTCAAATTCCTGATCAAGTTCATCCTCATATTCTTCATCATACTCCTCTTCGGCTTGAGCGGCAGCTTCTCGTGCCAATCGTTGTTCTTCCGCCAAAGCAGCAATTTTCCGGTTCTCAGCTTCGTAGTCGTATTTAGCCGAATCCTTGATATCAATTTTCCATCCGGTTAATCGTGCCGCCAGACGAACGTTTTGTCCCTCTTTGCCGATCGCCAGACTGAGTTGATCTTCGGCAACCAACACGTGAGCTTGCCGCTCCTCAGGGTTGACTAGACGCACCTCATCAACACGGGCTGGACTCAGAGCATTGGAAATATAAGTTGCAGGGTCGGGTGACCAACGGATCACATCAATTTTCTCGCCACGTAGTTCATTCACAACTACCTGAATTCTCGATCCCCGTGCGCCGATGCAAGCCCCAACTGGATCAACATCTCGCTCCAGGGTATCGACAGCAATTTTGGTACGAGGACCAACCGATCGAGACGGGGGATTTGCTTCCCGTGCCACTGCGACAATCCGCACGACCTCATCCTCAATCTCAGGCACTTCACTGGCAAATAGGTCTACTACCAAACCTGCATCTGCTCTAGAAACCAACAGTTGTGGACCGCGATGAGACCCTTCAGACACTTTTTTCAGGAACACTTTAAAAGTGGCATTGGCGCGATAGTTGTCGTTGGGCAACTGATCCCGCTTTAATAGCTCAGCTTCAACCTCAGGCTGACCAAAGCCGCTATTAACTGCCATAATCACCGACTGCCGCTCGAACCGCAGCACTCTAGCTTGCAACACCGTGCCTTCCAACTCTTGGAATTCTTCTTGAACAAGCTTGCGTTGTTGATCGCGCAGCTTTTGCGCCAGAACCTGTTTGGTTTGAATGGCAGCCATTCGTCCAAATTCGCCCTGATCGGGGGTAACATCCAGAACCACGGTATCTCCCAGTTGAGCCTCGGCTGCTACCTCCTGAACTTCTTCGAGAGCAATTTGATGGTCAGGGTTGGTTACACTTTCTACGATGGTTTTGGTTGCAAGCACTCGAAACCCTTCATCCTCGACATCTAGCTCAACTTCAAAGTTGCTGAAGTAGTCTTCATCAAAGCTATTGATGTCAGGACGATTGGTGCGGCGATAGCGTTCATACCCTTTAAGCAGAGCCTCACGCAATGCCGCCTGAACTGCATGTTTAGGAAGATTGCGTTCACGGCTAATGCTGTCAATCATGTCTTGCAGTCCGGGTAGAGTGACCATGGACATAGAAGTAACCTCTGAAAGTCTTAAGTTGTCGTGTTGGGGGTGAAATTGGCAGGGTTCAGCAGGAAGGGGTTCAAGTTTCCCAGGAGTGATGATTCATTCTTCAAAAATAGCAATGCTAAGCCGTTCCACCTCTAGGGGAGCCGCTCAATTGCACAGCGCGAATAATTTGCCGTGGAATGGCGATCGCTCGACCCTTTTGATTAAGGTGAACTGCCTCTTCATCGCGACGAATGAGTTGCCCTGTCCATGCCTTTTGCCCGTGAAAAGGCTCATCGGCAGTTATCGTGACAGAGAACCCCTTAAAAGAGATAAATTCGCGATCGCTTGTCAGCACTCGATCGATTCCAGGGCTAGAGATTTCGAGCACATAAGCATCTGGAATCAGGTTAGTGGCATCCAGGGTCGTCTCCAAAGCGTGACTCATACGTTCACAATCATCTAACCCTGTGTCTTGTTGAGGGTTGCGGATATCTACCCGCAATACGGGCGGATTTTGATGGGTATGGAATACTGCCCCAACGACCTCTAGACCTAGGTTTTCTGCCACGGGCCCAGCTAAATCAAGTATTTGAGGAATCAATGGATGAGTCATCTTCTCCAATGCCAATAAATAGAGACAGATGCTTAATAAGCGCCTAAAAAACAAAAAAAGTGGGGCAATGACCCACTTCCATCGAAATGATGTCTCGAACAGCGGCAGTTGATCGGGCATTAACCCCAAAAGGGAACTGCTTTACATCAGCTACCAATGACAAGTCTAGCGCATGATTTTAGGGTTGTAATTTCACCAGAAGAAGAATTTTTTATAAAGCTGTTCTAAATAGCATAAGTTTCGTCCATTTTGAACATATTTACAATTTGTAACTTGCCAAAATACTCAAAATCTGCCGGATAGAAAGATCCACCTCTGGATCTTCTAACTAACGAAGTACACACAAAGGGGATAGGCAATTTGTCAAACGATTGTTATCTTTTTTAATATACCAATAGCGGTTATTCCTGAATTTCTGGGAACTTATAGAAATTACAGGGGATCGCTAGCAAATTGAGATCCAATTGTTCGACGTTTGCCTGGTCTTCTCGTCAATCTAGATGTCTCACTTACAAGGAGCACCCTATGGAACCTACAGCATTTGAACTGACCCTAGAGCAACAGTTTGAGATGCGGCGTATGCAGGATGAAGTCAAAGGGCTGAGCCATGAGCAAGCTCTGAACCTGCTTGTGCAAGCTTCGCGGTTACTCATGCTCAAAGACAACATCATCCGCAATTTGGTCAGCAATACACCTATCCAGTCCCTTAGCTAATTAAGAGAGGAATCTATGGATCCGAAAGCTTTTGAGTTAAGCATGGAACAGCAGTTCGAGTTTCAGCGGCTTCAGTATGAGTTTCAGGATTTAGACCACAACCAGGTCTTGAATCAGTTGATGGAGGCTGCCCAGCAGTTAATGATTAAAGACAACCTCATCCGAGATTTGTTGAAGAAGGCTAATCTCTAGCCTTGCTGGAGTAGGCGATCTCCATCTCTTGCCAAGTTTCTTCTTAGTTGGCACCGAGTCAACAAGAGGGAGAGGGGCTGGGGGTGCAGGGACGTCCACCCAACTTCCTAGTCTTCTTGCCATAGCTTGATATTTTAAGTTGCATGTTTTCGCTTGATCTCTAGGTGCTGCTTTTATTGAGATACTGCGTAGTGATTTCCTCTACATTTCGTCCTACAGGCAATCTATAAAAGTTGTAACCATTCCCCAACGTTTGATCAAGCTCCAGTATTTATTGAGAAAACCACCTTGGGCTGAGCAGGTATGATGATGGGGTGGAAGTGAACCCTTCCTCTCAAGTGTTGGTATCTTACATATTTATTCAATCTACGCATGTTTCAACGTTGCCTGATCTGCACCGATTTCTCAGATGGCCTGCAAAGGCTTGTCAATTGTGTCTCTGATTTGGCAGCTCATGGGTTAACACAAATTGTGTTTCTGCATGTGCTTGCGATGTCTAATGAGCAAGAGGTGCCTCGTCTGGATGCTGCAAAAGAGAAGCAAGCTCGCGATCGCCTCTCTCCTGCTCTTGACCAAGTGCCACCAGGCGTGGAGGTCAAAGTTGAAGTCAAATGGGGACGGATTACGGATCAGATCCTGGCAGTCAGCAAAGCCAATCAAACCGAACTGCTGGTGTTGGGTATGGAGACTAACACTCTGTTAGGTGAGAAATTGTTTGGCAGCACCACGATGGAGATTTGCCAGCAGAGGGCAATTCCTACGCTGATTCTGCGTCCGCAACTCATCTCTACTTATACTCGTGAAGAATTGCAATTGCGCTGTCGTCATCTCCTGCGTTCTCTTTTGCTGCCCTACAACGGCAGTAATAATTCCAATTACCTGGTCGAGCAGGTCAAACAATATTCTCAGCGGCATCCTGTCAAAGCACTAGAGTCTTGCTTGCTGTGTTGGGTTGTGGATGAGGTGAGCCGAGCGAAAGAGTTAGAAGGTCGTGAACTGAAGCGAGCTGAGGAAGAATTAGTAAAGGCAAAAGCAAACCTGGAGACAGCAGGAATAACAGTTAGATCCCAAATTCGTAAGGGCAATGCCGTTGTGCAAACCTTGTTAGCCCCTCAGGAAGAGGACATCAGCGCGATCGCCATCTCCTCTGAAAGCATTGGAAAACTGTTGAGATGGTCATCTCCCAGTTTTGCAGCAGAAATTTTGCGGCGAAGCTGGTATCCCGTCCTCTACCTACCTGAGAATGAGTAGCCCCATCTACGAATATAACCAGGCTACATCTGCATCCTCCCTGGATGTATCAGAACGGGCTATATCAGGAGTTATTGCACCAAACGAGTCTGCTCAATTGACCAGGCAGATTGAGGAACAGCAGTTGGTTGGGGGATTCCAGGAGCAGACTCCAGGGGACGCTCTGAGCTAGGGTAATTGCTAATTTGCACAAACCCCGGAGTAAACAGAAAAATAGTTTCCCCAATGCGTTCTTGGTGCCCATCCATTGCAAAAGCCCCACCCGCAACAAAGTCAACACATCGCTGTGCCGAGTCCGCATCCAACAAGCCAAGGTTAAGAATGACCGTTTTCCGCTGTTTAAGAGCTGTTACAACCTGGGGAATGTCTTCAAATGAGCGAGGCTCTACTACAACCATTTCGGTATAACCTGCACCACGACTCGCCATACCAATTACATTGGTTGCCGAGGCTGGTTTAGAGTTTGGTGCTCCGGGTTGCCAATCAGCTTGCTCCGATGATTCCTCCTCGACGTACTCGTATTCATAATCAGATTCATCTGACTCACCAAATCCAAAACCATCCCATAGACGCTGAAAGATACTCATAGCAGCTGACTCAGTAGACTAGTTCATATGTTCTATTCTAGTCCTATTACCCGGAATTGCAAAATCTAGCTGTCGCCATGAGTTGCCGCAGGATAGGGAATCACGAGAAATTTGAATCCGGGTGCATCTAGTGATTGGGGGACTGAACCCGGCAAATGAATTCGCGGCGATTGGAGCGAAGGCCGTCTACGCAGACTGAGGTTTTGAACCTGCGGAGGCGGGTTTTGTTCTAGTAGCTGTGGTTTCAACCGCTACTCCCCTAACTGTCAAATGCACCCTGTGAATCCGGTATTGGAGAACTTGAGAAGGAGTCATCTAGCTCAGACAAGCTAGCTTCTAATTCTGACTCTTCTGTTGCTGAGGGCGATCGCTCTGGTTGAGGAGTTTGTTTAGGCTGTGAAAAGATACGATAGGCGTCAATTACCTGGCTCAATTTTGCGTCCGGTGGTGTGTCCTTTTCGGCAGGATTCATGTTCACCAAATTGAACTCAATATTCTCGGTATAAATTGCCATGATCACCCTAAAAATCTCGAAGAAATTGATGACCCATCGGCATTCTTCTTCTGGAAACTCTTGATAGTAAGCGATTAAATTGGCAATACGAGCTTCTAAATGAGTGCGCGAGTACTTACAAATCAGAACAATTTTAAGCAGGACAATAACCAGAGTGAGAGGATTGCCATGGGAAAGCAGTAAAACGAAGAGGGGTGAAGGCTCAACGTGATTTTCAGTAGTTAGATACTCAATGACCCGATTACAGGTTCGCAGTAGCAAAGCATCATCGATAACCTGGTCATCGCGAGTTGTATAGAGGACGTTTAGCTTTCCTAAAAGTTGTGCTTTTAGAGCCTGTGTGTATTCGTGATGTTCAACAGAAAAGATCAGATATTTTTGGAGGCTCTTCTTAAAGTCTCGATAGGGCAAATGCTGTGTCTGATTAATAAAAATATTGGCAAAATTGGCATAACTAAACATTCCCCGTTTTGCCACAATTAATTTAACTAGCCGAAGTGCTTCATCTCCTAATGCAGTTGGATTTTTATAAGTTGATTCAGCAGGGGCAGCAACGTCAGATCGAGCCGTATACATTGCCAGATCAAACTTAAATTTATCCTTGAGTTGTTTGGATAACGTTTTAGCAGCTTGTCGTTGCTCAATCGGGTTTTTGAGATCAATATATTGGGGCACCAGTAGGTAAGATGCGTAGCGTTGGCTCCAATGAATGTTTTCCCGTTCTTCATATCGGGCAGCAAATAACTGAAGTTCTTGAAAATCCTTACTTTTAATAAAAGCTCTGATCCAATTTCTCAATCGCTGCGACATCACAGATGCGGCACTGCGGTTCAGGATCGGATCATCAAACAGTTGAATGAGGTGTTGAATTGATTTGTGGTTGCGAGTGATATCCCAGTTGTTGATCAGGATATAGCACGATCGCTTGAGTGTATTTCTAAATTCCTGCTCTTGGTTTGAAAAGATGATTTCGTAGAGGAGCGGTACGGTATGAGAACTAATTGTATTGACGTGATGAATAAATAAGTGCTTAAACTCTGCTAACACGTCCTCGGCAGACCAGGTTTTGACGATTTCCAGAAGGTAGCTGTAGATGGCTTCCTGCGCCCTAGGAACATCGCGTTTAGAGCGACTCGGCTGACTATGGGAAGCTTTGGATTGGTAGCCATCCACTAATTTATTTCCGGTCATTACGCTACTCACAGTGACGAACGCTTTCTACAACGAATTTGGATGAATAATTCACGAAGCAACGATTGGGGTGGAGATGCAAACTAGTGTGCGATCGCCAACTGAAGCTACAGAAATAGCAATAACGGTCGTATGCCGGGGCTAAGTCCAATCAAAAACGCGGAATAGAACTATTACCACAGGGCTTAAGCTATTAGCCACGTCGGATAGTAGTTCAATTACATTCAATAGATTGGGTGCTATTCCCGATACCTAATCATCAACAAGGCATTGATGAATTCCGGTAAATCGAGCCATAACGTAAGAAAAGCTTCCCTTGGGGGTGGGGTAAAATTGGCGATTCAAATGGTTGAGCTTATCTAAAACAGAGTCATTACCAAAGCCCTCAATCATAGGGGCTAGTGTTGCTTTTGATACACAAGTTTTTATCCCCCGTAAACGAATGACCGAACCCTGAGAAAACGAGTTTACTGAACCAAGAAGGTATAAAAACGCACCTGATGAAACTAGAAACCTCTAGCTTACCATGTGCAACAAAACAGTCCCTACGTGAAAACACCCTGAATTTCTACTTTAAGAGATATCGAAATTTCACTGTAAGAAAATGATGCTTTAGGTATAAATTCTTTTGCCAGATGAGTGATTGTTGGATAACGAGACGCGATTTGCTCCGTCAATGAACCTTAACACTTTGGAAAGAGAGATTATAGGCATAAATCAGGGCTGAAGTCAAAGTACAAAGATACAGCCGCCTCTGAGAATAGCCAATATCGAGCCTGAGCCTAGCTCACACTCTGCAATGATGAAAGTTTTATGGTTTGGATGGGGGCGGAGAGACTTGAACTCTCACGACTTATACAGTCAACGGATTTTCATTCTTTTACAGCTTTCGCTGTTGCCGCTCAGGATCGTTCTGAGGGTTTTAAGAATTGGACTCTCCCTTTACCCTCGGCTAAACGTTAGGGTAGCTCCCGTCGAGTCTCTGCACCTTCCACACAGACTTGAGTCGCTTTTCATGTTAACGGCTCACAAGTTGAAGTGGCTTGGCTCAGGATTGCCATATCTGAAACGTATTGTTTCTGAGTTAGGTTTCCCTGAATTTGAGAGCGGTCACTTGATAAATTTCTTTATCAAGGCTCAGTTTTCTAAGTCCGCAGCGTCTACCATTCCGCCACGCCCCCGTATCGCCTACAAGATAGCTTGATCTTGCGAGGCTGCTATTCAAGATTGGAATCTTGAATTTGGTATCTGTCTATTCCACCATTTTTGGGGAATCTGTGCAACGATTTCAAATTGCACTGTTTCTTAGTGTATCGCAAAGTGTTCAGCAATTTGCGGTAAATCGGGAACGGTGTTTGTAGCTTTGATGCGTCCGGTTAGGAGCAGAGGGGTAGGGGAGTAGAGGAGTAGGGGATGAACCCTTTCTTTTTGTAAACAGTCTGCGGTTGAATGGTTGAAGCTGCGGATGTGGATGGAATGAGACTGCGATGATTTCAGTAAAAGATCAAATTGTCTTAGTTACAGGTGCGAGTAGTGGCATTGGCGCGGCATGTGCCAGGGTGTTTGCACAAGGGGGAGCAAAGCTGATTTTGACGGCTCGCCGATCGGAGCGGTTGCAACAGTTGGCACAGCAACTCGAACAAGAGTTTGGGGTAGCGGTTCAGGCGATCGCCCTGGATGTGAGCGATCGCACTCAAGTGGAATTGACTCTCAGTGCGTTACCAGAGGCATGGGGGGCGATCGAGATTCTGGTCAACAATGCCGGGTTGAGTCGGGGATTAGATAACCTTCACGAGGGCAAGATTCAAGATTGGGAAGAGATGATTGACACCAATCTCAAGGGCTTGCTGTACGTCAGCCGAACAGTGTTACCGGGAATGGTCAGTCGAGGACGGGGGCATGTTATCAACATTGGCTCCGTGGCAGGGCACCAAACCTACCCAAAAGGCAACGTTTACTGCGCCACAAAAGCTGCTGTTCGGGCATTATCGGAAGGCATGAAGATCGACTTGCTGGGCACTCCGGTGCGCGTGAGTTCGGTTGACCCAGGGATGGTGGAAACAGAGTTTAGTGAGGTGCGCTTTCACGGAGATGCGGAGCGTGCTGCCAAAGTCTATCAGGGACTCACGCCTTTGACCGCAGAGGATATCGCTGATGTTGTGTTCTTTTGCGCAACTCGCCCAGCCCATGTGAATATCAGTGAGGTGCTAGTCATGCCCACCGATCAGGCGACCCCCACACTGGCGCACCGCCGAAGCTGAGCACTAGAATCGCAAGCCGACTCCACCCTGAACCGAGATGCCAGCACCACCGCCTTCTTCATAAGCATCGAAGGCAAAAATGGCATTGCCAAAAACAACGAGGTTACTATCAGGTAGGCTGTAATCGATGCCAGGTTGGATAACAAAGCTGGTCTGATTGCCAATGGGGGATGTGTCTTCAGGATCTCCACCTGTGACGATGGATGCGCCTGCCCCGATGTAAGCGTCAGTCTGCCAGTTGATGGGAATATCGTAAGACACTGTGGGGACGATCGCCGTTCTTTCGCTGATCAGTGCCTGTGCTCGGAGAGAGATAGGAACTTCTAAGAGTCGATAGCGAACGGCAATTACTCCACCAGAATTACTGCCTTCACTGGCGAGGTCAGACCCCTCGGTCAACCCAAAGGAACCTCCAATCCCAACATAGCTACCATAAGCCGCTTGAGCCATAGTGGGAGCAGGATTAGCGATCATGACCCCAGTGGCGATCGCAAGACCACTGAGGCTAGCAGGTACAAAATGACTGAACCACGGGTTACTATTAGGCACGTTTGAACTCCTCAACACGCACAGAAGACTTTGATGTGCAAAAGACCTTAATTTTATTGATAGGTGATCGTCGTTATAAAACAGTGAATTAA
The DNA here is from genome assembly GCF_014697545.1 of Oscillatoria sp. FACHB-1407. GTDB lineage: Bacteria > Cyanobacteriota > Cyanobacteriia > Elainellales > Elainellaceae > FACHB-1407. The sequence continues at coordinate 156,265 of NZ_JACJSA010000003.1, read as the reverse complement.
AACAAATAGATCTTGATATCAAGGTTAGAAAAAATTCTCGCTTTATTCAATCAAATTGTAAGTTGAATCGCGGAGAACTGTTACCTATCGTTACTTGCGTCATTATATAGCCGTCCTAATTTAATGCGTAAAAAAGGAGATTTGAATCATTCTTTTCACACCATCCTTCAAGTTGTAATTTCTTAGCACTGCTATTCACAGATAGGGTTTGGAAATAAAACCAGGGGGGTGGAGGGGCTGTGCCCGCAGCCAGGAGTTCCACACCTAGCCCCCTTCATACCCTTAGTTGGGATGGCTGTAGCTGTCCGGATGAGGCGGATAGTCGAGCGAATTTGTAAGTAGTCAATCACTTTTCTATCCAGAGGTTGATTCTGCTAGGAGATTGACTTTGCTAAGCAGTTGCTCTTTTCAACACTGTCATCCGTCATTCGCCTCCCCATCATGTTTAAGCTGTCGCGATCGCCTCTGTCTTTCCCATGGGTTCTTACGTCTTGTGCTGTCGTTGGTGTGCTTGTGGGCGGTAGCCACACTCCGGCGCGATCGCAGGAATATCAAGGCTGTTTTGTGATGGATTCAGGAGGACAGGTGTTTGACCTCTCCAGTATTTGTGCTTCTGACCAAAGCTCAAGCATTCCACAGTTGGGTACGGGTGATATTCAGGTGACATTGCAATGGGCAACAACCGATGATCTAGATTTAGCGGTGACCGATCCGAGTGGTGCCGTGGTCAGTTATTCCAATCGTCAGATTGCCTCTGGTGGGCAACTCGATGTCGATGCAAATGCAGCGTGTAGTGGAGTGACGCGATCGCCTGTTGAGAATATCTTTTGGCCCCCCGGTGGCGCACCTCAAGGTCAATACAATATTGAGGTCAATCTCTATTTGCCGTGTGGAGAATCCTCAGGGGCTATTCCCTTTACCCTGCGATTGTTGGTGCAGGGATCAACCCAAACCTTGAGAGGCACAGTTAACCCTCAAGACCCAACGGTTTCATTTCCGTTTTCGTTGCCGCGATAGGGCGCGCTTCGCATCGGTTCCAAGTACGGGTCTTTCTGGTTGAGTTAAGCCCCTTGACAAAGGCTCAAAGTCCCCCAAAGTCAGGGAATTTAGAGGTCTGAGAGGACTTGCGTGCACACAGTAGCTAATGGATTAAGAAACAATTGACGATTAACCTTTAATGGTTAACAATCTATAGTTTGGCTCTCGTGAAACGAGCTAGAGTCTGATAAGTTGATGTAGGTTCGTTATTCGTCGTGATACTGTGCCTCCCAAACTCTGAGCAAACGTGACCCTTTAAGCATTCAGAGCTTGTGGGGGCAGGAGAATGGGTAAATATGGCATTGATTGTGCAGAAATATGGGGGCACCTCTGTCGGTACGGTAGAGCGGATTCAGGCGGTTGCCCAGCGGGTTAAGAAAACAGTCGCAGAGGGACATTCTCTGGTGGTGGTGGTGTCCGCCATGGGGAAAACCACTGATGGTTTGGTGAAGCTGGCGCATGAGATTTCGACCCATCCCAGTCGCCGCGAAATGGACATGCTGTTATCAACGGGTGAGCAGGTATCGATCGCCCTTCTCAGCATGGCGTTGCAGGAGCTAGACCAGCCTGCAATTTCCCTCACAGGTGCGCAGGTCGGGATCGTCACCGAAGCCCATCATACCCGTGCCCGAATTTTGAGCATTGAAACTGAGCGGATTCAGCGGCATTTACAACAGGGAGAAGTTGTTGTGGTTGCAGGTTTCCAGGGCATCAGCAGCACGACTGACCTGGAGATCACAACGCTGGGACGGGGTGGCTCGGATACATCAGCCGTAGCACTGGCAGCGGCTCTTCAAGCGGATGCCTGTGAGATTTACACAGATGTTCCTGGCATTTTGACGGCTGATCCCCGGATCGTGCCAGATGCCCAATTGATGAGCGAGATTACCTCAGACGAAATGCTAGAACTGGCAAGCCTGGGAGCCAAGGTACTCCATCCCCGTGCGGTCGAGATTGCCCGAAATTATGGGGTAACTCTAGTGGTGCGATCGAGTTGGGAGGATGCTCCCGGTACGCGGGTTGTGTCTCCGATTCCGCAAGCACGACCTCTGGAAGGGTTGGAACTGGTGCATCCTGTAGACGCGGTTGAGTTTGACACCGATCAGGCAAAAATTGCTCTGCTACGAGTGCCCGATCGCCCCGGTGTGGCAGCGCGATTGTTTGGTGAAATTGCCCTACAAAATTTGGATGTGGATTTGATTATCCAATCCATTCACGAAGGCAACACCAATGACATTGCCTTTACAGTGACCCAATCCTCGTTGCATCGGGCAGAGGCCGTGGCAGCCGCGATCGCCCCTGCTTTGAGAAATCATGCAGATCCAACCCTGGGGGAAGCCGAGGTGATGGTGGAGCGGCAAATAGCAAAGGTCAGCATTGCAGGGGCAGGGATGATCGGTCGTCCGGGTGTGGCGGCACAGATGTTTGCCACACTGGCAGCAGCAGATGTCAATATTCAGATGATCTCAACCTCAGAGGTGAAGGTCAGTTGTGCGATTGATGCAGCGGATTGTGACCGAGCGATCGCAGCTTTGTGCAAAGAATTTGAGGTGACGAGTTCGCCTGCCAACCTGGAAAAATGGGGCGATCGCTCTCAGGAGATGGCTCCCATCGTGCGTGGAGCGGCATTAGATCTAAACCAGGCGCGACTCGCCATTCGCCATGTACCCGACCGCCCCGGCATGGCAGCCCAACTGTTTCGCCTGTTAGCCGGTAAAGGCATTAGCGTTGACATGATTATTCAGTCGCAACGCTGCCGCTTGATCAACGGAGTCACAACCCGTGATATCGCCTTTACGGTAGCTCAAGCCGATGCTGACGCTGCCCAAACCGCGCTTAAAGAAGCCTCACCGGAATTAGGCTGTAGTGAAGTTACGGTCGATCGGGCGATCGCGAAGGTTAGCGTCGTTGGCACAGGCATGATTGGTCGTCCAGGGGTCGCTGCCAAAATGTTTGAGGCATTTGCTCAACAACAAATCAACATTCAAATGATCGCTACTTCGGAGATCAAAATCAGTTGTGTGGTGGCTGAGGAGGAAGGGGTTAGAGCCTTGCAAGCGGTTCATGCCGCGTTTGGCTTAGCCGGAACAGAGCAGTTTCAGGTGCCTGCTTGAACCATATTCTATGCCATTCGATCAATTGAGAGTGTGCATGTAAATTGTCGTAGGGGCGTTTCGCGAAACGCCCCTACAGTTGATTTGCAGCTATTTTTTCTAGCACTAGCGCAAACGACCATGCTTAAAACCGAACGGCTCATATTGCGAGGTTGGGAATCAGACGATTTTGATGCCTTTAAGGCGATCGCCACTGATCCGCGTGTGATGCAATATATCGGCACGGGTGAATCGTGGTCAGACGAGCGAATCCAGCAATTTTTTGAGGCAAATACGACTTCACAACGAGAAGCTGGGTTTTCGTTTTGGGCAGTGATCGATTCAGAGACTCAAACCCTCATCGGGCTTTGCGGTTTATTCCGCTTTGACGGGTTCAATGAGGTCGAGATTGGGTGGTGGTTAACCCCTGATTATTGGGGTAAAGGGTTGGCAATAGAAGCGGCTCAAGCTGTCATGGCTTATGGATTTGAGCAGCTCAATTTGCCGAGAATTGTGGCGATCGCTCAACCGGAAAATCAACGCTCTATCCGAGTTATGGAAAAACTGGGAATGCAGTTTGAGAAGATGACGGTCGATCGACGTGGCATTGACGTCGTCTACTATGCCAAAAATAATCCTCTGTCCCTTCCCTAACGTCAGTTCGGTTTAAGAGCCTGGCGAATGAATTCGCGGCTATCAAAGCGAAGTCCGCCGACGCGGACTCCGGAAGATGTAGGATTTGACGAATCGATGCAAGTCGGTTTCGTTCCTATGCTGCGGTTTTAACCGTCAAAATCCTGCTCCCAAATTCACGTTAACTAGGATTCACGCGCATTAAAACTTGCCCATATTCAACGGGTTCACCGTTTTTGAGCAAAATCTCTACAATCTCACCCGAAACCTCTGCTTCAAGCTCGTTCATCAGTTTCATGGCTTCGATGATGCAGACCGTTTGACCCGGACGAATGCGATCGCCCGTATCCACAAACGGTGGTTCGTCCGGGGCAGGAGCACGATAAAACGTACCCACCATGGGCGAAATGATGTCAACCAGACGATCGTTTACAGCAGCATTGGGTGGAGGGGGTGCTGGGGCGGGCGCAGGGGGAGGGGGTGCTGCCAAGGGGGCTGGGGCGGGCGCAGGCAAAGGAGCGGGCACAGCACCAGGCAAACTTGGAGGGGGTGCCAGAGAGGCTTGCTGTGAAACGACCCCTCCGCCGGGGCGATCGCCCACCGCCATATTTCCTTTGCGCAGGGTCAATTCAAATTCATTGCTTTTTAGCATTAATTCCGCGACGTCTGTCTGATTTAGCAGGGTCAGCAGTTCACGGAGTTCATCAAAATTCAATTCCACAGTTTTTATAGCCCGGTTCAAATAGAAATATTCAATGTGACAGATTTGCCCTAACCGAGTGGCGATTGGGCAACGGCACGAATATCAGTTACCGTTGCCACTACGACGCACACAGGCAGCATGACTCATAACCCTCCAACGATGTGTAAACGATGTCTACACCGTGATTGAAGTTGCAACGGTTACTCCCGACCCAGGTAAGTATCCGTACGAGTGTCGATTTTAATCCGTTCTCCGACCGAAATAAACAGTGGCACCATGACTTGAGCACCCGTTTCAACGATCGCAGGCTTCGTACCACCTGTTGCCGTGTCGCCTTTAACACCGGGATCGGTTTGAGTCACTTCTAAAACTACGGAGTTGGGCAGTTCTACTTCAAGCACCTGGTCTTCCCACCGCACCACGTTGGCTTCCATGCCTTCTTTCAAATATTTGACGCGATCGCCAATTTGCGCAGCAGAAAGGCGGCTTTCCTCATAGGTTTCCATGTCCATAAAGACATAGTCCTCGCCTTCCTTGTAGGTATGCTGCATCACACTCTTTTCAAGTGTCGCCTGTGGGACAGTTTCAGCAGCTCGGAAGGTACGTTCAACCACGTTACCGTTCTGCACGTTCTTCAGTTTCGTCCGCACAAAGGCAGCCCCTTTGCCCGGTTTGACATGCAGAAACTCTACTACCCGCCACACGGACCCTTCTAAAACAATGCTGACACCGGGACGAAAGTCGTTACTGGAAATCATGAATCTATGCTGTCTCAGGAGAACAATCGGCAATTCATTTTACCGCTTGTTGGGGCTATGGGATGTGGGAAGATGAAACATGAGAATTTTGTCGATGACATCTCACGGTATTTTTCCGAATGTTACACTCCAGGAAATCCAATGATTGACTCGCTCAAACGCTGGCTCCGAGCAGGGATGGTTTCTGCTGTGCTGCTCCTACTGGCATTGACATTAAATATTGCTTTAGAAAACAGTCCTGCTGCTGCTGCTCCTGTGACTGCCGATGTTTTAATTAGCCGATTGCCTGCGGGCAACCCAATTAGCGATGGTAAAGCATTGCTGCGCTATGCACTGCCGATCGACAACCAGGCCGTGCGTAAGTTACAGGTCGCATTAGAAGATATCTCAACGACGTTACGAGTGAGTCGAAAGCGGTTAAGTGGTATTAACGGTAATTTAACGCAAGCTGAACGAATTCTCTCGCGTAAGGCAGAGTTGTTAGCCAGTGTGCCGAGCGATCGCCAACCTCAAGCTGAAGTCTTAATTACTGAGATTGGCGAGGGCATTGCTGCCATTCGCGCTGATGTCGAAGCGCAAGACCGAGAAGCGATCTGGACGAAACGCTCAGAGCTACTCGATAAAATTGGTGAGCTAGAGGAACTGATGGTGACGGGCTTTCCCTACGAGGTGCCCGCTGAATATAGCAATTTGCCTCAATTGAAAGGGCGTGCCACGATCGCCTTCAAAACCAGCAAGGGTGACATGAAGGCAGTTGTGGACGGGTACAGTGCGCCTGTGACCGCTGGAAACTTTGTTGATCTGGTGAAACGCGGTTTCTATGACAACTTGCCCTTCACCCGTGCTGAAGAATCTTATGTGCTGCAAGTCGGCGATCCCCCCGGTCCAGAGGTTGGTTTTGTTGACCCTGACACGGGCAAATATCGTGCCATTCCCCTCGAAGTTCTGGTGAAGGGAGACAAGGAACCGACCTACGGCATCACCCTGGAGGATGCTGGGCGTTTTCTTGAACAACCCGTGCTGCCCTTCTCGGCGTATGGCGCATTGGCATTGGCTCGCCCTTCCAGCGACCCCAACGGGGGTTCCTCGCAGTTTTTCTTCTTCTTGTTTGAGCCAGAATTGACTCCTGCTGGAGCAAATTTGCTGGATGGTCGCTATTCCATTTTTGGCTTTGTCACCGAAGGCAAAGAGGTGTTGGAGAAGCTGAAAGCAGGTGACTTGATTGAGTCGGCCAAGGTGGTTGATGGGTTGGAGAATTTGGTCGAGCCAAAGGCTTAGGAGTTGGTCAATGGTCAATAGTTAGTGGTCAATGGTCAATAGCTAGTGGTCAATGGTCAATAGTCAGTGGTCAATGGTTAATAGTCAGTGGTCAATGGTCAATGGTTGATAGTTTGGTATGTGAACGATTGACCATGAACGATTGACGATTGGCGGTTCTTTGGTCAATGGTCAATGGTTGATAGTTTGGTATGTGAACAATTGACCATGAACGATTGACGATTGACGGTTCTCTAGCCAAGGGTTAGTGGTTGATAGTTTCGTATGTGAACGATTGACCATGAACGATTGACGATTGACGGTTCTCTAGCCAAGGGTTAGTGGTTGATAGTTTGGTATGTGAACGATTGACCATGAACGATTGACGATTGACGGTTCTCTGGCCAAGGGTTAGTGGTTGATAGTTTGGTATGTGAACAATTGACCATAAACGATTGACGATTGACGGTTCTCTAGCCAAGGGTTAGTGGTTGATAGTTTGGTATGTGAACAATTGACCATGAACGATTGACCATTGACGTTTTCTCACGCTAAATATCTGAACCAACGTGAGTGATAAAGCCGATCTACGTTTATCTGACTTGGGGGAACAAGGGCTGCTGCAACGATTGCAGAGCTTTTGTCCCCCAGAGTTTGTTGGCGATGATGCGGCTCTGCTAACAGTGCCACCGGGGCGATCGCTCGTTGTCACAACCGATGTGCTGGTGGATGGGGTGCATTTTAGCGATCGCACCACGTCTGCTATAGATGTCGGTTGGCGAGCCGCCGCTGCCAATCTCTCAGATCTAGCGGCGATGGGAGCTACTCCATTGGGCATCACGGTGGGGTTGAGTCTGCCCAAAGATTGTGCTATCGGCTGGATTGAAGAGCTTTATCAGGGCTTGGTTGCCTGTTTACAACCCTATGCAACCCCGATAATTGGGGGTGATATTTGTCGTTCCAATGTCATAACGGTATCGATTACAGCTTTGGGGCATGTCGATCCGGCTCAGGTGATTCGTCGTTCTGATGCTCAACCGGGAGATGCCATTCTCGTGACGGGAGTTCACGGAGCCTCACGAGCAGGGTTAGAGCTATTGCTGCATCCGGAGCAGGGCGAGGGTTTGAGTTCAGGAGAGCGGGCTACCCTGACCCAGGCTCACCAACGTCCTATTCCCCGGTTGGACGTAATCCCGCTGTTACACGCTGCCTTTGAGAATACCGTTCCATTTCGAGTGGGTGGCATGGACAGCAGTGATGGGTTGGCGGATGCTGTGTTGCAAATTTGTCGTGCCAGTGGCGTGGGAGCACAGCTTGAACGCAACCAGATTCCTGTGCCTACTGAGGTTCAGTCTTGCTTGACAGCAGAACAGGCGATCGCGTGGGCACTGTATGGCGGCGAAGATTTTGAACTGGTGCTCTGTTTACCCGAAGCGATCGCCCAAGCCCTTCAGGCAAAACTCGGTTCCTCAGCGGCGATCATCGGCACGATTACCCAAAACCCTCAGGTCGTCCTCCACGACTCCAGCGGACTATACTCAGACGAGGTGCTCTCTCTTGACCGGGGGTTTCAACACTTCTCGTCTTAGTTATGGCTATTACATACGACACACTGTTCGACACGATCGCCACTTTGGTAATGCATCACTCCCCCAGTGGCGCAGAAACCGAAATCGATCGCTTCTTAATGAATCGCTTTCAAGAGTTAGGCGTCGAGGCATGGCAGGACGACGCAGGTAACGCGATCGCCAAACTCCCAGGACGCAACCCCGACCGAGCGATCGCCATCACCGCTCACAAAGACGAAATCGGTGGCATTGTCAAACGGGTTGGCACGGCGGGTAAAGTCGAGGTTCGCAGGCTCGGTGGAGCATTCCCCTGGGTTTATGGCGAGGGAGTTGTGGACTTGCTGGGCGACAGTGAAACCATCAGTGGCATTCTCAGCTTTGGCTCTCGCCATGTGTCTCATGAGTCTCCGCAAAAGGTGCAGCAGGAAGACAAAGCCGTGCGGTGGGAAGATGCCTGGGTGGAAACCAAACGTACCGACGAGGAGCTAGAGGCAGCGGGCATTCGACCGGGAACTCGGATGGTCGTCGGTAAACATCGCAAGCACCCGTTTCGACTCAAGGATTACATCGCCAGCTACACATTGGATAACAAAGCGTCGATCGCCATCTTGCTGGCACTGGCGGAGCAGGTCAAAGAACCCGCTATGGATGTCTATCTCGTGGCATCGGCAAAAGAAGAAGTTGGGGCGATCGGGGCATTGTATTTCAGTAACCGTCAACGACTGGATGCGCTCATCGCTCTGGAAATCTGCCCCCTCTCGTCAGAGTATCCAATTCAGGATGGGGTTGCGCCTGTGTTGCTCTCCCAGGACGGCTATGGCGTATATGACGAGGACTTAAACGCCCACCTCCGCCAGATCGCCAACCGCCTCCAGATTCCGCTACAACTAGCTGCGATTAGTGGGTTTGGCAGTGACGGCTCGATCGCCATGAAAAATGGACATGTTGGACGGGCAGCCTGCCTCAGCTTTCCGACACACAATACCCACGGCTACGAGATTGCTCATTTAGGGGCGATCGCCCACTGCATCGACATTCTCAAAGCCTACTGCGAGTCATAGAAGATGGTTGATTGTCAGTCATCCGGTACCAGTTCCTCACTCACCCAACCCTCAACAATTGACCACTGACCATGACCATTGACCATTGACCACTTACCCCTAACCCCTAACCATTGACCACTGACCCCTAACCCCTAACCATTGACCACGAACCACTGCCCCCTAACCCCTGACCATCAACAATTGACCATTGACCACTGACCACTGACCATTGACCATTGACCACTTACCCCTAACCCCTAACCATTGACCACTAACCACTGCCCCCTAACCCCTGACCATCAACAATTGACCATTGACCACTGACCATTGACTATTAACCACTGACCACTGCCCACCTTGTGTGATGTAACAACCTGTAAACCCTGCTCGGTTGATCCCCAGGATTTCTTAAAATAAGCCTAGAGAATCAAATTCAACTGGCTAACTATGACCACTACTGTTGCTGATGTGATGACCCGCGATCCAATCGTGGTGCAGCCAGAAACCTCCCTTAAAGATGCTATTCAAATCCTTGCAGAAAAACGGATTAGCGGACTTCCGGTGGTTGATACTAGCGGCAAGTTAGTTGGGGTAATTTCAGAGACAGACTTGATGTGGCAAGAGACAGGCGTGACTCCGCCCGCATATATCATGTTGCTCGACAGTGTGATCTATCTCGAAAACCCCAACAAATATGAGCGTGATTTACACAAAGCCTTAGGGCAAACCGTCGGCGAAGTAATGACTAAAGAGCCTATCACTGTCAAACCCGATAAACCACTGCGAGAAGCGGCTCAACTGATGCACGAGCGCAGCATTCATCGACTCCCTGTTTTGGATGCAAGCGGCAACGTGATTGGCATCGTGACTCGTGGCGATATCGTTCGCTTTATGGCGGCTCATCAAGGCTAAAGCCATGAGTGCTACACGGCTAACCGGCCATTTCCCTGTCTTTTAATAACTTTTTGTAAAGAATAATCATTATGACTGTTACGCCTGAATCTGTTCAACAACTATTGACCTCAGACGATTATGGTCAACGGCTCACGGCTATTAATCAGCTGCGTCAGTTAGAACCGACGATCGCCTTTGACATGATTCAAACGGCAGTAAATGACCCCAATGCACGGGTTCGTTATGCGGCAATCAGCCAACTAGCGACATTGGGGCAGCAAGATCTGCACAAATCATTAACCATCTTGCGCGATCGCTTACTAAATGACAAAGAGGTTGATGTTCAGGCAGCTGCTGCTGATTCAATTGGGGCACTGCAATTAAAAGAAGCCTATGAGGACTTGCAGACGATCTACCAGAGTTCCTCGGAGTGGCTGTTGCAATTTAGCATTATCGCGGCACTAGGGGAGTTGGGTGATCCACGCTCGTTTGAGTTATTGCAATCGGCTCTGGAGTCCAACAATGAATTAATCCGGACAGCAGCCGTAGGTTCCCTTGGAGAACTGGGGGATAGTCGTGCATTGCCCCTCCTCATTCCTTACGCCTCTGATCAAGACTCCCAAATTCGTTATCGGGTCGCTCAAGCCTTGGGTCGGCTCAACCATCCGCAAGCTCTCGCTGTGTTGGAAGTATTAGCAAATGATGAAGTAGAAACCGTCGCACAAGAAGCTAAGGTTCACCTCCAGGCTTCATAACGTAGCGTGTTACACTCTCCACACTTTGACAGATCCCCGGAATCTTGAGATTCCGGGGATTTTAATTCGGTAGCGATCGCCCTTACAAAACTTTTGTAGTGAACAGCACAACTTTAAAGACTAAGTAAACGTCGTTATGAGCCGATGACAAGCCCAGTGGTTCTATCAGTAAAATTGTTGACATAAGACGAACAACAGAGGTTCGTGTTCCAGTGAATCTGCCATCAACATTCACCTCTTCTAAGCTGATTTCGGAGCTAATGATTTCGGAGTCAATAGTTTCAGAGTCATTCAGTATTCATCGATCCAACTGTGAGACGGGTAAAGCTTCTTTCCCAATCTCTCGCTCCATCTACCGCAGCTAACCCGTTCTCATCCAGTGCGATCGCCTATTCCTCATTAGCGAGGAATTGATTACAAACCTTTTATTTCATCTTGAAGTCAGACTTCACGCTGGGGTCGTTCCACGCGCCCAATTTGTGCTGCTGACATCTCCTTTATCTCGGTTCATTTCCCTGGCTCAATCACGCACCTACAGCGGGAGCATTGCAGGTCAATTTCTGCTGCCGTAGCCAACCCTGCTGGAGGTTACACACTCAAATCTTTGTACTCCTCACTTACCACTCAAACAACTAGGAGAATGGCAATGACAACGACTTTTCAGAAATATTTGACCGTTGCCACCGCAGCCACTGCTGCAACTGCTGCATTGGCAGGCGTGGCGGGATCTGCTGAGGCTGCCACCTTTGGTACTGACGGCATTCAGTTTGATCAAGATACTGAAGTGGAATTTCAATTTCAGACCTCCCACGGGGCTTACAAGTCAACTCTGAGTATTTACAAAGTTGACAATGGCGCGGTCGTGGAGAATTCTGCCTTTGTCCTGTTCTCTGAAACAAAAAGCTCCGACAATGGTGGTGCAAACGAATGGAAGGGTTCATTCGGTAATGCAGTAACCTCTCAGACGGGGGTTAATTCAGTGTCTTACAAGTTCTTGGGTGGTACGACTTACACATTTGGACTCAGCAGCACTCGCAACGGCAACAACATGGGAAGAGTCTATTCGACCACTGCGTTGAACTTGTTTAACAACGCCAACACGCAACAGGCTGTATTTGGGACTCAGGTTGCAGAAGAAGTCGATCGCTCAACAACCAACACATTTGCTAATGCTTCTCAGCGGACATCGGCTGATCCCTTTGCCGAGGAGGGAGTGGATATTGGCTTTGACGATCGCGGCAACAGCAATGACACCGACTTTCAGGACTTTGTCATTACCGCATGGGCAGAGCGTCCTGAAATCAAGGAAGAACCTCCTGTCATCGAGGAAGAGCCAGAATCCGTTCCGGAGCCTGCAACCCTGGCAGGACTTGGTTTAGCGGCGAGCACTCTGGTGATCTCGCGTCGTCGCAAGCGGGCTTAAGCCTAAACCCACCATTTCCTGAAGGATAGCTCGATTTCAGTGATGTATCCCGACTGCTATCCTCCTTGCCGTGCAGGGGGGATAGTTTTTTCCTATAGATGGCAGCAATCGCTTCATGCTACAATAGCAATAGTCCAGTGGGCATACTGAGATTTGTAAAGTAAGCATCTACATCGTTTGACTTACTGATGTTGTCGTTAGGCAACGATTACATTCCAGGTAAGTCCTTAGCTGCCTTATGGGTGGTCTAGGGGCAATTCGTATCCACTTGCAAGCAGCGAGGTTCTATTGAGTGATTGCTATCTCTCTGCGCCCGACGGGACGCAGGTGGGGCACCGTTAGCTTCGCCTCCACTCTCCATCTTTCTCCTGTTCTAGATTTGTTGCTGGTCGATGTTCCGGTTCGATGGCAACCAGAGATTCGACTCGGTTTACAAGAAGCGTTGGTCAATGCTGCCAAGCATGGTAACAACTTAGACCCTAAGAAAAAAGTTTTAGTTGAGTACTTCATTGTCGAGGGGCAGCACTGGTGGATTATTTCTGACCAGGGAACCGGATTTTCCCCTTCTTGTTCATGCACGCTCGATTGCACTAAGAAGCATGTGCAGGAGCTAGATGAATGCGGAAGAGGGCTTTATATCTTACATCAAGTGTTTGACCAGGTGCATTGGAACGAAGACGGCACTGAGTTAAGGCTTTGTAAGGAAGTCAAGCAGTCATCTCGCCTGCCATTGTTGTACTAGCCATCGTTGTATTAGCCGTCGCATCGGTCATTGTATTCTTCTCTGTATTAACCTCTTGTTCGGTGATGGCCTGCCGTTTGTGCCACGCTTGTTGCGCTAATCGGTGAACCTCTCGCCACGGGATATTGTGTTGGCGAGCGATCGCCGCACAGTCTTCATATTCAGGCTGAGCGTTGGTCAGCGATCCCCGGTGCCACGCTACTTTAACCCTGACCTCACCATAGGGCGTTTGTACGGTTTGGATCATACGCTGCAAGATGCTTCGTTGTTGCATAGAGCGACGAATGCCAAGCGTGGTTGTTTCCCGAAAGATCAAAGACTCACACGCTTCAATCTGATCGGGGTGGCAGATTACATTCAGCAATAGACCCGGACGGGATTTCTTCATGGCGATCGCCTGAGTAAATACATCCACTGCCCCTACTGCAAACAACGCCTCCATCACATACCCGATCGCCTGCGGATTGAGATCATCAATCTGAGTTTCGAGTACTGCGATCGTTTCTTGCAGGTCGGCGGTTCCAGAGCCAGGGATTACTCTATTCGCTTCATGTTTTTCCTGCTCTCTGAACTGCGGCTCTCTTCTCTCTTCTTTCTTCTCTCTTCTCTCTTCTCCTGCTGCTTCTCCAATCCACAATCGCACCATATTAGGAATCGGTAGGTTACGAGAGCCTGCCCCCAAGCCGACTTTTTGTAGGGTCATGGTGGGGGGTGCGCCAAAATCGGTAGCCAGGGTAGTGGCGATCGCGGCTCCGGTTGGAGTCACCAATTCTCGTTGAATGCCATTGCTATAGATCGGCACCTGCCGCATTTCCCATAGTTTCAACACCGCAGGACTGGGTACAGGCAGTTGTCCATGGGCTGCCCGGATGGTTCCACCCCCCGTTGGCATGGGGGAGCAATACATTTGCTCAATGCCCAACCAGTCTAACCCCAGGCAAGTCCCAACAATATCGACGATCGCATCCGTGGCTCCCACTTCATGAAAATGCACTTGGTCGGGGGAGATGCCATGAACGGCTCCCTCTGCCTCAGCTAACCGACGAAACACGGCTAAACTCCAAGCCTCTACTCGCGGTGGCAACTGGGCAGCTCGAATGAGTTGCTCGATTTCGGGCAGGTGACGGCTGTGCCCGTGGTCGGTTTCATGCGGCTCGTGGTTGTGGTCACTGGAATGGGAGTGCGAGTGTTGCGAGTCGTGTGTATGAGTGTGCTGGATAGAGTTGCTCTTGGTACTATGGAGATGGTGGGCAAAAGTCGTGTGTGGATCGACCCCCTCCTCAGCGGATATTCGATGCTTTGGTTCAGACAGTAACTCGACGTGGACTTTGGTAGCTTGCTGCCCGTTACGATGAACCAGCTCTGCCCATAGGCGGTATTCATGGGAGATGCCTAACGGCTTTAATTTCTCTGCTAGATAGTCCAGGGGCACCCCGGCGTGAACTAATGCCCCAAGGCACATATCTCCTGCAAGACCCGTCGGACATTCTAGATAGGCAATCTTTGTCATGACTGATGAGGAAGGGGCGATCGCGAGGGAAATAGTGAGGCTTTTACTGAGGAGAAACTGTTATGGCAACAATTTACACAATCCATCCGGATACGCCTCAGACTCGTGAGATAGAACATGTTAGAGGTGCGCTGCGTGAGGGTGCTGTCATGCTTTATCCCACTGATACAGTCTATGCGATTGGCTGTGACATGAATTCAAAAGCCGCCATAGAGCGGGTCAGACGGATTAAACAATTGTCTAATGATAAACCTTTAACATTTCTCTGCTCATCCCTGTCAAACATCGCCCACTATGCGGCAGTCACTGACAGTGCATACCGAATTATGCGTCGGCTGATTCCGGGTCCGTTTACGTTTCTCCTCCCTGCAACCAAGCTAGTGCCGAAGTTGGTGATGAACCCGAAACGGAAAACGACTGGCATTCGCGTTCCCGACCATGCCATTTGTCAGGCATTGCTAGGCGCGTTGGAGAATCCGATCATTTCGACCTCGGCAAACCCTACGGATGATGTAGAGATGGAAATTCGCAAGAGTGACCGTGTCTCAAAAGCGGAGTTGTTTGACTGCTTTGAGAAATTAGTTGATGTGATTATCGACGATGGGCTTGATCTGACGTATCACGTCTCTACGATTTTAGATTTGACTACGGATGAGCCAGTGCTTGTCCGGCGTGGCTTGGGGTGGGAATCGGTGCCATCGTGGGCAGTCGAGGCAGGCTAACCAGAGAATGCAAGTAGCGAGGCAGAACCACAGGAACGACCTGTTTTTTGAGATGAGAAGGCAACGGATAGCCGATCCAGATGCTAGACTGTCCACCAACCCGAAAGGACAGAACCGCAGTCAGAGGAACCAGTGCATATCGTTGCTCAAGCGAGTGAGGGTAGATGGAATAAGGGTTAGAGGCGATCGCTCACCCCACCCATGCACCGTTAGCCTGAAAATAAATCGAGCGATTGGCAAACCACCTGAGAAACTGCCATAGCAGCGGAGAGAGTTCACCGTAGTCCTTAAAAATTGAGGTGTAGACAGTTATGACAGTCAGGGAAGGAAACACACGCCAGTGCAGGAGGGTTGCCAAACAACCCAGTCACGTCAGGCAATGCCCTCTGCACCATTACAAAGGCTCATGTTGATGATGTTGACTCCGTCCTCAGTTTCCCCGGTTTCCTTCCAGGCTGTCTCTACCTCTACCCTGTGCTCTACCCACCATGAACGTCGAACCCTTAAATCCACCCGGATCAAGCCATAGTGACCATAACACCTCCTCCAATGCAGCCGACACTTGCGCTGCCACCGAGGCTCAGACACTGCTTCAACGCGACAAACTGACCCAATTTCTGTTGGGTGAATTTCGCACAGAGTTGCCCGATAGCACCGCGAGCATGACTGTGGTAGCACAACGCCTTGCCGCAGAAGTGATTCGGATTTGTATTAAGAGCGATCGCATTCAAACATCAGGGCAGGTTCAAAACTGGCAAATCACGCTAGCACGGCATCGTCAGCAAAAATGTTTAGCCTACTACAAGCTCGGTTCTCGCCGAGGCAGGGTCGATTTACACAGCAGCCTGAGTGCCATGGTCTACCGCCATGTTGCCTCTAGCCGCGCACAACTTGGGTTTCAAGCTCGTTATAACTTGATCGAAGACTTCTTGCAAAGCTTCTACATTGAGGTGATGAAAGCGTTTCGTCGGGAAAACGAATTGCCCGATAGCTATACGCCCAAAACCCGGTTGGAACTGGCGGAATATATGGCATTCACAGAGCACTATGCCAAACGCCGCATCACGTTGCCCGGTCGCCGCAGTCAACAGTTGATTGTGTTGCGAGCCCAGGGATTTGCCCGTCGCCAACCCGTCGAAACCGCAATGGATATCGAGATGGCGATGGAATCTGCCAAGAGCGAAGAAGCTGAATTGCAGAATCGATCGCCCCTGGCACAACAGGTGCGCGAACAGATGGTGACGGATGCGGTTGATCCCTCGGAGTCGGTGTTGCGCGATCGCGTCATTAACGAGTTAGTGCAGTATCTGGAATCTCAGGGTCAGTCTGATTGCGTTGATTACTTAACGTTAAAACTGCAAGATTTGTCGGTGCCCGAAATTGATGAAATTTTAGGACTGACCGCTCGTCAGCGTGACTATCTGCAACAACGGTTTAAGTATCACGTTGAGAAGTTTGCTCGGTCACATCGCTGGCAACTGGTGCATCAATGGCTGGGTGCTGATGTTGACCAAAACTTAGGGATGCCGCAGCAACAGTGGGAAGCCTTTTTGGCGCAACTCACCCCAGAGCAGCAACGATTGTTATCCCTCAAGGGACTGCAAGCGAGCGATCGCCCCCTGGCTCAGCGTACGGATGAAGAGATCGCCAAAGCCCTCAATTGCACCCCTAAACAGGTACAAAAGCGGTGGGTCAAATTACTAGAACTGGCATGGCAGTTCCGCAACAAAGCGTAAGGTTGGAAGTCAAGCGTGATTTGTCCGTCGTCAATCGTCAGTTATCAATCGTCAGTTGTCATATCGTTGATGGTTGGGTGCTTGTACAGTTGGCGATAAGCCAAGGATGAATGCCAACAGGCAAAAGACAACATGAGAGAACCCGTGCTGGAGCTCTTAACCACGTTACTCGATGCGACGAGTGTCCCACCCCAGGGATACGACGATCGCTGGAAAACTGTCCTTGTCTGGCTACAAACGATTTCAGACACAGTGATCGTTCTGGCGGGCTACTCCATTCCACTGCTTCTACTCTCCTTACGCCAGCAGCAAAATCTGCCTTTTGCCAAGATCCTCAGTTTATTCGGGGTGTTTCTCGCCACCTGGAGCACGGCTCATATTTTAGAACTCTGGACATTAGAATATCCATTTAGCTGGATTGTGGGACTCGTTCAGGCAGGAGCAGCAGGGATTTTAACCTACCTCACCTGGGAGTTGTTTAGAGTTCTGCCCATTGTGGCATCACCCACTCACAATGGCTCTAAAGTCACTCAAGCTGCAATACTTAACGCCATCCCGGACTTGATGGTTCGCTTGAGTCAAGATGGAGTTTACCTCGACATTTTAGAGTCGAAGGCGATCAAGGCGTTTAAGCCAATGCCAGAGATTTTAGGCAAACGCCTGGAGGACGTTTTACCGACTGAGATTGCTCAAACGGCTGTGCAATATATTCGGCAAGCCCTGACAACGCAGGAGGTACAAGTCTACGAATATCGATTGGACGACACCGATCGCGTTCAAGATTTTGAAGCCCGCATTGTTGCCTGTGGCACAAAGGATGTGTTAGCGATTATTCGCGATATCAGCGATCGCAAACGCAGTGAAGCAGAGCGGCAGCAAACAGAAACGGCATTGACTCGACGAGAAGCACAATTTCGCGCTCTGGTACAGCATTCTTCAGACATGATTGTGGTTGTCGGCGTTGATGGCAACCGCACCTACGTCAGTCCCTCCGTCAAAGCAATTTTAGGCTATGCCCCAGAAGAGTTGATTGGGCGCAGTGCCTTTGAGTTGATTCATCCGGAGGATATCCCCCGGACACAAGCTGCTTTTTACACCGCTGTACAACAACCCGACGCCCCGGTCAAAGTTGAGATTCGCTTTCAGCGAGTCGATGGGTCTTGGGCAATTCTAGAGTGTGTGGGCAGCAACCAACTGAGTGAACCGAGGATTGCAGGCGTGGTGGTGAATTGTCGGGATGTCAGCGATCGCACCCAGGCAGAATACGAGATTCGTCAACTCAATGAGCAATTAGAACGGCAGAACCGCAATCTAGAGGTATTAGTCGAGCAACGCACCGCAGAATTGCTCACCTTTATTAATGCTCTGCCCGATTACATCTTTGTGGTCAATCGAGATGATATGCGGATGCAATTTTGCAATGACGCACTGGCACAGGCGATCGGCGTTCACAGTCGGCATGAGGTCGAAGGCAAGACGATTTTTGAGTGTTTTTCGGCGGAAATTGCCGCTGCTTTTGCCGAGCAAAACGAGGTAGTATTTACCACGGGGGAGACGTTACACTTCCAGGAAAAGTATGCGGTGGTGACGGGCACTCCCTATCTCGACACTTTTAAAATTCCCTTAAAACGCTTCAGTGGTGAGGTTTACGCTCTGATCGGTGCCTCTCGCGATATTACAGAGTTAGTCGAGGTGCGCCAGACACTCTGGCGACAAACCCTTGAACTAGAGCAAACCAATCGCGAACTGGATTCCTTTTCCTATTCGGTGTCTCACGACTTGCGTGCGCCTCTACGACACATTCGTGGTTTTGTCAGTGCGTTGCGGCAACAGCTAGAGCGAGGCGAGCAGGTCGCACCCAAAGTAACCCACTACCTCAACAATATTGACAGCAGCACTCACCGGATGGCATTACTGATTGACGGGTTGCTGACCCTGTCACGAGTGGGGCGACACAAGATGGAAAGGCATCCGGTTGACCTGCGCCAGTTAGTGAACCATGCAATTGATCTCCACTCTCCTGAGGATGACTGCTCAATCGAATATCAGATTGGGAATTTGCCAACGGTTGAGGGGGACGGCACCCTGCTCCAACAGGTCTTTAGCAACCTGATTAGCAATGCGGTCAAATTTAGTCGCGATCGCCACCCTGCTCAAATTAAGATTGGCACTACGGTCGAAGGAGCTATTTTTATTAAGGACAATGGGGTAGGGTTTCCCATGGAATACGCCAATCAACTGTTTGAGGCGTTTCAGCGGTTGCACTCACAACATGAGTTTGAGGGCACAGGTATCGGGTTGGCGATCGTCCAGCGCATCGTGCAGCGTCACAGTGGCTCCATTTGGGCAGAGAGCCAGGTCAACCAGGGAGCCACCTTTTATTTCACCTTAAATCAGGTGTGATGCCTGAGTTGCGAGTTCTTCACCCAATCGGATACAAAATCCGTGGGCATTTGCGGTTGTTATGATTTAGTAACCTAATGATACTGTTATGCAACTGTCAGAATGGTAAGACCAAAGGGGCAGGGTTGTTCTTGCTCGCAGGCACGGGTTTCACCCCTGCCCTTACCTTCACTCCCTTTTTGTCCTCTGTTGAAATTGACCAATCACGTCCGGCAATAGCCGCATGGTTATGGAAGCGTGTTCCGCTACATCGATGTCAACATCCTCATCCCTACGGTTACTCATTGTCGAGGACTCTATGTTTGATGTGGAGTTGCTGGTGTTGGCTTTAGAACAAGCTGGAGTCGATTTCTCCTATGATGTGGCGGATACGGTGCTAGCGATCGAGCAATTGTTGCGATCGCACTGTTATGACGTGGTGTTGTCTGACTATCGACTGCCGGGGTTTACGGCTTACAAAACCCTCGATCTGGTGCGTCAGTCTAAACAAGACATCCCCTTTATTCTCGTCACAGGCACATTGGGTGAAGAGGCGGCTGTCGAGTGCATTAAGGCAGGAATGACAGACTATGTGTTAAAAGACCGTCTGTTTCGGTTGCCGATGGTGTTGGCGCGATCGCTCACCGAATTTGATTTACGACGACAACAGCAGGCTGCTAATGAGCAGATTCGGCAACAGGCAGAGCAAGAACAGTTGCTGAATCAGATCCATCGAGCCTTGAACTCCAGCCTGGATGTTGATTACATCTTGCAAAAGATTGTCCGCCTGACAGGGGAATGCTTTCAGGTCGATCGCGTACATCTCACCTCGTTCGACACAGAATACTTCAAAATTGTTTGCGAGTGGCGAGCCACGGAAGATGCGTACACCCTGCAACACGCCCAATTTCCGATTGCCCAGTGGGCTGATGTGCTCGATCCCGACTCGCCCTTGTGGATCCGTAACGTCTTGCACGCCCCCGACTATCAAAACTTGCCCCATCCGCCAGAGCGATTACAAAAAATTATCGACGCTCAAATTGTGTCTCTCTTAAGAGTGCCGATTATCATTCGCAATGAAATGTTTGGGGGTTTGGTGCTGATGACGCACACTCCCCGCACCTTTACAGATGCTGAAATTCATTTACTGGAGCGCATCGCCGACCAGACTGCGATCGCCCTCACCAATGCTCAAAGTTATGAGTACCTGGAGCAACTCGTCCAGAAACGAACTCAGGAATTAGAACGAGAAAAGCAAATTTCTGAGACGGCAAATCGTGCCAAAAGTGAATTTTTGACCCACATGAGTCATGAGTTAAGAACTCCGCTAACCGGCATTTTGGGATTTTCAAGCCTGTTATTAAAGGAGGTTTTTGGCTCACTAAACGACAAACAACGACAGTATGTGCAAGGAGTCCAGTCGTGTGGACAACACCTGCTAGACCTGATTAACGATTTGTTAGACTTATCCAAGATTGAGGCGGGCAAAGAGGATTTACTGTTTGAAACCGTTTACGTCAAAGAAATCTGTGAAGCCTGCATCAGCATGATCTCAGAAATTGCCCATAATCGGGGGCTACAGGTCGGTTTCACACTCGATCCAACGGTTTCAACCTGCAAAGCAGACAAACGCCGCCTCAGACAAATTTTGTTTAATTTGCTATCCAATGCGGTCAAGTTTACCGAGGCTGGGTCCGTGCGCCTGGATGTCACTCAAAGCGATCGCACGTTACACTTTGCCGTGACTGACACGGGCATTGGCATCTCACCCGATGACCAACTCAAATTGTTTCAAGCATTTCAACAATTGGATAGCGGACTCAGTCGCAAATATGAAGGGACAGGGTTAGGGCTGGTGTTAGCGCAAAAACTGGCTCATCTGCATCAGGGCAGCATTACAGTGACATCTACGGTTGGTCAAGGCAGTTGTTTTACGCTGCACTTACCGCTGTAAATGGAGGGGCAATGTCCCCACACCTTGTACTTCACCCAGGCAGATACCGCTATAAATGCAAAAAAATAGTGAATTCCTTTGAACAATTCAATACAAACTTGGTGTATTAGTTATCTTTGAGTATGTTTGTAGCTGAACGCAATAGCGTCCTGGAACTGTGAGGGGTGGAGTGTTTCCCTAAGTCGTCATGATGCACAACAAAAAAATTCGTTTTGGCAAAATGCTGTTGACAGCAGGTGTCGCTTTAACCTGCTTCGTGATTTTTGAAACTCACCAAAAGATGTTAGGGGTAGCACCAGAGACGATTGAGCGATCGCCTGCCGCTGCGCCTCCAACCCAGGTCACTCCTCCCCCAATGTCGCCCCAACAGGCACGCCCAACCCCTACCGTCCAGCGATCGCCCCTCGCCTTAGCCATCGATCAGGGGTCACCCAACACCGCTCCAACTCAAGTTGACCCGAGCCAATTAGCCGTCAATGAGTGGGTAGGGGCTTCTTTTCCAGTCGAAAACTTCCAAACCTATACCTCACCCTTTGGCTATCGCCGTTCCCCTACGGGGGGCTACACTCAAGAATTTCACTACGGTTTAGATTTGGCGGCTCCTGAAGGCAGCTACATTCGCAACTGGTGGGCTGGGACTGTTGTCGAAGTGTCAGACAATAGTAATTGTGGTACTTCCGTTGTTGTAGAATCGGGCAACTGGCTACATATTTACTGCCATATGCAGGGACATGTTGCTTCTGATCGCAACGGACGGTTTATGATAGACCGCGAGGGTGGCATCCAAATTTGGGAAGGGCAAACCGTTCTCGCTGGGCAACGCATTGGGCGGGTTGGCATGACCGGGCGCACCACAGGTCCACACCTGCACTGGGGCTTGAAATACGATGAGAACTGGGTTGACCCAGCGTTGGTGTTGCGAGCCATGTATTCTGAGCAGCAAAACGCGGCTCGACCTGGCGCAAATCAGGGACCGTAATTGGGTATAGCCGATAGCCCTGGCTGAAGCAATACCCCTTTTTTCAGCGATCGCAGAGAGTTGTGATTGGCTGCAAAGCGTGTGGATAAAAGCATGTATTTGTGTGGAAAGCGACCTTATGGAGCCAACTAGCCGCGCCTATCCGATGAGAGTGTTTGTCAAGCACAGAGCCAAAGAGCAAATCAAGGCTCGTGCCTATGACAGGAGTGGCGATTCCTCCCAGGGGGGAACCGCTTCGCATCGCCCTCTGTACTCCCCCTTTGATGAACGGTTGTTTGAAGACATTGCGACGACTCTGTTATCGCCCAGCCGTCCTGAATTCAGGCATCAGTGCAAATCCCGCCAGGAAGCCGCCGAAATCGAAGCCCGCATTGCTGCCGAGCTTGTGGAGATCTATGCTCAAATTAAGCTAAATCAGCGCGATCCACTCGTTCAAATGCTCAATGCGTTGCTATAGCTGGAGTTGGCAATTGCCAGTGTCACGATGAATTGAGTGCCCTGACCTAATTCGCTGGAACAGGTAATAGAGCCACCGTGCAACTCCACGCATTGTTTGACGATCGCCAAACCTAACCCCGTTCCACTGATGGAGCCAACATTGCTGCCTCGATGAAATGCCGTAAACAGTTGCTCTTGATCCTGCGGGGGAATGCCGATTCCAGAATCCTGAACACACAAAATCAGCTGCTCGGCTGTGCAGGTGACTTCGACATAGATAGGGCTACCTTCCGGTGAATATTTGATGGCATTGGAGAGCAGATTGGTCAGAATATGACGCAACAGATGTTTATCAGCAGCAACAGGATGGCGATATCCCTGCACCATCAGGTTCAACACATGCTGCAACCCAATACTCGATTGCACCTCTTCTATTAACTCGCGGCAAAACCGCTCTACATCACACGGGCTTGGACGAAATGACAGCTTTCCCGATTCAGCTCTGCCAATCGTCAGCACATCACTCAACAGTTGGCTCATATGACGAACGGCACCCTTGATCCGATTCAGACGAATCTGTTGCGTTTCCCGTGGCCATTGCGCCCCGTAATATTCCAACAACTCAGTCGAGCACAAAATCGTGCTCAGGGGATTGCGAAACTCATGAGACACCATGGAAATAAATTTAGACTTGAGCTTGTTTAACTCCTTCTCTTGTTGCAGGGCTTGAGTGGTCTGATTTTCAATATCTTTATAGGGAGTGATGTCACGGGCAATGCTACAGGCGATCGCCCGTCCTGGAATCGGCACCACAGTCCACGAAAACCAGCGATAAGCACGATCCTGGCTCTGACACCGCGCCTCAAAAGGAGCAGGCGATCGCCCGGATGCCAGGGTTTGAAACGCCATGATGACTGTGGCTTGATCTTGCGGGTGGACGACATTGTGAATCGCTTGATCATGCAAGCTGTGACTGCCAAAGAATGCCTTCCATGCCGGGTTCACCAACTTTAGAGAGCCGTTGAACTGGGCGATCGCCATCAGGTCAGAGGAACTCTCAAACAATCCCTCAAATAGCCCGTCAAGCGTTATGTCTCGGTGAACGTTGCTGATCTCCATTCAAATATCTGACCGCAGCAGGGCAAGTACGAGCAGCCGTTTTGGCAAACTGTAGCTTTGACAAAGCAAAACCAGAATGCCCGGAATCCAATCGGAGGGCCGCTACTCAGCAAAACAGGTGCGGTATCGATTAGCCTAGTCGTTCTTTTGCCAGTTTATCGGGAAACCCGCTAAGGCTAAACTTAGCTTCACCATTCTCTACTCAGTTTCCGCCGTGAGAAATTTCACCCTGAGCTTATCCTAATCTCAAATCACAGCTGCGCCTGCGATATTGATCACACTTTATAGTTCCATCTATAGCAACCGAGGGATTGGTCAGGACGGGGTGCGGGGGTGGAACTCCGGCTCACACCCCTTTGTATGAACTGTCTCGACAGTCGCTATAAAGCCGAAATCAAGATTAAACTCCAGACCTCCTCATGAGAGAGGTGCCCTTTACCCTCTACCTGCCTGAGGCTCTACCTCCATTACCTCTTCGGCTAAGCCAAATGACAGCGTCATCCCGGCTCCACTGAGGGCATTCACCACCGTTACACCCGCTTGAGGGTGGGCAATCCACTCTGTTTTTCCCGGTAGTTTGGCATAAATGCCATGCCAGGTTTCGGCAATCTCAAAGGAGGGTGCCTGAGCAAACCCATGCAGATAATCAAGAATGTACTGGTTAATCTCTGACCGATCAAAGGGGTCGTGAGTCAAGCCGTATTCATGGGAATCCCCAATGACCAGTTCGCCGCTAGCATTTTGAGACACCATGACGTGAATTCCCCATTTGGGAAAGTGAGGCGTTTCCGTCTCAATGCGGGTTTTGAGGGTGGGCAGGGAGGGGCAATGGGCAAAGGAAGCGTAGTGGGTCAGGGTTAACCCGCCACACAGCGATGGACCCAATCGCCAATGATTTGACTGGGGAGCCGTCCGCATCATTTGCAGCTTGACTTTGGTCATGCCGCTAGTGGCGTAGAGAGCCGGATAGAGGGTTTCAAAATCAGCTCCACTACAGACAAAGATGCGATCGCCTGTCCAGACTTTGCCTCCCGCCATCACCTTGGGGTGCTCGATTGCCGTAACTGCGGTGTCAAAGTGGAACTCCACTCCATAGGTTTGTGCCAAAAACGGAGGCAACTTGCGAATTGCCTCTCTGGGGTCAACGGTCATTTCCGTTGCACTCCACAGTGCCCCCAATAGCCCATTCGTCACCGCCGCAGGGCTTTTGTCTGCCACCTCCGCCGCTGTTAATAACCGCAACGAACCATCCTCGATCGGGGTTGTCGCCACAAACTCTTCTAAAACCACCATTTCATCAGGGCGGTAGGCTAAATGCAGCGAACCGCAGGGGTCGATCGCAAAGTTGGCTTGAGCTGCTACTTCCTTCCAGATGGCACGAGCCGTCAGAGCGCGATCGCGCAGTTGACCGACGGGCTGACCAATGGGCCAAATCATGCCGAAATTGCGAACTGAAGCACCAACCGCATAGCTGCTGCGCTCAAATACCACTACCTTAAAACCTCGTTTGGCAGCCGCAAGCGCATGGGCTAAACCAACGATTCCAGCACCAATAATGATTACGTCTGAGTGGGTCATAAAAGAACGAAAGATGAAAAGTGAAACGTGAAAAGAGATAGAAGCAATAAAAGAGGGATAAACAATAAAAAATGAAGGATAAACAATAAAAAATGAAGGATAAAAAGAATGAAAAGGTAGAAAAGACTGATGGTTCAGAAGACAAATGCTTCACTTGGATCACAAAGAGAGATTTGTTAGCTTCTTCTGGATATCTAACAGAGAGTCAAACAAACCATCATTGGGATGTTCTGCTAGCTGTTCACGGGTATGCGTGCCATTAGTAACTCCCCACGAAAAGAGACAGTTGGCATTGATCCCTGACTTTAAATCAGCAGGAGTATCACCAATATTGACCACACACTTAGAGTCAGTAATGCCCAATCGATACATCGCTTTTTGAATCATGAAGGGGGCAGGTCTACCCTCTTCTGCAAAGATTTCTGAGGGAGTGATGGAAGCCTGGATGATGGATTGTTCATTGCCAACATAGTTTTCGTTTAATCCTTCATGCCACCCTAACCGCTGCAAAATAATGTTAGTGACTTGACGATAAAACCCCGTGGTCAACGCAATTTTGATGCCCTGGTGCTTAAGCCATGTAAATAGTTCCAGACACCCCTCCGTTGGGAGGACATGCTGCGTACTGTAGTGGTCTTCTAATAAAGTCTTGAATTGGGCAAATGACGCTTCTACTTGCGCGTTATAACTGGGATGATCAGAGCCAATCTGCTCTGCCCAGAGAGTCTCAAATACCCATTTTTTTGATAACCCCATCATGGCAAGTAGTTGCTCAGAACGAATCTCTAATCCAGTGCGATCGGCAGCTGCAAGAAAGCAACGCTCGACCTCCTGTTGATCTTGAACAGTGGTGCCTGCCATATCACAAACTACAAGTTGAATCCGGGGCATGATTGTTTAGAAATACCGATGTTGCCAGTATCTTAGGAGGGCAATTTGACTAAAAGAGTTAAGCCAAGAATAAGCAACTATTAAGGGTTTATTAATGATTCTTGAGATTCAAAATCCAAGGTGGTTGAATCATCGCATTTATGAAGGGTTGTGACATCCCTGATAGATGCTATTCCGGAATAGGAAATGGGTAAGTTGAAATCACGAAGTAGAGGGGCGATCGCGACTCAGTCTTCTCACATTAACGACACCTTAATGGTTCTGAGCTAGGTTGAAAACAAGACCATCAGGGTTAGAATCGCTAGCTTCATCAGCACCGACCCAATGAGACTGCTGCTCATCACCTCAACTCAGTCCATTCTCTCAAGGCATTCAGAGGCTACTCTGATTCAGATTCAAACACCAGCGAACTATGAATTCTAGGCTACGACGGTTTATCGCTTGTCTGTTCACAGCATTCAGTCTAGTCGTTTTGCTCAACGCTTGCGGGGGCAATAATAGCGGCAGTAACCTTCCCGGCTTTGAAGTCAAACTGTTAGTCGGCAGTGCTCTTGGCGACTTTTGTGAGCAATCTGCCAATCAATTTAATCAACAGCAGCCCAAGTTAGAAAATGGTGAGCAATTTCACATGACTTGTGAAGCTGTAGGCAGCGGAGATGTCGTAACGAGAACGGTGTCTCTAGCCGAGCAACTCAAAACAGGAACACTCTCAGCGGATGACCCAGCATTTCCAACGCTGCTCTCAGTAGATGGAGAAATCTATCACAGTCTGTTACTTGCCCGTATGGAGCAACTGTTTCCAGGGCAAAACTACATTCCTCAAATCACGGATGCTCCTCTGCTTGCTACAAGTCCCATGGTGTTTATGACACAGGCGGATCTTGCACCAGGGTTACGCAAAGTTGATGACTTGTTCAAAGCACTAGTTACAGCCAAAACCCACCGTGATTTGGATGCGACGAGTCCAGCCTTAACAATTCACTACGTGCAGACGGCTCCAACCCGCTCTAACTCCGGATTGCAAACGCTGGTCGCTCAGTATGCTGCCGTTTCTGGGAAGCGACCGGAGCAGCTGACCGCAGCAGATATCAGCCAACACACCGATGAGATCAAGGCGATTCAACAGAAAATCACGCGCTATGGCGTTTCCACCAATTCCCTGGCAGAGGCAATGGTGCAAAATGGACCGTTTTGGGCATCGGTTGGATCAGTGTATGAGTCTTCGGTGATTGCGGCAAACACTTCATTGCAAGCAGGACAGCAACGTTTTGAGGCGATTTATCCTAAGGCGACCTTTACCTCTAATATGCGGGCTATTTTGCCTGCCGCTCCATGGGTCAGCGACAACGAACGTGCCGCCGCAGAGCAAATTCTCGCCTTTTTGCAAACGCCAGAAACCCAGCAGATTGCTACTAATTTAGGGCTGCGACCGGGAGTGCCGGGGGTGCCGCTGGGGGCAAAGTTTAGCCCAGAGTTTGGGGTTGACCCCCAAGCCCGCTATGACTCCTACCGTCCACCTCAACCAGAGGTGACGGAGGCAATGATTCAAGCGTGGGAGCAGATTGCCAAGAAGCCCTCTCTCGTGGTGGTTGTAGTTGATTCCTCTGGTTCAATGTCAAACAACAAAATGCCTGCGGTGCAGAATACCTTGCAGAACTACATCAACAGCCTGGGAGCTAACGATCGCATTGCTCTAATTGACTTTGACTCGGTGATTCGAGATCCAGTTGTGATTGACGGCACCCCAGAAGGTCGCGATCGCGGATTGCAGTTTATCAGCAGTTTGCAGGTCGAAGGGGGAACAGCCCTCTACGACTCCGCCATCTATGGTCGTAACTGGCTGGTGCAGAACCTCCGCCCCGATGCGATTAATGCGGTATTGCTGCTAACCGATGGAGTTGATTCAGGGTCGGCGATGCCGTTAGAGCAACTGATTGCTGAATTAGAGCGGAGTGGCTTTGGCAGCGACCAGCGCATCTCATTCTTTACAGTGGGATATGGTGAAGAGGGCGAATTTGACCCAGCCGTGTTAGAGCAAATTGCAACGGTGACAGGAGGTTACTATTCCGCCGGAGATCCCAATACCATCTCTCGTGTCCTGGAAAACTTGCAGCTAGAGTTTTAGGAAAGGCTGAAGGATAAAGGCTGAAGGATAAAACTCGTCTAAGCATAAAACCTGTCTTCAGCTTTTTTCCTTTATCGTTCATCCTTCTTCTCTTCTGTTGTTTGCCTCTTATCCTTTATCATTCATCCTTTATCCTTCCCTATGCCCCTTGCTAACCCCCTCTACTATCCGTTTGCTGTTTTGATTGGAGCGATCGCCCTGGTTGTGGGAGTGCGGGTGGTGAATGTGCCACGGGTGGTGATGGTGCCAACGGCGATCGTCGTGGCAACGGTGGGGGCAGCGGTGCTCAAAGCCAGAGAACCGGAGACACTGGGACTAGATAACCCAGAACTGGAACGGGAATTGCAAGAGGTGCGACAACAGGCGATCGCCCTGGTAGAGCGGGCGAATCTGTTTCGCGAGGAGGCAACTCGTTTACTCACGACTTCTGGGCAGATCGAATTGCTAGCAACCGTACAATATGCTTGCGATCGCACAGCTGAGTTACCCGCCAAGATTGACCAACTGGTGAGTCGGATGCACGGATCGGACTCGCTGTTATCGGTGACGGAGTTGCAGCAGCAATTGCAGGAGGTTGAAGCGAAGGTAGAACACAGTTCTGGAGCAGCCCGCAGCCAACTGGTAAAACTGGAAGCAAGCCTGGAGCATAATATCCAACTGGCACGCCAGGGGCAGGACGCTCGACAGGCACAGGTAGTTAGCCTTTCAACTCTGATTCTCGATGCGGCAGGGGTGTTGCAAGCGTTGCAAAACCGACTGCGAACGGCAGACCTGACCAATGTAACCGAGGCGATGGAGTTGCGATCGCTCAGCGATGAGTTGAGAGCTACTCAAGAAAACGTGGATTTGTTGGTATCCAGTGGAGGGCAATGAGGTGTGGCAATGGTGAATAGTTAATGGTCAATGGTTGATGGTTAATGGTCAATGGTTGATGGTCAATGGTTAATGGTTGATGGTTGATGGTTAATGGTCAATGGTTAATGGTCAATGGTTAATGGTTGATGGTTAATGGTTGATGGTTAATGGTCAATGGTTGATGGTTAATGGTTGATGGTTGATGGTCAATGGTCAATGGTTAATGGTCAATGGTTAATGGTTAATGGTTGATGGTTAATGGTTGATGGTTAATGGTTGATGGTTGATGGTCAATGGTTGATGGAGAGACATGGGCAATGAACAATTGACGATTGACACTTGACTCATGACAACTGACAAAGCACAACAATTCACGATGACAACACTTAACGCATCATGAAGCAGAACCAAAAACAACGTCCATTTCTGACTTCACTGTTTTCAGGGGGGCAACTGGCACGCTCATCGGGTCAGAGTTCCCTGATGCAGCGACGGATGAAACGGCGATCGCTCCTGATTTCACTGGGAATCATTGCCCTGGCGTCGGCAATCACCTTTGCCCCCGTGCCGGGGTTACAGCGCAAAGTCATCGTGGTTGGTGGCACTGAGTTACAGGAAGTTTTGCCAACACTGGAAGCTAAGTTTGAGCAACAAAATCCATCAATTGACCTGGAGTTTCGCTTTCAAGGCTCTCAGGATGTGGTGAACAACTACATTGATGACAAAAACGACTTTACGCCGACGGTGTTGATTCCGGCGAGTGGCGATTTAATTACCGAGTTGAGCGATCGCTGGCGTGCCCAGAATGGCGATGAAGCGTTTTATGATGCACCACGACCCATTGCCAAAACAGTTCTCGTGGCGATCGCCTGGGAAGAACGGGGTCAGTTCTTGTTTGCAGATGGGCAGTTTCAGTGGCGAAAGTTAGAGCGAGCTTTGGAAATCGGCAACTGGAGAGACATCAACGGCTTTGATTTCGGTAGTTTTGACCTGGTGATGACTGACCCGACTCGTTCTAATAGTTCTCAGTTAGCCTTGAGTTTATGGGCACAGTCTAAAACAGGCGGTACGCTCAGTCCTGGTAATTTGAATAATGATCCGGCGATCGCCTCTCTGTTTGGGTTAGTGAAGCGATCGGTCTATCAACCTCCCCGTTCGACCGACGTGTTGCTGCAAGAATTCATCACACGCGGCCCCAACGATGCGGATGTGGCGATCGTCTATGAAAGCATTGCTCTCCATCGCTGGCAACAATCCTCGACAACCCAGAGCCAACCCTATCAGATCTATTACATTGACCCCACCGTTGAAACCGTCTCTACAGGAGCGATCGTCCGTCGCAACGTAGATAGTGGCACGGCGGATGCGGCTCGCCGCTTTCTTGACTTTTTAGCCCAACCGGAACAGCAGGCAGTGTTTGTCCAGTACGGGTTTCGTCCGGTGGATGGCTCCACGTCTCTGCGATCTGTCCCTGGTAGCCCCTGGAGCCAAAACATTCCCGGCGCACGGATCGACCCACCGGGAGTTACGCCAATCCCCGATCGCGATACGCTGACAGAAGTGATTCGCCTGTGGCAACGCGCATCCTAGTGTTGCGAACACAAAGTTCTTCAATGTAGGGGGTTTGGGGGCTTCGCCCCCAAGAAGGGGTTTCACCCCTTCACCCCTTTCAAAACTTATTTTTTACTGTACTAGTCTGAACCCCACCTCCTGCCACCATGAGGCAACCCGACGTACTGGAATTAGCAAGACTGGGCAATCCCCAAGCGATCGCGACCTGGCTCAACCAGCAGTTGCAATCGGAGGGGGTGAATGTCAGTGTCGATCGCGAGGGCAGTCGTCTCAGTGTGGGCTTTTACACCGACCAACCGTTAGATCGTCGCTATTTGATCGAGTTGTTAAGTCGGTATGTACGCGCCCTCGACCCACAATCGATTCGCACCATCAATCTGTTTGGGTATGCGTTGGGCAATCCGGTTCCTTTATGGAGCTATCCCCTTGATTTGGCAGATCTGCTAGAGACAACCCCCTCTCCTGCGGCGGAGCCATCCACTGAAGAATTGCTTGCTCCACCAGAACCGCCACCCACAGAAGCCAGTGAACCTGCCGAAAGTAAACAGATTGACCGATTCTTGATTTGCGGTTTAGGCAGTTTGGGGCAATATTGCCTGTTGAACTTAAAGAAATTTGCCCTGCGCGAGTTTGACGTTCACATTCGGGCGATCGACCGGGTACAACCTCAAGACTGGGAAGTTGAAAATTTAACGAGTTTATTGGCAGACGACCTGATTATTGGAGACTGCCGCAACGATGAAGTGTTGCTGAAGGCAGGAATTCAGGACTGTCGAGCGATTTTGTTGGTGACAAACAACGAAAACGACAATATCGAAGCGGCGATCGCGGCTCGACGGCTCAATCCCAACATCCGTCTGGTGGTTCGCTCCTCACGGCAAAGTTTGAATCAGTTACTCAAACACCAGTTGGGTAACTTTGTCGCTTTTGAACCGACCGAACTACCCGCAAACGCTTTTGCTCTGGCAGGCTTACAGGCAGATATTCTCGGCTTTTTTAACATTGGCGATTGTCGGCTACAAGTGGTTGAACAACAAGTAGAGCCACGAGATTATCGCTTTGATGGGTTTCCCGCCATGATGCTCAACAAAAAGAGCTATCGTCTCCTCAGCTATCGTGCCGCCAGTGAATCTGCCACTCCCCTAACCCGACGGGCTTTTTATCAATGGCAACCCGATACGCGAGTGCAAGCCGGAGATACGATCGCCTACGTTGAAATCGTCGAAAACACAACCAACACTCACTCCAACTCCCCTGAAGAGCCGGACGAGAGCCAGTTTCAGCATCTCTGGAAGCAACTCCAAGACCTCTCCAGTGGTGGCATAAAACGCCGTTTTGCTCAAGCATGGCAGTGGATTAAAGCAAGCCAAATTCGGCGGTTAGTGGCATTGGGATTGCTGATTGCACTGCTACTAGGGGCGATCGGCACCATTTTGCTGAAGGTCACGCTCCCAGGCATGACATGGCAAAAAGCCGTTTCCACCGTTGTAATTTTGCTCCTGGGAGGTTACGGAGATGTGTTCGGCGGACTGGCAAATGATGCGGTTCCCTGGTGGGTGCAACTGGTGAGTTTGCTCATCACCCTGATTAGTTTGCTGTTCGTTCTGGGGGTTGTCAGTCTAGTCGCCGATAATTTGCTCAGTTCACGCTTTGAGTTTTTGCAAAAACGTCCTCCGATTCCCAAGCAAAACCATGTGGTGATCGTCGGGATGGGGCGTGTGGGGCAACGGGTCGCCACGCTGTTGCGGGAGTTTAAGCAGCCTGTAGTTGCCATTACCGAGCAACGCGATCCACTTAATCTGCCGGATGACATCCCGATGTTTATCGGTGATCCGATCGCCGAGTTAGACAAGGTTAACTTGGCAACAGCAAAGAGCCTGATTCTAGTGACGGATGACCAGATGCTCAATTTAGAAATGGCATTGATGGCGCGAGAGAATGCCAACAAGCTCAACCGCACCATTGAGTTAGTCGTTCGCAGCTATGGTCAACGCTTTAGCGATAATCTGATCGACTTACTCCCCGATGCTAAGATTCTGGCGGCATACGGACTGGCAGCCGAAGCATTTGCCGGAGCCGCTTTTGGAGAAAATATTTTGGGACTGTTTCGACTCAACGAACAGACCATTCTGGTAACGGAATATCGCGTCTCAGCGGACGATACGCTCTCCGGTAAACTGATCTCACAGGTGGCATATGGTTATGGCGTCGTACCAATCTTTCACCAGCGCGAAGCCCGAATCGAAGGGGATGTGTTTGATCATCTCATGCCCTCTGAACATCGACGACTTCAGGTGGGCGATCGCTTCATCGTTTTGGCTTCCATCAACGGCTTACGGTGCATCGAGCGTGGCGACATGATGCCACCCCGTCGCTGGCAACTGGAAGCCCAAAAGCCCCTCAACCAGAGTTTTTTACTCTCAATTGGCAACGACCTGGCAAATATTTCTGGTTGCAGTCTAGAACAGGCGCGATCATTTATGGATAACTTGCCGGGGAAGATGGAGCTACTGCTTTACGACTATCAAGCCTATCGACTGGAACAAGAACTCAATCGACAAATTCCAGTGACACTGACTCCTATTGAGTCAGGACTGTAGAAAATGACGAAATTCTCATCGATTTAGAACTGGGGTGCTAGGATTCGAACCTAGGAATGGCGGGACCAAAACCCGCTGCCTTACCGCTTGGCGACACCCCATCGACTGAAGCTATAACATTGTAACAGTTTATTCCGTGCTAATGTCAAGCAAGATTAAACGTGAAAGTCGTAAAAATATTCCACGTTAATGTCGGGCTTCAGCCGATCGCGATCGCTTTAAGTGCTGGCGGTACCCCACAAACTTAAATTCAGCGAATCTTGAGGATCGGGGCGAGTGCCGATGATGTCGTATTGCACCATCAAATCCGCCGTTTCCATCCACCGATCTGGCTCAATTTGACCGATTTGCGCGGGGTCGATCCCTCGCATAATGTATTCGCCCACCAGACGCAGAGATTGAGTTTGATATTCGACATCGGTGTACTTGCTGTTAGGTGCAGCGTACTTCTCAGCAATCAAACGCGCCGTTCCGGGAATGTCTGCCAGAGCCATCTGCCATCCCTCAAAGCTAGCCGCTAAAAAGGCTTCGACTTGCGTGGGATATTGCTGGAGCAGCGCATCGGTTGCAAAGAAAACCTGAGCATAAGCACGATAGCCATATTCGTCAACAGGGATAAGCAGAGGAGCTTGCCCCACGCGACGGGCAAAGCCGACAGGCTCATCGACGGCATAACACTGAATTGCGTCAAATTCACCGCTAATCAAGCGATCGAGCTTGTTTTCATAGGGGATCTCAACCACCTCAATTGCATCGGCTGCTAAATTGCTGACGCCTTTGATCAGTTCCATGATCTTGACCCCATCGACGTGGATGCCGACCCGCTTGCCCACTAACCCTTCTAGCGTGGTGATGCCACTGTCGGGCATGGTCATTAGAGCATAGGGAGAGGCTTGAAACATCGTGGCGATCGCCTTGAGTGGCACTCCCTGTGCCTGTGCCTCTAAAATCAAATTCTGCTCAGCACAGCCAATGGTAAGTGGGTTGGCTGCTACCACTTCAGGCACAACAACGTTGGATTCCCAGGGTTTGATCACAACGTTGACCCCTTTAGCCGTATAAAGCCCCAGGTGATCTGCCAGGAGCAACCCCGCAAATTGCACATTAAAAACCCAGTCCAGTTGCATGATCAGCGTTGGATTTGGAGGGGCAGTTTGAGCTTGAGCGAGGGGAGTTTTGAAGGCTCCTAAACCTGTGGCAAGGGCTGCACCGCCCAGAAATCCAGAAAATTTGAGTAACGATCGACGGGAAATAGACATTGATTCGGTCACAGTTATTGACGTTAGATAGCATTCCATCGTGGCATGGATAACGCTTTCACACAGCAACTGTGACTACAGTTGAATGCTAATGGGTGTTACTGAATGCAAATATTCTCAAAACCTGACCACTGCTGTACAGGCGTTTCGCGAAATGCCCCTACAAATTCAAGATTTGGATCAGCGATCGCTCTCACAACCACTCGTGAGGTTCGGCTCATTTTTGCTGCAAGATTGCCTGCTGAGTTTGTCGAGCCATTCCTGAAATCGTTGCCTGGAGTCGCTACCATAAGTTTAAGCAAGCGTTTAAGAATCGTAAATTGAACCCCTATGGACATTGCGGCAGCTTTTCCAACCTTTGTCATTACCCTGCGTGAAGGGGTCGAAGCGGCTCTGGTCGTGGGAATTGTGTTGGCATATCTGCAAAAAGCTGGGCAACGCCGCTTGAATCCCTGGGTTTATAGCGGCATTGGCGTTGGGGTGGGAGCCAGTGTGTTAGTTGGGGTGATCTTCCTGCTGTTGATGCGATGGCTCGAAGACGCGAGTCAGCAGTATGCGCCTGTTGTCAAACAGTTGTTTGAAGGTGGGTTTAGTGTTGCCGCGATCGCCCTCCTAAGCTGGATGCTGATCTGGATGACACAGCAAGCTCGTGCCCTCAAAGCTGGCGTTGAGGAAGCCGTAACGGGTGCTCTCAAAGGAGATGGGGCGGGATGGGGCGTATTTGGGCTAATCGCGATCGCCGTTCTGCGTGAAGGGTTTGAGACGGTGCTATTTATCGCGGCTCAGTTTCAGTCGGGGTGGTTGCCCGTAGCCGGAGCGATCGCCGGATTGGTCGGTGCCGTCGGGATTGGCATTGCCCTGTTCCAACTGGGCGTCAAAATCAACCTCCGTCGATTCTTTCAGGTCATGGGAGTGTTGCTACTGCTGATTGTGTCCGGGTTAGTCGTCTCGGCATTGCGCCATTTTGACAGCGCGATTCACCTACTGGCTCAAGTCGAGCCTGCGTGGGCTAACATCTGTCCCAACTCAACTGGATCTTGCATTTTAGGACCGCAGGTGTGGAATCTCAGCGGCATCTTGCCCGATCGCCAGTTCCCGGGGGTAATTCTCAAAGCCTTTTTTGGCTACACTCAGACGCTCTATTTAGCCCAGGCGATCGATTATGTGCTGTTCCTGGCGATCGTGGGGGGCATCTATTGGCAGAGCATTCGGGGGAGGAAGGGAGTAGAGATAAGGGATAAAGGATGAAGGATAAGAGAAAAAGAACGGGCAGGAAGGGGTAGATACGTGGATGGTGGATGGGGAGTAGAGATAGACCCAATTCCCACCCCTCATCACTATCAACCATGACCATTAAGGATTTATCTGACTCAGTCCTCAGTCCTCAACCCTCAGTCCTAAAACAAGAATCGGAACAATAGACCTGTAATTGAACCCAGGAAGTTCATAAAGTTTCCGCCCCCTGCACCTGATGCGCGGCGATCGCCTTGTGCCTGGGCTTCTTGCAGAGCTTCGATTCCGGCAATAAATTGACCTGAGATTTGGTGTCCCTCTGGGTTGCTCTGGGTTAAATAAAGCTGTTCAGCACTTCTGGCATCTTGCAGTGCGCCGTTGAAGTCCCGCATCCGAAATCGCGAGACACCTCGCGCCAAGAGAGCATGGGCAAAGTCAGGTTTTGCATTAAGTGCCTGATTGTAATAATTAATTGCCCCTCTAAAGTTTTCGCGTTGATATTCCGCTAAACCCCAAACATACATCTGCTCTGGGGTAGCGATCGTCTGTGGCAAGCCTACCGCTCCCAACAGGTTTGCTCCATCCAATAAGGCTCCATCCAGGTTAGCTCCGGTCAGGTATGCCTCGCGCAGGTCTGCCCCCCGCAGGTCTGCCCCCCGCAGATCTGCTCCAGTCAAATTGGCGTTAAACAAAATCGCTCTCGAAAGGTTTGCTCCTGCCAGGTTTGCGTTTGTCAGATTGGTGCGATTGAGATTGGCTTCAGCGAGGTTTGCTCCTGCCAGGTTCGTTTCTGATAAATCCGACAGGACAAAACTAGCGCGACTCAAATCACAGGCGGGACACTCACGAGTTGAGGTGAGTTGATAGACCCGCTCCAAATCTTCAGCCAGGGCTGGAGTTGTCAAACCAATCGTGGTTAACAGAGTAAGAGCAAGGAGGCGATGGAATTTCATGGGGATAGTAACAACGAAGGATGGCGATCGCAAGCGAATTAGTCAGAACAGACGGCAAAAATTGAGTACAAGTTGCTCAAAAGTGTACTCAAAACGATCGCCTTCTGCCATCCCTGTTGCAAAAAGTATTGAATTTTATTGCGTTAAACCGTGTTCCAGGGCGTAGCGCACTAGCTCAGTGCGGCTGTTGGTGCCTGTTTTGCTGAATAAACGGCTGACGTACTTCTCGACGTTGCGGACGCTGGTTTCGAGCCGACGAGCAATTTCCTTATTCATCAGCCCTTCTGCGACCAGCTTCAAAACGCTCTGCTCACGCGGAGTCAGGTCGAGTTGAATCGGGGCTGGGGTTGGGGCGATCGCTCCACGCTGCATCAAAATTCCACGAATTTCGGCAATCTGCCGCGCCATGTCAGCAATATCAGGGGTTTCACCATCCGTAATGGGCTTGGTCACTGCCGATCGCCGCTCTAGCAGACTCTCGACGATCGCGACCAACTCATCGGGGTCGAATGGCTTTGAAAGATAGGCATCGCAACCAGACTTGTACCCCTGGATGCGATCGGAGGTCATACCCCGTGCCGTTAAAAAGATGACAGGCAACGACTGATATCGCGGGTCGTCCCGTAATTGCTTGAGAAATTGGTAGCCATCCACTTGCGGCATCATGATGTCCGAGATGACCAGATCGGGTGAGGTTTTTTGCAGCAAATTCCAACCGTCATGGGCGTTGCTGGCGACATGAACCGTGAAGCCGCTGTCTTCTAAATAGGCTTGTACGGCTTGCCGCAAACCGGGTTCATCATCGACGAGTAACAATTGCCCTGCCATTACATCTTCCCCTTATTTTTGGGTATTTTTCTCCAATCTAACTAATTTGGAATCAGGTCTGGTGTACGGATTCCTGGTATTAAGATTACTGCGTACCAGAAAAGATAGCGTACGACGGATGAGGGATAAGGGCTAAAGGAGGAGAAACAATTAAGGAATTCAATGAAGCCAGGAGCTAATCAAACGTCAATTCGGCTTAAGAATCTGGCGAATGAATTCGCAGCTATTTGAGCCAAGTCCGCCGACGCGGACTCTGAAAGATTAAGGGTTTGCCGACCCGACGTAGGTCGGTTTTGCTCTTGTAGCTGCGGTTTCAACCGCCAAAACTGCGGAGCTTCATCTAATGGGTTGATCTAGGAGGCAGAGCCTTCGTCACTCCATTTCCAAGCTCCCTTTTGGAAGCAAGATCTGTAAGTTTTTCTCCCTTCTTTTTTCTTTCTTCTATCTTCTCTCTTCCTTATTCCCGTCCCGCCTCTAACGCACTCAATCGTGCCTCCAACCGATCCATTCGCTCTCGCTGTTCGATCGCCAGTGTGGCTAAGCGGTCAAACATCGGATCAGAGGATAATTCCCCGCGAACGGGTCCTTGCTCTGCCGGGGGTTGGGGGACTCGCACTCCAACGGCATTGCCAACTCGTGATAACTGTGACTCCAATCGGCTCACCCGCGATCGCAACCCACTATTTTCAGACTCTAGACGGGTAATGCGAGCCGTCAGGTTGGTGACGGATTGGGCAGGGGCAGGTGATTGCAAGAACGTCAGCAAGAGAAGCAATGAGGCGATCGCAATTCCTAGCCAGAGTTTCCAGGGAATTTTTGGGGTTCTAAGGCGAGTAGTCATTCGTTGATGGCTAACAGGGGTAAGGGGTTAAGGGTCAGGGGTCAGTAGTCAGTGGTCAGTAGTCAGTAGTCAATGGTCAATAGTCAGTAGTCAATGGTCAGTAGTCAGTAGTCAGTAGTCAATGGTCAGTAGTCAGTGGTCAGTAGTCAGTAGTCAGTGGTCAGTGGTCAGTAGTCAGTAGTCAATAGTCAGTAGGGTGGTGTTCCAAACCTGTTAATAACCTCTGTAAGACCCCCTGTAGTTCCCCTTGGTAAGGGGGACGGCGACAGCCGGGGGTTAGTAGCAACAGATCTGAAACACTACCGAGTTGATGCTAGGAACAATTGACGATTAACAAGTGACAATTGACGATTAACAATTGCCCCTCTTACCTTCTACCCCACGCCTTACCTAATCCGCATATATCAAACGATGGGATTGCCGCTCTTGAATGTCATCCAGGGTGGCATTGGGGATGGCTTGAATCAGTTGCCGGGTGTAGTCTTTTTGCGGACGGTTATAAACCGATTCCGCCGTGTCGATCTCCTCGATGCGACCTCGATTCATTACCATGATGCGATCGCTGACAAACTTCACTACGCTCAAGTCGTGAGAGATAAAAATGTAGGTCAAGCCAAAGTCTGCTTGCAGATCTTTGAGCAGGTTCAGCACTTGCGCTTGAACGGAGACATCAAGGGCAGAGACGGATTCATCACAGATGATAAATCGCGGTTGACACGCTAATGTACGAGCAATGCAGATCCGTTGCCGCTGTCCACCCGAAAACTCATGCGGCATCCGCTCCATTGCATTGGCACTCAAGCCCACCCGTTCTAACAGCGCGATCGCCCGTTGTCGCCGTTCTTCCGAAGATCCACCAATACGGTGAATCACCATTGGTTCCACCAGGGCAGAACCAATACTCTGGCGGGCATCCATGGAGCCAAAGGGGTTTTGGAAGACAATCTGCATCTCCCGCCGCAATCGCCGCATCTGTGCCGCGTCCATCTGCAACACCGATTTGCCATCAAACATAACCTGACCCGATGTTGGCTCAATCAGACGCAACAGCAATCGGCTCAGGGTTGACTTGCCGCAGCCTGATTCACCGACCAAGCCCAAGGTTTCACCGGGGTAAACATCAAAGCTGACATCATCCACCGCCCGAATCTCAGAGCTTCGCCCCCACAACCCCCGACGAATGGGAAAGGCTTTAGTCAGTTGACGAACTGAGAGTAACGGTTGTTGTTGCAACAGTTGCCGTGAGTGCAATTCCCGCTCCTCAATGGAGACAGGGGCAAAGCGAGGATTGTTTTCTACCAAATTCACAGGTTGAGGATTAACCTCCGTTTCGCCCGCCGCATTGGTGGTGACCTGCATGAAGTCGGTCACGGTCGGCAGACGGTTGAGCGATTGCTGAGGGGTAGGGCGACAGGAGAGCAATCCTTTGGTGTAGGCGTGTTGTGGATTGGCAAACAAGTCGTAAACGGGGGCAATTTCGACAATTTTGCCGCGATACATAACGACCACGCGATCGGCAATCTCTGACACTACACCCATGTCATGCGTGATGAACAGAATTGCCATCTGGCGGCGATCGCGAATTTCCTTGAGCAACTCCAAAATCGTTGCCTGAATCGTCACATCCAGTGCCGTGGTCGGCTCGTCCGCAATCAAAATAGCAGGATTGCCACTCAACGCCATGGCAATCATCACCCGCTGAATCTGCCCACCCGACAATTGGTGTGGATAGCGATTCATCATGCCTTCAGGGTCGGGCAGCTTGACCTCACGAAACAGATCAACCGCTCGTTTATACGCCTCGTCTCGCGACACTTCACTGTGCAACAAAATGGCTTCCATCACCTGAGAACCGCAGGTCAGAACGGGGTTCAGAGAGGTCATCGGCTCCTGAAAGATCATCGAGATCACGCCACCCCGATAACTGCGCCGCTCATCTGCTGGCAGACTCAGCAGGTTCACCGCTGGCTCGGAGCCTGGAGAACGGCGAAATAGAATTTCTCCTTGGGTGATGGCTGAGTTTGGCAACAACCCCATCATGGCGAGAGAAGTGACCGACTTTCCGGAGCCAGATTCACCGACGATCGCTAATGTTTCCCCGGCTAACAAATCAAATGAAATTTCTTTAACCGCCCGAACAATCTCATGTTCAGTCCGAAAATCAACCGATAAATTACAAACTTCTAGAATGGAATGACGCATAACAAAAATTTGAAACCAGTGATATTTTTTATCCGTAGCAATCTTGATCGTGACAGTTTCTTAACAAAGAAGAATGCAATAATTAGCAACTAAAGTTAATTTTGTCTTTAGATTCATATTTTCTAAAACAGCTTTAAACCTACTACCATTATTAGCTTTGGGGAGAGATTCCAATAGAAATTATTAAGGAAAGCTAATCGGAGAATAATTTTATTATCATGCACAAATAGCACTGATTTTGTTTTCAAAGAATCAGTATCTAATCTCAATCAACTGATATAGCAATTCTTAGTAGAGTTGTGAATGCTGCTATCGAAAAAGTAGTATTCATACTCATAAAAACCCCGCAAATAAATCAGGAATGCTACATCACTCCTAATTGCAGTCTCCATTTTAAGGAAAGAATTTAGGTATGCTCAGGCAATTAAAACGGTGGCGAACCGCATTGCTAGTGCTGGTCGCTGCAATGACTGTCGTTCTAACCAACTGTGGTGCTCCTCCTGCAACGGATAACGCCAGTTCTCCAACTGGGAGTCCTGCGGCAGCAGGCGACCAAACAGCTCTGGTCTTTGGTTTGGGAGGGCAACCTGCCAACTTGGAGCCTGGAAACATTGAGGATGGCAACTCAATCTATGCTCAGCAACAAATTTACAACCGCTTGATTGACAACGCCCCTGGTAGCACTGATTTAGTGCCCAGTTTGGCAACCGAATGGACTGCCTCTGAAGATGGCAGAACCTGGACGTTTAAGCTGCGAGAAGGGGTCCAGTTCCACGATGGCACTGACTTCAATGCAGAAGCAGTGAAATACAACGTAGAACGCTGGTGGGATCCTAACCACCCTGAAGGCTATCGCAATGCAGGTCGCACCTACACGGTTTGGCAGAGCTTGTTTGGCGGGTATAAGGGTGACGAAGCTTCGGCGTTGAGTGCAGTCAACGTTGTAGATGACTACACGGTAGAATTTGTCTTCAACGAACCGTTTGCCGCGTTTCCAGCGGCGATTTCCTCAGGTTATTTTGGCATCGCCAGCCCAACCGCCATTCAGGAAGCCGGAACCGATTATGGGATCTCTGGTTCCGTTGCTGTAGGGACAGGTCCCTATGTGCTGCAAGAGTGGATTTCGGGCGATCGCATCGTTCTCCAAAAGAACCCTAATTACTGGGAGCAGGGCTTACCCAAAGAAGAGCAGTTAGTCTTTCGCTTTATCTCAGAACCCGCTGCTCGGGTAGCAGAACTGCGATCGGGTAGCATTGATTTCACAATTGATTTGGCACCCGACCAATTGAACGAGTTAAAGAGCGACACCAACCTGGCAACGGTTTATCGTCCCTCGTTTAACGTGGGCTATCTGGGACTCAACACCAGTTACGAGCCGCTGTCAAAGGTCGAAGTGCGTCAGGCGATCGCCAAAGCGATTAACCGCCCAGAGATCGTTCAAGCCTTTTGGGGTGAGTTAGGAAAAGTGGATAGTCACTTTATTCCCGAATCGTTGGCAGACTTCCGCGCCAAGGACTTAGGCGACTACGAATACAACCCCGAACAGGCTAAGCAGATGTTAGCCGATGCTGGCTATCCCAACGGCTTTGATCTGGAATTGTGGTACATGCCCGTATCTCGCCCCTACTTCCCAACCCCCAAACCAATCGCTGAAGCCTTTGCAGCTGATTTGAGTGCGATCGGCATTCGAGTCAAGCTCAACACCAAAGACTGGGCAGCTTACCTGGACGATCGCAACAAGGAACCCGGCTATCAAGCCTTTATGTTGGGCTGGACAGGCGACTATGGCGACCCCGATAACTTCTACTACGCGCACTTTGGACCTGGTGCAACTAGAGACATCGGTAGTTGGCAAGATAGCAAAGTCTTCCAGTTGCTCAATGATGCTCGTAAGGTAGGCGAT
Organism: Oscillatoria sp. FACHB-1407; assembly: GCF_014697545.1. Lineage (GTDB taxonomy): Bacteria > Cyanobacteriota > Cyanobacteriia > Elainellales > Elainellaceae > FACHB-1407. The sequence goes on along the minus strand of NZ_JACJSA010000003.1, from coordinate 113,678 downwards.
GAGGCTGAGCGCATTCCCCTCTATGCCGAAGTCGATAAAATCCTGTTTGAGCAGGCATTGCGGATTCCCATCGTCCACTCTCAACCACTGAATGCAGCACGTAGCAACATCAATGGCTGGGAGCCAAGCCCTCTCGGTTCTGAGTCCTTTGAGCAGGTTGAGAAAACCTAGCAACAAGTCAAGGAGTGAAGGGGTAGAGAAGTCATGAGATAGAGGGATAGGGGGAAAACAGGATGAGTTTATCCACCCTCTCACTCCTCCACTCCTCTACCCATCTCCCTACTCCTTCGCTCCCCTACTGCCTTAACCTATCTCTCTCGTACAAACACGATTACCCATACAGACGCGATTACCCGCTCAGTACAGACGCGATTACCCGCTCAGTACAGACGCGATTACCCGCTCAGTACAGACGCGATTAATTGCGTCTCTCCCCATTTCCCATTCCCCATTCCCTATTCCCCACTCCCCCTTTCCTCCATGCTGCGTTATATCCTCAGGCGCATTTTCGGCTTAATTCCCGTATTGCTGGGCATTACCCTACTTGTCTTTTTGTTTTTGCACCTGATTCCTGGTGATCCAGCCGTAGTGCTGGGAGGTGAACGGGCAACTCCAGAGCAAATCGAAATCATTCGGGAAAATTTGGGTTTAAACAAACCCCTACCCTTGCAATATCTGGCGTTTCTCAATCAGATACTTCACCTCGACTTGGGACGCAGCATTATTACGGGCATCCCGATCGTTGAGGAAATTCGCATCCGTTGGCCCGCCACCTTTGAGTTATCGGTTGCCGCCATGCTATTTGCCGTAATTGTGGGAGTTCCCGCAGGTATCCTGGCAGCGGTTCGTAAAAATGGCTGGGTCGATAATCTCGCGATGAGCGGTTCTCTGATTGGGGTGTCGATGCCCGTGTATTGGCTGGGCTTGCTACTGATTTATCTGTTTGCGGTGAATTTGCGGTGGTTGCCCCCCAGTGGCCGCCTGGGCATTAACGAGGGATTTAACTTTAATGTCATCACTGGGTTTTATTTGCTGGATTCGTTATTGCAATTTAACCTGCCCATTTTTGCCAATGCCCTGTCCCATCTAATCTTGCCTGCCCTGACGCTGGGAACTATTCCCCTGGCGATCGTGGCTCGCATTACTCGCAGTGCCATGTTGGAGGTGTTGTCTCAAGACTACATCCGCACGGCAAGGGCTAAAGGTTTATTAGAACGGTGGGTGATCTCAAAACACGCTCTAAAGAATGCGCTGTTGCCCGTTATCACGATTATCGGGTTGCAGTTTGGCACGTTGCTGGGGGGCGCGATTTTGACGGAGACCATCTTCTCATGGCCCGGTATCGGCTCCTGGATTTATGAGGGCATCTTGGCGCGAGACTATCCAGTTGTGCAGGGCGGTGTCGTGTTTGTGGCGATCGTCTTCGTGTTGCTGAATTTGCTGACAGATATCTCCTATGCCTTTCTCGATCCGAGGATTCAATACAAGTAGGGTTTAGGAGTCAATAGTCAATAGTCAATAGTCAGTGGTCAGTGGTCAATAGTCAATAGTCAGTGGTCAATAGTCAGTGGTCGGTGGTCAATAGTTAGTAGCCAATGGTCAGTGGTCAATGGTCAATAGTCAGTGGTCAATAGTCAGTGGTCAGTGGTCAATAGTTAGTAGCCCATGGTCAGTGGTTAATGGTCAATAGTCAGTAGTTGATAGTACTGAGTAAATCGGTAGATAAGTGTGCTGCTCCCTATTCCCCACTCCCTACTCCCCATTTCTCCTTTTTCTCTCTTCTTTTTTCATTCTTCTTTCTTAGATGGAAACCCTCTCCCCTCCCGTTAAAGCTGCTCCTCAATCGTCCTTCAACAAAGCCTGGAAGCGTGTATTGCGATCGCTCTCTGGTAAGGTTGGGCTGTTTCTCACCGTGGCGTTGATGGCGTTGGCAATTTTGGCTCCGGTGCTCAATCCCTTTGACCCAGCTACTGCAAGGGATTACACCTCCCGTTTGGTTGGACCCAGTGTAGAGCACTGGTTTGGCACCGATGGGCTAGGGCGAGATATGCTGACGCTGGTGTGGTACGGCATTCGGATTTCGCTACTGGTTAGCGTCTTTTCGGTGGGGTTAGGGTTGGTAATCGGTACGCTGCTGGGGTTGGTCGCCGGATATTTTCGTGGATGGGTGGAGACGCTGATTGGCTGGTTCACGGATATTTTACTGTCGTTTCCGTCGATTTTGCTGGCGATCGCCGTTGTCACGGTCGTGGGTCCCAGTCTGACCGGGGTGATGATTGCAGTGGGCATTGTGCAAATTCCTATCTTTATTCGCCTTACCCGCAGCATGGTGTTGACCCTGCGCGAACAAGATTTTGTCCAGACCGTACGAGCCTTTGGAGCGACCCCCAGCCGCATTATCTTTTTGCACATTCTGCCTGCGAGTCTGGCACCCCTGGTCGTGCAGGCGACCCTCTCGATTGGTACAGCAACGTTAGAAGCGGCAGGTCTGGGCTTTCTCGGTTTGGGTGCCCAACCCCCCACCCCGGAACTAGGAACCATGTTGTCAGATTCCTTTACCGGAGGTTATTCCCTCTCTTCTCCGTGGACAATTGTCTTTCCGGGATTGGTAATCACACTGATGGTGCTGGCGTTTAACCTGCTCGGTGACGGACTGCGAGATGGGTTAGACCCCCGTTTTAATCGATAGGCGATCGGTCATTTGCAAAACCTCAAAGTTTTTTAAATCGCTTAATAATTGATACACTACTGCTGGGAATGCACAAACTAAGCTGTGTAGTCCTCGAAAGCATGCGTGGGTAGGCGAGGTGCAACAGCCTCGCTTCTGGTGTTTGTGGGATGTGGACAGCCTCGTGTGATTCAACTAGGTGATTTATGCCGGGAAGTACTTGGTACGATAGCGATTCCTATAACGAACTGGAGCCGATTAGCGCGCTCACCTCAGACTTATCTGAGATTGATGATATTAATACTCACTATTACCGGGGATTAGGGGGACGCAGACGCAAAGCGGCTCTGGCGTTGACCGTTATTTGGAGCAGTACAATTGCCCTACATTTAGTATCCTGGGGTTCCTGGTTTGTGTTGTGTGTGACGACGTTCATCGGCATTCACCTGCTGCGGATGTTGATGACCCGATCTTTACCCGTACCTCAACCCTTAACCGAACAAGATCCTGAAAAATTACCCTTTGTTTCGTTGCTAGTTGCAGCGAAAAATGAAGAAGCAGTGATTCCCTCGCTGGTCAAAACTCTGTGTAGTTTAGACTATCCTGCTAGCCGCTATGAACTGTGGGTGATCAACGACAACAGCAGCGATCGCACTGGAGTGTTGCTCGATCGGTTGGCAAAAGACTATGAGCAATTGCGGGTGGTGCATCGTGCCCCAGATGCGGGCGGAGGAAAGTCGGGCGCACTGAACGACGTGTGGACTCGTGCCAGAGGCGAAATCCTGGGCGTGTTTGACGCCGATGCTCAGGTACCCCAAGACCTGCTGCGTCGGGTGTTGCCTCTGTTTGAGCGACAAGAAGTTGGTGCCGTGCAGGTGCGGAAGGCGATCGCCCAGGCACAACTGGCAACTCATCCTGATGCCAAAAACTTCTGGATTCAAGGGCAGGTTGCTGAAATGGCAATAGACAGCTACTTCCAGCAACAACGCATTGCCCTGGGTGGCATCGGTGAACTACGTGGCAACGGGCAGTTTGTTCGTCGTGTGGCACTGGCTAGCTGTGGTGGTTGGAATGAAGAAACCATCACTGACGACCTCGACCTGACGGTGCGCCTCCATCTTGATCACTGGGATATTGACTTCCTCATGTTTCCACCTGTGATTGAGGAGGGAGTCACCCGTGCCGTGGGCTTGTGGCACCAGCGCAATCGTTGGGCAGAAGGTGGCTATCAGCGATATCTCGACTACTGGCGGTTGCTGGCTCGAAATCGGTTGGGTACTCGCAAAACGGTTGATCTGTTTATCTTCTGGTTGCTGCAATACATCATGCCCACAGCGGCGTTACCCGACATGATGATGGCGATCGCCCGTAACACGATGCCCATTTTTGCACCCATGACCAGTCTGACGCTGACCATGACCGTGTTGGGCATGATGATTGGCTTGAAGAGAATGCGATTGGGGCAAGCAACACAGGCTCAAACCCAGCATTCCCAATCTCCCTGGACTTTGTTCTTTGAAGCAGTGCGCGGTACATTCTATATGCTTCACTGGTTCCCGGTGATTATCTCGATGTCGGCTCGCCTCTCCATCCGTCCGAAGCAGTTGAAGTGGGTCAAAACCGCTCATCATGGGACAGATGAGGTCTGGCTAGACGTGTCAGAGCAGCAATAGGAGAAGGGATAGAGGGTGAAGGGTGAAGGGTTAGTGGTCAATTGTCAATTGTCAATGGTTGATAGCTGACCACTGCCGATTAGCTTCGGTCAACTGTTAATCGTTAATTGTCAATTGTCAATTGTCAATCGTTAATGGTTGGTTACTGCTATTGACCCCGGTCAATTGTCAATTGTCAATCGTCAATGGTTGATTGCTGCTACTGACCATTGACCACTGACTATTGACCATTGACTACTGACTCACCCATTTTATCCTTTCATTTCCTCTGACTGCGATTCATGGAGTTGACACCGCTAAACAGCAAAAACAATCCTCCTAGCAGAACAGCGATCGCCACTCCACCCAAAATCCAATCCATCCAGGCAGTATTTTCCATACAGATCCATTACACCGACACGCGGTTCTCCAGAGAAATCTCCAGGCGATCGCCCGGTTTTGGCTCGATCACCTGCGTTGTTAATCCATTCTCCGCCAATTGCGTCCGCAAGTCTGCAATACTGCCCGAGCCGCGCAGAACACTATTTAGAAATCCGGTGAAGGAAATATCACCACCTGCTGCGGTGGGTAACATCACCTGGGGTCGCAACCACTGCGCCACCTGCAAAGCGGTTTTGTGTCCCTGAATGATTGCGCCTAAGAGAGGAACTTCCAAACTGACCATTGGTGTGATCACTACATCGACCGGGGCGATCGCCCGAACTGCCTCGGCGTGATAGCCGTGAGGTTCGTAGTAGAGCGTCTGTCCACTACTGGCTTCTCGCAGCAGGTAAGCATTCTCTGTCAAAAAGGGACCAATCGGCGAACCGGGAAATGCCTGAATCGTGACGCTATCGGTCAGCATGTAGGATTCTCCATGCGCCAAGCTGGTAATCTGGCTATACCCCAACTCCTGCACTACCTTTGCCGCATTGGGTGAGGCTACGACTGGAATGGAGCGATCCAGTTGCTTTAAGGTGTCTGGATGGGCATGATCCTCCAACCCCTGCGACAACAAAATCAGATCGATCACCTCTGGAATGGGGCGAGGTTGCGATCGCATTCCCTGAAACAGCCACGGCATATTGCCAAACACCAGATTTCCAACCAACCAGGGGTCAAGCAAAATCCGCTTATTCCCCATCTCAATTAGCCAGGAGTTGCTGTCTAACCAGGTCAAATACATAGCGATCGCGCCACTCGAAAATACCTCTTTTTCTATTGTAAAGACGCTATGCCTGTAAAGACGCGATTAATCGCGTCTCTCCACTCCCTACTCCCCATTCCCCACTCCCTCTCCCTCTAATCAACCCGCTCTAACTGCCAGAGAATCTGGTTCCCCTCTCGCCGCACCCGCGAAACAACCCAATTCCGCCAGACCCAGTTATCTCCTCGACTGGTCACCGCACTGGCGTTGACATCCATCAAATCCGCCAACTCTGAACTGGTGATCAAATAGCCACGATTGGCAATCTCATCTGCCATATGCAGCATGTCTACCGTGTTGCGAAGCTGAGCCACTCGCACTTCACGCGGTAAATTGTCGGACGCATCAATTGAGGGGGCGGGAGTCGCTGAATCAACCATCGCGAACACCTGGCTAAAGGCTTGAGCACACCTACACCAGGATTGTATCGCCTTGCTCTCAGGTCAGCGGTACTGTGTGCATCAATTCAATACAGGCTTACCCATTGAAAAGCTCCGGGCGATCGCATCACACCGCTCATTGCCCACGTTGCCGCTGTGTCCCCGCACATATTTCCAGGTGACTTGCTTCGAGTTGAGGCGATCGATCTCCTCCCACAAGTCCTGATTCAAGACTGCCTTACCTGCCGCCGTCTTCCAGCCTTTTTTCTTCCAACCTTGAATCCACTGTGTCGCGCCCTTCATCACATATTCGCTGTCGGTGTAGAGGGTGATCGGTTCCGGTTGCCCCGACTCCTTGTAGAACTGGAGAGCGGCGATCGCGGCTTGCATCTCCATGCGGTTGTTGGTCGTTTGCGAGTCGGCTCCTCCCATCTCATGTACCGTGCCATCGGTGAAGTAGACTACCGTGCCCCATCCTCCCCGTCCGGGGTTGCCAGAGCAGGCTCCATCAGTGTAGATGCTTTGAATCCGGCGAGGGGTGTTGCTGCCTGCTCCAGGTGGTTCAACCGCTTCAGAACTGGCTGGATGACGCTCTGGAGGAGGGATGAGGTGAGCCACTTCTTTATCCTGATTCATCAGGATGATTGCTTCACCACTTGAGACGCGCTCCAGGAGCGATCGCAGGTCTTTTGCCGCGTCCTCAATGCTAACTTTCAACATGAACTATCCAATCTTACGTGAGAATCTTTAAGCCTACTCTGATTTGCGCGGCATACCCGATTTGAACCTACAAATCTTTTAGTTATGCTAAACGCAGATAGCTTAGGTTTTGGGGTTGAGCTTCAATGCTAAACGTGACACTGCCAGACCAAATTTTAGCGTTTGTAGAAGAACAGGCAACGGCGGCTGGTTTCAGCACGGTCAATGAGTATATTTATCATTTGATTTTGCGAGAGCAGGAACGCATTGCTCAACAAGAGCAGATTGAATCGCTGTTATTAGAGGGGTTGGATAGTGGAGAGCCAGTTGAGGTGACAGATGACTGGTGGACTCAGAAGCGGGATCAACTCGTTGAGCAAGTTCATCAGTCAGATACATGACCAAGCGGATTATTATCACCCCCAGAGCAAGTCAAGATCTTGATGATCACTTCGCGTATATTTCAGAAAATGATGTTGAGACAGCCTTACGCTTTTTTGATTCTGCAAGATTAACGATCGCTCAAATAGCGAGAATGCCAGGTATCGGTAGTTCATATCCGTCTACTAACCCGCGTTTGCAGGGCTTACGCAAATGGGCAGTCAAAAATTTCAAAAAATACCTTATTTTCTATTGCGATCGTGATGATGCTGTAGAAATTGTGCGAATTTTGTATGCCGCACAAGACATCAACAGCCTTTTAAAGGGAGGGAGTTAGTTCACTGAAGTGGAGGCTATATGAACAATGATGATTTGGACTTTGGGGAAGATTTGGAATTAATAGTTCATCCAAGAGAGTCTGAAACGGTTGCGCTGCAAATTCCTAAAGACACGCTGGAGTCACTCAAAAAGGTAGCAGAGCAACGCGAGATGCCGTTAGAAGCGTTGCTTAAGTTCTATATTGGCAAATGCCTACGTCAGGATTTGAGTCAATTGTTTGCTAGTCAGGTTATGGATTCGACTGCAAAAGTGCTGGCACGATATCACCATTCAGAGGAGGAAGTCTCTAAGATTTTGCAGGAGATTCGGTTGGAGGCAAAGTAGGCGTTGGACGAATTGCCGATACTGATCTTCCTTCTGCCATTGGGTGATCACCTCCTCTTCTGGATCGTAGACGATCAAGCGAACCTGAGTTACCAAATCGTTTGAACGGGATAGGACGCGAACACTGAATCAGTACTGACAAGCACTGCATCTTCGTAGATCGCTTGAGCAATTAAAATGCGATCGAAGGGATCTTTGTGGATCGCTGGTAGTTGGTCGAGTGTCAAAACATGCTCTACGTTAATTGGCAAGATAGAGAGAGCATTTGTTGTTTGCTGTGCAGTCAAAATTTCAGAAAGGGATGATTGCAAGCTGAGTTTTCCCAACTGACGCTTGACTTGAATTTCCCAAATACTGGCAACACTCAACAATAGTTCATTGGTAGAGTCAGCAAGCAAATTGAGAGCAGTATTTGATAGTTGCTCTGGATTACTATCCCACCAGACAAAGGCATGGGTGTCTAGGAGAAGTTTCACGGTTCACCCGTCCAGAATTGATCGGGCAGGGGAGCATCGAAGTCTGGACTCATGGTGATTTTGCCCCGATGCAGTCCTGGGGTACGGCGAGTAGAGGCTGGATGAATTGGCAATAGCCGTGCCTGCGGAATCTGCTGATGGGTCAAAATAATTTCAACCCCGGTTGCAACCTGAGCAATGAGGTCTGCTAACTGATTTTGAGCATCAGCAATATCAATGATTTTGATAGTCATGACACTTCCTTGGATGGCATACCCTTAGCATATCGCTCATCACTTAAACGCTTCTCCTAACCTTAAGTTTTGTTTAGAAGGTGAGATCTGACTTGTTATCCGTATCTTGCTATGGCGTATCACTGCCGCAATCTTAAAGCTGAGTATTGCTATCACATCACTATGCGCTGCAATAACCGTGAATTTCGCCTGATTCGGCTGGAGTGTAGAGAAATCTTGCTCTACGCCCTCAAGCGATGTCAGGACAAATTTGAGTTCAAACTGTATGCCTTGTGTATCATGAGCAACCATGTGCATTATCTGATGGAACCCAACAAACCAAACGATTTGCCCAGAGTTATGCATTGGCTGAACTGGTTTACAGCTATGTGTTTTAACCGCATGTTGAACCGCACCGGACACTTTTGGGAAAAGCGATATCACAGCACTGGGTTCCCCATCAGCGACAAACGTCGAGCCTTAAACACCCTGCGCTATATCCACGGCAATCCCAAAGCTGCCAATATGCAGCAGGGCTGGTTCTATGACTTCAGCAACTATGGCAGTTATGAGCGATTAACGGATGATGGCATTACCCAATGGCATCCGGCATTTTTGGCGTTGGGAACGACGCTAGACATCTGCGCGGCGGCATATCGCAAGTTTTGCAAGAAGTACAAACCGCAACCTAAGCCAGAGAAGAAAAGTCATTGGGGAAGCAAGCTTTTGGCAGAGATTAAAGCCAAGAGCCAGATCAAAAAGAAAACCAGCCCAGGGCAGCAATCGCTGTGGAACGAGTGGGAAGCCCCGGCAGAAGAAATTCGTCAGGTAGCAAAGAAATTTGTGCTGGCAAATTGTTTTGATCCCAAAATTGCCGGAATTCAGTTTGAAATTCCGTGAGCATCGGTGCCAGGTAACAGATCCTCGAAACACCACTTCTTCCGTGTGGAGAGGCTCTGAAATAAAACGTTTGGATCGAACTGGAGCCTTTATCTGCTACAGTTTACAAGTCTCTGTGCGAGAGAAGAGAATCCACAAACCACCAAACCCCAACACCCAACCACCCCCCACAACCCGGTAATTCTCCCATGAGAGAAATTGAAGGATTGAATTTGAGGTCGGAGTAGTTCACGTAGCGGTTGTCCTTGCGCCAGCCGACGCGATCGCAAAACTTATACCAAATCTTATCACCCGGATATTTGCCATCCAGTTTCGCGCCGCATTCAACATAAATCTTTTTCTGCACGCTAAAGCCAAAATGTCCGTTGCTGTAATGCACCCAGAGGCGATCGATCGTCTTCAGGTCTTTGCAGGGGAAATTCAGCAGTTCCTCAGCCCGAATCCAGTCTCCTCCTTTTCGCCCAACGGCTTCCAGCATTCGCAGATAGGTTTCATGGTCTGCCTTTTTCCATTCCCCTGCCTTTAGCAGGTCGCGTAATCGGGTGTAGTCAATCCCCTTCTCTGATTCCAGGGGAATGTCGAACAGATCCCCCCCAACCCCCCTTGATAAGGGGGGTGCCGGAGGCGGGGGGATCTCTAAAGGAGGTGCCGGAGGTGGAGGAGTGAGTGAGGACGATTTAGGTTGAGCAGGGGATTTTATTGGTTGGGGTTGAGACTGAATCGGGATTGTGCCACTGGCTTTCGCAACCGCTATCCTTTGCAATGCTTCGATCGCGTCCATATCTCGACCTGAAGCTGCCGCCAAAACTCGAATCCACAGTTGTTGGGCTAAATCCCAGTTTTGATTAACTTGGGCACGGTAGGCATCATTTTTCAGCGTGGCAATATCTGTCAGGCTGGCGTGCTGGGGCATCAAGATCAGGTGAGCGCGGTTGAGCGGTTCGGCAATGGTGTAGGGGGTCTGCCGCACTCGTCCCAAGTGTTGACTGACCAGTTCCGGTACGCGATGCTCCAGATATTGGTTTAGTCGCTCGACTGTGGCACACCGACCGCGAATACCCAATCCTTCTAACAGGGCATGGGTAAAGGCTCCCTGGGCGATCGCCTCCAGTTCATAGGAATACTGATCAGGACTGCACGAAAAGAGACTGATCACCCCGGTCTGTCGGGCTTCTGACTCTGTTTGTCTGCCAACGCCTTCGCCAGCTTTCTTACCACCACTGCGACAGGCATCCAAAATCATCACCGCGTTATCTGCGCCGCAACTCCGCAGGTAATTCGTAATCGTGTTTGTCGAAATGCCTGTGTTTTCAATGTCTTCGGGGTCGCCATCCAAAGGCATGAGGTAATCTTGCCCATTGTGGGGAATGCCATGCCCACTAAAGAAAAACCAGAAGTTATCACCATCCTGCATGAACGGTGCTGCAAAGATCTGGCGCAACACGCGCAGCAAGTTTGCCCGAAACGGCTCTGTTGGCTTGCCGCCAATGGCAGGCGAGTCATCGGTAAACAAATAGACGCGATCGAATTTGGCTTCCTGAGCGAGAAAAGCACTGATCGCTTCGGCATCCCGCTTGGCGTATTTTAGCGGTTGCAGAAATCGATACTGATTAATGCCAATGACGATCGCCCAATTGCTTGCCATTTACTGCTTATCGGATCGGGTAAACTTCAGCTTAATCGCACCTTTTCCAGCGGCTTTTCCGCCTGCCACTAATTTAACCTCTCCTTCGCCGCTGATCTCCACCGAAAGCTCCACCTCATCCAGCTTCATCCCCGATTCTGACCCAATTTCTTGATCCACCTGTTTGAACAAGCGACCGATCAGGCGCAAAAACTGACTCATGTTTTGCTCTAGTTGAGCAACAGGCAACCGGACTTCCTTCAGACTGGAGATGCGTTTGCGAACCTCTTCACCCCATCCGCGTTGCCCTTCGACGGGAACAGAGATTTCGTCTGCTTCCTCCGTCACGATCACAATGTAGTCATCTGGCATCGTTGGTTCCCAAACACTTCTCTATAAAATTGTCGCTGAAAGATTTAAGTGTGTCACTACGGGCGATCGCCTATGGTTCTAAACAGGAGTTTCAGATCTCCAACTTCTTGAAGAAGTTGGAGATCTAAGCACCCTCAACCCTTCCCCTTACTCTTTACAAAACGGGCATAGCGGCGCGGAAAATAGGTTTGCAGCAAGTCATTGGGGCAACCAAACCGCTGCAACACATCGATCAGGTCGCGTCGATTCACATCCATCAGGAGCGATCGCACCGCTTTAGTCTGCTCCGATCGCACCGTAATCGTGGCAGCATCTGCCAGTCGTCGTTCGTAGTTCTTTTCCGGTTGAGGATTCCTGACTTCGATCGCAAAGTAGTTGGCGAGATAGGTCAGCCCAGCAGTGAAGTCGGGCAGACTGCCCAGTGCGGTTTCAACATCTGTCCAGAAGGCAGCGGCGCGGCGTTTCTGGTTGTTTTCGATCATGCCGTAGGCGACGCCGACCAGCGCATCGTAGAGCGACTTGATGTCATAGAAACCAGAGCCGAGTTTGATCTTGGCGTTGAGCAGAGCGGTGAAACCGATGCCGTAGACCAAAACAGCATCAAATATGAGCCACCCATCGATCGCAGGTTGCGTGAGTAGAGAGGCTCGAATGAGAAAGATGCCAACGGGCAGCGAGAACTCGATCAGAGCCCACAGCCACACCCCCGGAATTTTGTAGGGTTCAAAAAAAGGAAGTTCTTTACAACGCTCGTTGAGTTCGTTAAAGGCAACGACCGTATTTACCAGTCCTGGAATGATAGCAACAGCAATCCAGGGAAGCCAATCGATGAGCCACGTCATCAAATTACCCCTTGAGGCTCCGCAGGTTTAACTAAAGGACGCAAACGAAAGTGCCCTCTCATTGTGATGGTGAAATAGTCGCCTAGGTCAAGTTCCTTCTTAACCTCAGACTCCGGCTTACTCACCGGAAACAGGCGGTGTAACAGATGCCCCCTGGTCACGTCGATCGCCCCTGCTGCCCAGAGTGAAGCCACGATCGCCTGAATATGTTCCACGGGCCAACCTAGCGTATGGCTCATGTCTTCGACTGTCATCGGATGGCGGATTAGCGATCGCAAAACAGCCGCTTCTTGAAACTCTAAATCCTGCACTAACCGCATCAACGTTGACCAGAAGGTATGCAGCCCATTCAGAGCCTCCCGGAAATCGACCTGAGCAATCACTTTTTTAGTCACGAGTCGAGCCGTTTCACGGGGATTGTCTGCCAACAGCAGTGAGGCGGCAACTGGTTTCCAGGGAGGTGCAACTGAACGGCTAATTTCTTGAACGTTGAAGTTGACCTGCTGTAAGCGTTGACGATGGTCTTGCAGATCGCCGTAGACCACTTCATAGGGCTTGCGAAGACACCCATGATGCTCCACCAGGTTTTGAATCGATGTGACTGCCTGCGCCTCCTCCTCCGTTACCGTGCGTCCTATCTGATGAATCGCCTGCTCCAAATCATCCGGCAACAGCGTATCTAATACAAGCTGCGCCAGTGAAAACGCTTGGATTTTCAGGTCGTTCAGGCTGTCCATAAGCAGAAGCAGGGGGAGTGAGTAGAGGAGTGGAAGGGTGTCTAACCATGAGCATCGTCAATTGTCAATTGTCAATGGTTAATCGTTTCTACCATCAACCGTTAGTTATGGGGAGCGTCAATTGTCAATTGTTAATTGTCAATCGTTTTTAGCATCAACCGTTAGTTGTGAAGAGCGTTAATCGTCAATTGTCAATGGTTAATCGTTTCTACCATCAACCCCTGACTATTGACCACTGACCATTGACCACTGACCATTGACCGTTCGACTAAGCTCACGGCGAAGCCACTGACCATTAACCATTGACCATTGACCATTGACCACTGACCATTAACCATTGACCATTCTTCATCACTCTATTGTATCGACACTAAAAAATCACAGGGGTTTGTTCTGCCGTGGGACAGATCCTTGCTGGCGATCGCTTACCCTAGAGGATAGGAGTAAAGCCATGCCGTACGAACCGCTTCATCACAAATATCGTCCTCAAACCTTTGCTGAACTGGTGGGACAGGGGGCGATCGCCCAAACCCTGACCAATGCCCTGCAACAGCAACGGATTGCCCCTGCCTATTTGTTTACAGGGGCACGTGGCACGGGCAAAACCTCCAGTGCGCGAATTTTTGCTAAGTCTCTCAATTGCCAGAGCAGTGATGTTCCCACAGCACAACCCTGTGGAGTCTGCGAGGTCTGCCGGATGATCGCCAGTGGTGCTGCGCTGGATGTGATTGAGATAGACGCTGCCAGTAACACGGGGGTTGATAACATTCGAGAACTGATTGAGCGATCGCAGTTTGCCCCAGTCCAGTGTCGCTACAAAGTGTATGTGGTGGACGAATGCCATATGTTGAGCACCGCCGCGTTCAATGCCTTGCTCAAAACGCTGGAGGAACCGCCCGATCGCGTCGTGTTTGTTCTGGCTACCACCGATCCACAAAAAGTATTGCCCACCATTATTTCGCGCTGTCAGCGGTTTGACTTTCGGCGCATCGACCTGGAAGATATGGTGCAGCACCTGAGTATGATCGCTCAAAAAGAAGCGATCGACATTGCGGATGAGGCGATTCAACTGGTGGCGCAAATCGCGCAGGGAGGATTGCGGGATGCCGAGAGTTTGCTGGATCAACTGAGCCTGTTAGAAGGCGAGATCACCGTTGAACGAGTGTGGGATCTGGTGGGGGCGGTGCCAGAGCGAGAATTGTTGGAATTGACCATGGCGATCGCCCAGGATGCGCCCAGTGCCGTGTTGGACAAGACTCGTCATCTGATGGATCGGGGACGGGAGCCACTGATCGTGCTGCAAAACCTCGCCAGCTTTTACCGAGATCTGCTGATTGCCAAAACCGCAAGCGATCGCCAGGATTTAGTGGCCATCACCGACTCCACCTGGGCAAAGATGTGTGCCTTTGTGCAATCGGTCGATATCACCTGGATTCTCGCAGGGCAAAAGCACCTCCGCACCAGTGAAGCCCAGATCAAAAACACCAGCCAACCCCGATTGTGGTTGGAAGTCACGTTGATGGGATTGTTGCCGTCGGCGATCGCCACCACTGCCCCAGAGTCAGGAACACCAATCCGCACTCTACCCCAATCTCCTGCCTCTACTCGACAGACTCCCGTCAGCCCAACACAGCCCACCCCTGCTCCTGCCCCCAGTCCACGTCAGTCTGCTCCGGCGATCGCTGAACCCTCTCAACCAGAACCAACGACTTCCAATGGCAAAGCACCTGAGATCGATACTCCTGTCGAAGAAGCCGAGGAAGAGATTCCCGCTCCTCAGCCCTCTGAACCTGTTGCAACCATTCCTGTTGCGACTCCCTCGCCGGACTTACAGCGCATCTGGCAGCAGATTATTGAGCATCTGCATCCCCTCAGCAAAGCTCTGCTAAAGGATCACGGGCGGTTACTCGCGCTGAAAGAACATCAAGCCGAAATCGGCATCAGCAGTCAAAATCTGTTTAAGATTGCCCAGAGCAAATTGCCCGATGTCGAAGAAGCATTTCAAAAGGTGCTCGATCGCAAAATTAAGGTTGCTCTGGCCGTGATGGCAGCGGGAACGATCGAGGCACAACCCGAAGCGGCTCCGGCAAAACCGCAACAACCAGAATCATCAAAGCCAATTGTCAAATCGCCTCCCCCACCCAGCTATCCTGACTCCAGTCCACCTCCTCCTACCTCCCCCCCTGCTTCATCGCCTTCCCCTTCCCCACCTGCCGCTGCCTCCCCTTCTCCACCTCCCCCTGCTTCCCTGGAGATCCCTCCAGCCCATCCCGTTGCATGGCAGGACGAAGATGATGTCGCCAAAGCCGCAAAGAGCTTTGCCCAAATGTTTAACGGGCAAATCGTCAGTCTCGACAGTGGAAGCAGCACCAGTGAGACTGGCAGCCCATCGCCAGAATCACTTGATGTTGGAGGTGATCCAGATGATGACGTACCGTTTTGAAGAAGGAAGAAGGAAAAACGAAGAGTGAAGAGTGAAGAGTGAAGAATGAAAAGCGAAAAATGAAGAGTGAAGAGAGAATGCTACGAGTCAGTGTGTGATGCTGGAATGGGTTTAGAACTTTGTGTAAAGCCCCATCCTGTCTTCGCTCTAACCCACGTTAATTGACATAGCCCAATTGTTATCGCTCAACCTCTCTAATCTTGCATCCATGCCCCTGTGGCACTCTGCACGGTTTCCTTTTATCCTTTATCCTTCAGCCTTTATCCTTCTTCCCTCTTCTTTTTCCCTCTTCCCTCTTCTTTTTTCTCTACTTCCCTACACTACGATTGACGATCTCCGCTAACACATAGCAGGGTGCGGAGGAAATTAGCGTTGAAGGATAGACCGCACTGCCCCAGGTGGGGTGCAGCAAGATAGAGCAGTTTCCATGATTTAGAGTGGCGTAGCCCAGGACAGCACGAGCGATCGCCACATCATCCAATACCAACGCCCCTGGGGACGACAGCATCGGCAACCCCGTTTTGGGGTCAAACACCTCAGCCGCATAGCCCCTATCTCGCAGAATCGCGGCAAAGTGAAGCCCCAGTTCGAGAAACTGCGTTCGCAGGCGGTTTTTGTTGGCTTCGGTTTGGGGGGTACGGTCAAACAAGGCACACGGGCTACGCTGCAACACCAGCAGCATGGAGGATGCCGTCACTGACCAATCCGGCAGCAACTGCCCCAGGTGCGACAAAACATAGGCACTGGGCGGGTGAATCGCGTATTGAATTTGTTCAGAATCAGTGGAATTCACCACACCCATGGGTTTCACTCGTGCCATTTTCGATGTCTATTGGCTAGCGGAAGTGGTTTCTCCGGGTCCAGCGGTCACAATAACCAGATTATCAGGATGAATCAGATCGCGAATCACCTGTTGCACCTGTTCCAAAGTCACCGCCTTAATCCGGCTGGGGAACTGGCGGATCTCATCCTGACTCAAACCATACACCTCATTCATCAAGATTTCAGAGGCAATACTGCTGGGACTAGCTAGATCCACTGGGTAACTGTTGGTAATCGATCGCTGTGCCGCACTCAACTCTTCAGCCGTAATACCCTGCTCCCTGAGTTGTTGCAACAATGCCACCGTATTGTCGATCGCCCGATTGGCATCTGTGGGAGCTGTCTGCATCGAGATCGAGAAGGGACCTGCATTCACCCCAGCCACAAAATAGCTGTAGATGCCATAGGTCAAGCCCTGGCGATCGCGAATTTCTGTCCCTAATCGACTGGCAAGGGTATCACCACCCAAAATCTGGTTCATCACGATCGCCGCATAAAATCGGGGGTCGCGTCGTGAAATCCCGTTGTAGCCCATGTAAGTAACGGCTTCTGCCTTTCCAGGCATGACCTGACTGAGGCGAGTTTGCGATCGCGGCAACGACACCGAGGGGAATCGCAACACTGCCCGTCTGCCCTGCGCTTGCCAGCTACTAAAGTGTTGTTCCAGCAAGTCGCGAACGGCAGCAGGGTCAAAGTTGCCTACCAGTGCCAGCACAGTGGAGTCGGGGCGATAATTCTCCTGATAGAACCGTTGAATGTCTGCGGTTGTGATGCCCGCCAAGCTCTCCTCGGTGGGGAAGCTGTGGAAAGGATGATTTGCAGGATAAACCGATTGTCGGAAGATGCGCCAACCCAACTGCTGTGGATCGTCTAACTCTAAGCGCAAACGCACCAGAGCTTGCTGACGGCTCAACTCCAGTTGATCTGCCGGAAACGACGCACGCTGCAACACATCCGCTAGCGTTTCCATCACGGTAGGCAAGCTACTAGACAGAGCACTTGCCTCAATGCTGACCCCTTCTCGCGTCGCCTCAAAGGATACATGGGCTCCTTCGTCTTCCAGAGTTTGGGCAATCTCTAATGCCGTCTTGCTCTGCGTTCCGTTCATCAGGTTAGTCGCCGTCAGGCTAGCCGTCCCCGGTTGATAGTTCACATCTAACACGGTTCCCGCTTGCACCCATCCGCTCAGGTTAATCGCTGGAGTGCTGGAATCAGGTAGCAGCAATACTCGCAGTCCGTTCGACAACGTCACCTTTTCAGGCAGCGGTTGGGGAGTCGTGTCAGTGCTGGAGGTGATGGGGGGCAGGTAACGCGCCACTTCAGTAGGATCGACCGGAGGTCCCGCACTAAAGTTTTCTACAGCCCGTCCGCCATCACCGCTAGAGGCTCCCGGTTGTCCATCGGGTAAGGTTGGCTCAAAGAAACCGATGGTGCATTTTGCAGGGTCAAGATAGGTACGGGCAACCCGCTGAATGTCTTGTGGTGAGACCTGATCGAGAGCTGCCAGGTAGCGATCGCTAAATTGGTAGTCACCTGTAATGGTCTGGTTGTATGCCAGTTGCATTGCCTGACTGGTGACGTCCTGGTTGCTCATAATAAACATCGCCCGCAACTGGGTCTTTGCCCGCTCCAACTCGTCTGTTGTGACGAGGTGTTGTTGCAGATCCGCCAGCGATCGCTGAATCACTTGCTCAATTTCCGTCAATTCTTGACCGGGAGCCGCCGTTGCCGAGATTTCATACCATCCCGGTTCAATCATCTCCACAGGATAAGCCCCGATGGAACTGGCTAACCCTGACTCCACCAATGCCTGATAGAGCCGAGAACTGCGTCCCCCCGTCAGCACCATATCCATCAAATCGATGGCAGGCACATCGGGGTGCAAAATATCCGGCAGCGGAAAAACCATGTGAGCGATCGCCGCACTGCCCGGTTCGCGCAACACCACTGGCGGACGGTTGGCAGGAGCGGTGCTTCTCCGGGTCGGGGTCGCCTCAGGTAAGGCGATCGGGGAGCGTTTGGGAATAGGCTCAAAAATGTCGCGAATCTTTTGCAGAGTTGGTTCGGTGCTAAAGTCACCTGTCACCACCAACACTGCATTTTCAGGTGTGTAATATCGCTGGTAGTAGCTCCGAACCTGCTCCAGGGTAAAGTTTTCTACATCGGCTCGCGTTCCCCCGACGGGCAACCCATAGGGGCGATCGGGAAATGCCGTCCGCATCACCGCCCGATCCAACCGATAGCGAGGGCTGTTTTCGTAGCCTTGCAACTCTGAGATCACCACTCGTTTTTCACTGGTAAGCTGGCTTTCCTCAATGGTCGCTCCGGTCATGCGGTCGGCTTCTAGCGTCAGCAGTGCCTCTAGCCTTTCCTTTTCGACCGTGCCGAAGTAAGCGGTTTCGTCATAGCTGGTGAAGGCGTTGGACTGACTCCCCAGCGCACTAAACAACCGCCCAAACTGAAGGGGGCGATCGCTCGTGCCCTTAAACATCAAGTGCTCTAGCTGGTGAGAGATGCCGTTTTGTCCGGCGGGTTCATTCCGCGACCCCACGCGATACCAGATCTGCACACTCACGACAGGAGCCGTGTGAATCTCTTTGGTCAACACGGTCAAGCCATTGCTGAGGACGGTCTTTTGGGTACCTTGTGTGACCGATAACTCAGTGGCCGGTGGGTTAGCAGAGAGGGCAATCGTTGGCTTGTGAGGGGAGAGGAGCACAACACCCAGTAAAAAGCTGAGAAATAAACCCACGAGCAACACGGGGCGCAACTTCAACAGAGGAGACATGATGGATCAGAGCTGAAAGAGTTAGCAAATGGAAAATTGTGGAGCGCGTAAGAGGCAATTGGTCTTACACGTCTCAATCCTTCTACTGTAATCTAACTGCTCTGAAACAGATGAGAATGATTCTTACGGAGCGATCGCCCCGGGTCATTAGTGGCGTTGCTGCCGGGCGGGAATGTCTGTCACCAGTAAGGGGTTATCGATCGGTTGCCGAGAGGCAATAAACACCGCACGAGTAATTGCCCCTGGTCGTGGAGGAGTCGCCCAATCAATTAAAAACTCTGGATGGTTGGGTTGAGTGATGGGCAGATAGACATACTCAAAATGTCGAGCCAGGGTATTGCGAATCCAGAGGCGGGTGGGTCGACATCCAAATCCATGCATCGCCTGGGACGGGTCATCTTCTGGCTCTTGAAAGGGGTAAGTCACATCCTCGTCCCCAAATGAGACACAGGTTTCTAACAACAATAGATCGCTGCAACGGCCAGACAGATAGGCGATCGCCTCAGCAGGATATTCCAGGTGATATAGCAACCCATAGCAATAGACAATCTCAAACATATCCGTCAGTGTCGGGTCAGGAGCATCCATGTCGAGTTGCCGCACCATGATATCGGGATAGCGCGATCGCAAAACGTCGAGATTCTCTGGTCTACCCTCGGTGCTGACAATGCGGCAACCTCGATCGACAAAGAATCCAGTGTGATCGCCTATTCCGGCTCCCACCTCCAACACAGTTTTGCCCGTCAGGTCTAATCGGAGACTGGCGAGATGCTCTAAGCGGCGTTGGTTGTGGCGTTGATAGTGTTCGTTGTGAAAGCTCTCCTGGGGGGTTTGAGACAACTCAACGGGGGCAGACGTAGCGGCAGTTGTGAGTAAATCTTGCCGGGTCACATACTCTTGAATCTTAGCCACGATAGGCACTTTGGCGAGTCCAAAGTTCGCCAAATGTGGAAATTGAGCCAGACTTTCGACCATCACATCAGCCATGTTGTAACGGCGATCGCTGCCATAGTTGAGCGTCAGATAAACCAGCAACTCTGAGGCGTAGTCAGGCAACTCCAACACATCCGCAATGCAGGCTAACTTAAAGACCTGCTCTGGAGCAGGAGGGCGATCGGGCATTTGCAATACATCCCGCAAGTACAACGCATCCCCCCACAAAATCTGCCCCGGACGCATATTTGAGAGAATCGGGGCATCGACTCTGGGGCACCGGGTTGCCGCCAGGTCAAAAAACGTAAACCCAACCCTGCGTAGATAAGCATCGACGTCAGCAAACAAGGCTTGCCCCAAGTAAAGCGGTGAAAACTGGGCATCAACCTGGACGGCAAGAACCTCATTTTGCAGCAGTTCCCTGGCACCTTCCAACACTTGAAGTTCTGCCCCCTGCACACTCACCTGAAGGAAATCAACAGGCGCAATCCCCTCCTGCTGGCAAAACTGGTCGAGTGTGACGGTTTCGACATCCAGCGTGAAGTCAAGCCGCGCCGCATCTAGCTTGTCAAAGCGGTTAAGGTAGGGTTCATTGGGCGGATAGAACGAGCTAAACATGGGATGCTGCGTGACGTGGAGCAGTGCATCCTCAGAAGTTTTGCCCAGAGCCAGAGGAACGTGGCTTTCACGCCAGTTGACGTAGCGGTTTTCTAGCCCATAGTTGGCAGCATCGCAGGCGTCAGCATCCACATCAAACCCGTAGATTGACAGGTTTGGTGCAAACACACCCCACCCCTTTTGGGCATAGTCATCGTTTGCGGTGAGTTTGCGGGAACCCGCCAAACAGAGGGTCATGGCGATCGCATCAAGATAACCGCCACGTTTAAGACTAGCTAAAAAAATTGGCATTGGAGCCTTTAGAAATGGGACTTGGCTGGAGTGACGCAGCAAGTCTAACCCAGGAGGACTGGCGATCGCCAACCTTCTTTAGCGTTGCTAATACCCATTTGAATTGGCTTTGCTGCACATGATTCCGTAAGAGCTTTCGCGAAACGCCCCTACCCAGGGATCTGCCACAATCAAACATTAAATCGGTAGGACTTACGCACTTGAGGTCTAAAACTTCGATCCCCCCTAGCCCCCCTTAAAAAGGGGGAATTCCGGAAGCCCCCTTCTAAGGGGGTTGGGGGGATCTAACTGCGTAAGTCCTGATCGGTATAACAATTCGGATAACCTCAGTCGCGATCGCCTCCGCACCGAAGCGAGGATCAATGATGAAAAAACGAGAAAGGATGAAAGATGAATATAAATCCACCCTTCATCCTTCTTTTAACGTCAATTCGGGTTAAACACCTGGCGAATCAATTCACGGCTATGGGAGCGAAGTCCGCCTGCGCAGGCTACAGAAAATCAAGGTTTGCCGAACCGACGCAGGTCAGTTTTGCTCTTGTAGCGGCAGTTTTAACCGCCAAGATCCTTATCCCGAACTCAGGTTCTTTTAGCCTTTAGCCTTCATCCTTTAGCCTTTAGCCTTCAGCTTTTATCCCTTATCCTTCATCCTTTAGCCTTCCTTACTCAATTCCTTCGATCCGGTCTTCCACTTCCTGATACAACTCACGCAAGAGTTGCAGGTTGTTTTCGCTGGTTTCCCAGTAGCCGCGACCGTTGACCTCTAGCAACGTCCCCACAATCTTACGGAAGGAGTGGGGGTTGAGGTTGAGCAGGCGTTTCCGCATCTCTTCATCGTGGATGAAGGTGGTGTTGACATCCTCGTACACCCAGTTGTCAACCGCTCCAGCGGTGGCTGACCAACCCATCGTGTTGACCAGTCGCTTCGAGAGTTCCCGCACGCCTTCATAGCCGTGGGACAACATGCCCTCATACCACTTGGGATTCAGTAGCTTGGTTCGGGCATCCAGGCGGACGGTTTCAGAGAGCGATCGCACCTGAGCATTTGCAGTGGTGGAGTCGGCAATATAAGCAGCAGGGGTTTTGCCGTCACCGCGCAGGGTTGACACGACTTTGGTTGGGTCAGAGTCAAAGTAGTGCGATACGTCCGTCAGCGAGATCTCCGAGGAGTCAAGGTTTTGGAAGGTCACATCTACGGTTTTGAGGGTCGTCTCAAAGATTTGACGCGACTCATCCATCACGCCGGGATTGTCGGAGTTAAACGCAAAGGATTTACGAGCGAGGTACATGTCCTGCAACTCCGCTTCGCTTTCCCAGGTGCTATTCTCAACCGCCAGATTGACGTTAGAGGAGTAGGAACCGGATGCATTGGAGAAAACGCGAGTGGCGGCCTGACGCAGGCTGATGCCCATGTCTTCCGCTTGCTTCATGGCGTGCTTGCGGACGAAGTTCATCTCTAACGGCTCGTCAGCTTCCGCTGCCATCTTAATGGCGCGATCGAGCAGTGCCATCTGGTTGATAAACAGATCGCGGAACACCCCGGAGCAGTTCACCACCACGTCGATGCGGGGGCGTCCCAATTCCTCTAGGGGGATCAGTTCTAGCTTGTTGACCCGTCCCAACGAGTCGGGCAACGGACGCACACCCACCAGCAACATCACCTGAGCCAGTGATTCGCCATAAGTCTTGATGTTGTCAGTGCCCCAGAGAACGAAGGCGATCGTTTCGGGATAGGCACCGCCATTTTCGGCTTGTTGACGGGCTAAGAGGCGATCGACCACGATTTGTGCCGATTGCACGGCCGCTGTTGTGGGGATCGACTGCGGATCAAGCGCGTGAATGTTCTTGCCTGTGGGCAATACATCGGGGTTGCGGATGGGATCACCACCGGGACCGGGCAGAATGTATTCGCCTTCTAACGCCTTGAGCAGTGCGCCCAACTCATTGTCGGCACACACTTGCTTGAGACAGAACTCCAGGTAGTCGAACAGCGGCTTCAACGCTTCTGGGTCAACCTTGGGATAGCCTGCCTCCTGCAATGCCTCAATCCAGGGTTCTTTGCGCCCCATGTTGAAGAAGTTGAGTTTTGAGACAAGTGAGACTCGTCCCTCGGCATCGATCTGCTCCTTCACCATCGCTGCCACCGCTTTGCGGGTTGCCTGGGTGATGTCATAGAGCAGTTGTACGTCTTCCAACACACCGCGATCGCTGTCTTTGAACACGTCATCAATATCGCGTCCGACGCTATTGGCAATGATGCGAGGCAAGCCCATGATCTCCTCTTCAGGGCGATCGATGCTGGCAATGTTGACCAACGTGGCGATCGCTTCCTCAGCTGAGGGTGGTTTGCCGATGACGTGCAAGCCACAGGGCAACAGACGAGACTCAATCTCCATCAGTTTGATGTAGACCTTGCCGATCAGGGTGTCGCGTTGCTCTGCATCTAGTTCAGTGGCATCCTGTTCAGGCAACTCAATGTCTTTGTCGAGGTTGACCAGACGGCACTTCTCGATCACGGCGTTGACAATGGGCACACCGCGTCCCGTGTCCTTGAGAGTTTGATAGGAGGCGATCAGTTCGCTCAGTTCCTTCAGCCCCTTATACAACCCAGCGTTTTCAGCAGGAGGCGTGAGGTAGCTGATGGTTTCGGCGTAGCTGCGTCGCTTGGCGATCGTTGCTTCCGAGGGGTTGTTTGCCGCGTAGTAGTAGAGGTTGGGAATTGTACCGATCAGGTTATCGGGGTAGCAGTCGCCCGACATCCCCATCTGCTTACCGGGCATGAACTCCAGTGAACCGTGGGTGCCGAAGTGGAGGACGGCATCCGCTTTCCACAGGTGCTCCAGGTAAGTGTAGTACGCTGCAAAACCGTGATGCGGGCTAGCCGAGCGGGAGAATAACAACCGCATCGGGTCGCCTTCATAGCCAAAGGTGGGCTGAACTCCGATAAACACATTGCCGAAGGATTTGCCATACACCAGCAGGTTTTGCCCGTCGGTGTTGAGATGCCCCGGAGCGGGTCCCCAGGAGTCTTCTAACCGCTTGTGGTAAGGGGTTAGCTCCTCGTATTCCTGCACCGACATGCGGTAGGCGATGTTGAGTTCAGGGCTGCTGTATTGCGCCTGAGCATCGTGAATCACTGCTTGCATCAGTTCTTCTGCCGAGTCGGGCAGGTCTTCTACTTCGTAGCCATTGCGCTTGAGAGCTTGCATTACCTCAAAGATGGAGCCAAACACATCCAGGTAGGCAGCCGTCCCGACGTTGCCCTTGTCAGGTGGGAAGCTGAACACCGTGATCGCCACACGCTTTTCGAGCTTGGGCTTGCGGCGCAGATTTGCCCACTTGAGTGCCCGTTGAGCCACCGCTTCGATCCGGTCTTGTAGAGCGATCGCCTTCCCAGTTGCGCCATCGCGTCCAGAGAGGATGATCGGTTCGATCGCCCCATCCAATTCGGGTAACGCAATCTGGAGTGCCACCTGAATCGGGTGCAGACCGAGATCGCTGTCCTGCCATTCCTCCGTTGTTTGGAAGACCAGGGGCAGAGCCACCATGTAGGGACGGTTTAACCGCTTCAACGCCTCGATCGCCTTGGGATGATCTTGACGAGCGGGACCCCCCACCAGCGCAAATCCGGTCAGCGAGATCACAACATCTACAATTGGCACTTCGCCCTTGAGGATGGGATCGTAGAAGTAGGCATCCACCGGCTTCGAGAAGTCCAGACCACCTGCAAACACGGGGATGACCCGTGCGCCCATGCACTCCAATTCCTGCACCATTGCCACATAGTGAGCATCGTCACCCGTCACCAGGTGCGTCCGTTGCAGCACTAGACCAACGGTGGGTGCGAGGGGATCTTTCAAATCCTGAGAGATGTCTTTGCGCGAAGTGTGCCAGTTGAGGTATTCCTTCAAATCCTCAAACATCTGGGGGGCTAATGGGTGCCAGATGCCCATGTCGGGGTAGGTGACAGGCTCCCGGTATTGCACGCTGCCGTTGGTTTTATCGGGCGTGATGTACTTGTCCGCCAGCATCAGCAGGAAGTTTTCCAGGTTCTCTGCGGAACCGCCTAACCAGTACTGGAAGCTGAGCATGAAGTTGCGAGCATCCTGTGCTTTATCCATCGGCAGATATTTCAGCACTTTGGGCAGGGTTTGCAGCAACTTCAACATGCCATCCTGAAAGCCTGAGCCGGATTTCTCCTTGCGCTTCCGCATGAACTGGGCGATCGCACTCTTGGATTGACCCAGTTGTGCCATCGAGAAGGTGCCCATTTTGTTCAGACGCATCACCTGAGGCATAGAGGGGAAGACGACTGCAACATCCAGGCGATCGCGGTGGGGTTCAACCGCTGCAACAACCTTTTCTGCCAGGTCTTCGATAAAAATTAAGGAACCGATAAAAACGTTTGCTTGAGCAACATCCTGCTGGAATGCCTCGTAGTTTTCGGAGCTACGAAGTTCTTCAAGAAGATAGCCGCTAATTTCGATCGCCAGGTTGGGGTTGGTCTGGTTGATGGTACGAACCGCTGCGGATAATGCGCTTTGATATTGCGGCTCAAGCACGACATAGACCACCTTGATCAGTGCTCGCCCCTGGAGGTCATCAGGCACGATATGTCTGACGGCAGGCTTGACGTGGGTAAACATTCAGGTGTGCTCCTCTCAAAACGCTATTAGCGACTAACGAGTATGTTATGTAGTGTTCTCTTGGTGGGTCGATCAGCTAAGGAATCGATCGCACTTCACACGGAGGTCAAAGTGGGGTTCATCACCCGCCCCTAAAATAGTGTTACATGAGTGGTTGTACCAGAAAACCCTTGACAGAAGCGAGATCCACTCCATATCTGATACAAAATGATAAAAAAACTGAGATATTTTTTTACATTTCTTGACAAAAAAGTGAGTGAGCACTTTACAAAAGATAAAAAAGGAAGTGGGGAGTAGGGAATAGGGAGTGGGGAGGGAATAAAGACTCAGGCCAGTGGGATGCTATTAGCGATCGCAAGGTGCATCTGGAGTTTTGAGTAAAGGAGAATAAGGGATTTTCATCCTAATTTGGTGAACGTCTTAATGAACTTTGAGGGATATCCAGAATGTTGTGCCAAGACGGGTATTGTCTGTACTCTGCACAACACATCCTACTTGGGGCATCTGGCACTTTTCTCCCATTTCCCACTCCCTACTCCCTACTCCCCATTCCCCATTCCCTACTCCCTCTTCTCCTATCGTTCTAATCTCCACAAATCACCAACAACTTGTACCGTTCTGCCGTTGTACTTCTCTTCAAGTGGTGTTCTAAAAAAGTCAGGCATATTCAACAAAAAAACATCTGTAAAAGAGTCTGACAAGTCTGGAATAGTGAGTGACTTACCAACTTCTGGCAGTAAAAACAATGGGGTTTCTGGCTCTAATAGATAACTCAAGGCGATCGCATTCACCGGGTTATAGCCAAACGCATCCGTAACTAAAACAGGACGATCGCTGTTGTTAATAATGTCTGCAATTTCAGCATTGTGATAACTCACAACTTTGTTCCACCAGGTGTTTGAAACTGCACTAAAAGTACAAGAGACGATCGCGATCGCAGATAGGACGATCGCCATCACTTGCCAAAATTGACGACGCGAAAATGTCTTTGCTTCCAGGCACCGAGCTAACAAATAAGCCATTGATAACTGGATGCCTAGATAGCTGGGAATGAGATAACGAGTGGTGCCGGAGCGTTGTCCCCCTAACAGTAAATCTGGCAACAGTAATCCTAAAGCGGTTGCTCCAATGAGTGTCAAAATGAACAGCCAAACTCGCTTTGGCGTTTGACGGCAAACAAAGAAAACGGCATAGATTTCTAACAACAAGATGGGGATCATCAAAAGATATGCCCAGAAATCATATTCGAGCAAGGGATTGAAGTCGAAATCAATCAACACTCGGCTAAAGTTCACTACCCACAGTTTGAACAATGTGAGATGGGGCAGTGAAATCGTTGCCCACTCCGTTGTTGCCTTTAAGTTTTCAAAGTGAACGACCAAAAAATAAAGCCAGGGGGCAAAGGCAATCACGGCAAGGACAGATGCAACGAGATAAGCGATCGCCCGTCTACTGAAGCGAAATCCGGTGATCGAGAGCGCGTCAATCTTTTCATTCAACAACACATAAATTCCATGCCCGATCGCGACTAGCCCGGAAAACATAAAGGTATAGAAGGCGATCGCCAAAGACACCGCATAGAACGCCCAGTTGCCTCCGTTTGAGGCTCGCATCGCCCGTAACAACGCCACACTACTCAAGAGGATGGTGGCACCCCAAAAGCTATACTCTCTCGCCTCTTGAGCGTAGAGCAGATGAAACGGAGACACCGCAACCAGCGCAACGGCGATCCATCCGGTGAGTGGGGATTCAAACAATTCAAGACACACCCAGTAGATCAGCGGAAAAATTAACAGGCTAAGTAGGGCAGAGATGCTGCGGGTGACGAGCGGCGAGGTACTATTCCACAATTGCACCCAAAAGCGGCTGAGGATGTAGTAAAGCGGTGGATGTTGCACATCTTCTCGCCCGATCGCTGTGATCATCTCAGCTAAGGTGCGATTGGGGTCGAGTTGCTGATAGACCAGAAGTTCTTCTGGGGTTGCTTGTTCACCGTTAAACCGCTCAGCCACGACCTCAGAGCGCGTGTGGGCTGTGATTTCCATCGAGGTATAGGCTTCATCGTGCCAATAGACTTTGTAGTCTAAATTGACAAAGCGAAACACAATTCCCAGCAACAAAAGTGCAAGGCAGATAGACCGAAATCGGTTAAAACGGACTCTTGGGCTGGATGCGTGACTGATTTTCCGCATGGTGGCTGCTGTCCTGCTTATGGTTGCTATGCTGCGTGTGGTTGTTATCCTGCTGTCTGAGCGCGGGCTTGCTTCAACAGGTCAACCACGGCTTGATGCCCCCCTTCCGCTGCCCAGATCAGGGCAGTCCAATTGTTATTGTCGCGATCGCCCAAGTGAGCTCCGTTCGTCAACAAAAGCTGTACTACGTCTACCTGTCCTTGTGCAGCGGCACTCATCAGCACCGTCAATCCAAACTGAGTTCTGGCATTGACATCTGCCCCCTTGGCTAACAACAGTTCCACAATAGAGGAATGCCCTGCCGCCGCCGCCCCCATCAAGGCTGTCCAGCCCTCATTATCGCTGGCGTTGACATCGGCTCCGCGATCGAGCAACAGTTGGACGACATCCCAATGTCCCGCTTCTGCCGCAATGCTCAGGGGGGTAACCCCTTCCTCTGTCCGGCTATTCACCGAAGTTCCATGGTCGAGTAACGCCGTTAAGCTAGCAACATCCCCTGTTTGGGCAGCAGAAATGAAATCAGACATTGGACTTTACCCCGCTGTAGGTCGTGACGTTAAGAGAATATCTGAAAATTGAATTAAACGGCAGAAGGAGTGCATAACTGAAGTGAATTTATCTCCACCGATTGACATCGTCATCCTCTCCAATGGCCCAGGAGAAGTGACCACCTGGGTACGCCCTGTCGTCAAGGCACTCCGAGAAACGTTAGGGAATCATCGCGCCCTGGTTCGCCTCTCTCTGATCTTGTCTCCCTGTCCCAACGCCAGCGGCAAAGAGGTGGCGATCGCCCAAACCTATCCTGAACTCGATCGCATTCAATCTGCCGAGCACTTCTTTTCGTTTCTGCTGTGGGGCAAAACGGCTGGCAACTGGGATTGGCGCGATCGCGGAGTTGTCTTGTTTCTGGGGGGAGATCAGTTTTACACCGTTCTCATCGGTAAACGATTGGGCTATCGCACTGTCACCTATGGCGAATGGGATACCCGTTGGCATCGCTGGATCGACCACTTTGGCGTGATGAAACCGGACTTAATCGATCGTGCCCCGGCTCGATATGTCCATAAGTTCACCGTCGTGGGCGATCTGATGGCAGACGTGGGGAGTGGGAGAGTAGGGGAGTGGGAGAGTAGGGGAGTGGGAGAGTCGGAGAGTGGGAGAGTAGGGGAGTACTCCATTACCCCAACACCCAATCACCCTCACACCCTCACACCCCAACACCCCAACACCCCAACACCCTCTCCCTCCCTCATCGGTCTACTCCCCGGCTCTAAACCTGCCAAACTCGCTCAGGGATTGCCGCTATCGTTGGCGATCGCCCAACGCATTCATGCTGCTCATCCAGACACGCGGTTTGTTATCCCGGTCGCACCCACACTGACCCTCACGGAACTGGCTCGATTTGCTGACCCACACCATAATCCCCTCATTGCCGCTTTTGATGGGGTTACGGCTGAACTGGTATCTCATCCTGAGACTCCCTATCTCAAAACGAGTGGGGGATTGAGGGTTGATCTGTGGACAGCGTTTCCCGCTTACCCTGTCCTGTCTCAGTGTCGGTTCTGCCTGACGACGGTTGGAGCAAACACCGCCGAACTCGGATCGCTGGCTATACCAATGATTGTCATGATTCCGATGCAACAGGCAGATGCGATGCGAGCCTGGGATGGCTTACCGGGATTACTGGCAAACCTGCCGGGAGTCGGTTCAGCCTTTGCCAGTGCGATTAACTGGTGGTTTCTCCGTAAGCCTCGACTATTGGCGTGGCCTAACATCTGGGCGCAGGAGGCGATCGTGCCAGAGTTAGTCGGCATCCTCAAGCCCCAACAAGTGGCGGATATTGCCCTGAATTGGTTGGAACACCCCGAAGAGTTAGATCAGATTCGCGATCGCTTGCGGGCTGTGCGGGGAGAAGCGGGAGCCGCTACGAAGTTAGCGGAGATTGTTTGTCAACAACTGACAAGGGAGTGGAGAGTAGGGAGCAGGGAGTAGAGAAATGACCTTGACCCCCTTTTTATCCTTCATCCTTAAGCCTTTATCCTTCAACTTTTTCTCTCTTCTTTCTTCTTTTTTCTCTCTTCTGCCATTCCCCCGCCATCTCACTAAACTAGAAGTTGAATATAAGAGGACAATCCATGACTGAACAATTAGAAGCCCGCGAACTGTTTCGGGCAGCTTATGAAAATCGCTACACCTGGGACAAAAACTTTCCAGGTTACACTGCCGATGTAACGGTACGCCAGGGCAATGAAACTCATACAGCAAAAGTTCGAGTCACTGAAAACCTCAGTGCCGAAGTCTCTGAGATTGATGACGAGCAGGTGAAGCAATCGATTTTAGAACAGGTGCGAGAGATTGCCATTCACCGCATTCGCAGAAGCTTTGAAGAGACTCACGGCAAAAATACGTTTACCTATGGTGAGACTGATGAGACGGGCGCGGTAGAAATCCTCATGGGGGGCAAAGCCGAGGGCGATCGCTACAAGGTTCGCAATAACGAAGTTTGCCTGGTTCACCGCCACATCCACGGCATCGTCGTCACAATTAATACTTTCGGCACTCACCACACCAGTGAAGGCTACCTGTCACATCGCTATCACTCGGTCTATCACGATGTCAAAACGGGTGAACTCAAAGGCGAGAGTGAGTTTGAAGATAATTACGAACAGGTTGATAACTACTACATCCTGACGCAACGGGTGATTCAGGCGATCGAAGGGGATAAGCAAATCACCACCGAATTCACGTTTTCTAATGTCACCCTGCTGCAACCTGCTGTAGTTTAGGTATTTGTCTCTAATTACTTTTGGTAAACCGTTACAATGTAAGGTATCGCGATCGATCGCAAGGTGAATTATGCAAACGATGGAACTTACAACTGACAACGTTGAAAAGGTGCTAGACGAGTTGCGCCCCTACCTCATGTCAGATGGTGGCAACGTAGAACTCGTAGAGTTGGATGGTCCGATTGTCAAACTACGGCTACAAGGGGCTTGTGGTTCCTGCCCCAGTTCAGCTATGACACTAAAAATGGGAATTGAGCGCAAGCTGCGCGAAACGATTCCTGAAATTGCTGAAGTTGAGCAAGTTTTTTAAGCAAGCTCTGCTGACACACATTTTGCCTTTACACTGTTAGTGGATTTGAACAGGGAACCCTTTTCAGGTTTCCCTGTTTATTTTTAAGGCTGGTTAAGTTTTGCTTGCTTAACCGCCCGTTTGGGCAAATTCAACAGGTTGCTTCCTCAACGTTATGTCCCATCCCCTTTACGTTGCGTTTATTTGGCACCAGCACCAACCGCTCTATTTAAGCCGCACTGCCCGTCAATATCGCCTTCCCTGGGTGCGCCTGCATGGCACAAAAGATTATCTAGATTTGGTGCTGTTGTTAGAGCAATATCCCAAGTTGCACCAGACCGTAAACCTGGTGCCCTCGCTGATTCTCCAAATTGAGGATTATGTCGCTGGAACGGCGATCGACCCTTATCTTTCAGTCGCTTTAACCGCTACAGAGCACCTGACCCTGGAGCAAAAAGAATTTGCAGTTCAACATTTCTTCGATGGCAATCATCGCACGCTGGTTGATCCCCATCCTCGCTACGCCGAGTTGTATTATCAACGCCAGGACAAGGGACAACAGTGGTGCTTAACCCACTGGACAGATCAAGACTACAGTGATCTGCTGGCATGGCATAACCTGTCGTGGATCGATCCCCTATTTTGGGATGATCCAGAGATTGCTCAATGGCTTAAGCAAGATCGGGGCTTTACCCTGAGCGATCGCCAACGGATTTTTTCTAAGCAACGCGAGATCCTTGGTCGTATTATTCCGCAACACCGCAAAATGCAGGATGCAGGCCAACTGGAGGTGACAACTACCCCTTACACCCACCCGATTTTGCCCCTACTGGCTGACACCAATGCGGGTCGAGTGGCAGTACCCCAGATGGCTCTACCTCAAGCGCGTTTTATGTGGGCAGAAGACATTCCTCGCCACTTGAAAAAAGCCAAGCAGATGTATCAGGAGCGGTTTGGACGGGAGCCACGTGGCTTATGGCCCTCAGAGCAATCCGTGAGTCCGACGATCTTGCCGTATGTCGCTGAACAGGGCTTTAACTGGCTGTGCTCCGACGAAGCGGTTTTGGGTTGGACGATTAAACACTTCTTTCATCGGGATGGGCAAGGTAACGTGTTAGAGCCAGAGTTGCTCTATCGCCCCTATCGACTCGAAACACCCCACGGGGATCTGGCGATCGTCTTCCGTGATCACCGTTTGTCAGATTTGATCGGGTTTACCTATGGTGCGATGGAGCCAGCCAAGGCGGCTCAAGATCTGATTGGGCACTTAGAGGCGATCGCCCACACCCTTAAGTCCCACCAAACCGAGGAAACCACCGCTTTAGAACAACCCTGGCTCGTGACGATCGCTCTGGATGGCGAAAACTGCTGGGAATACTATTCCCTCGACGGTAAGCCCTTCTTAGAAAATCTCTATGAGCGGTTCAGCGCACATCCCGACATTCGCTTAGTAACCGTCTCAGAATTCGTTGAGCAGTTCCCACCAACGGCTACGCTACCTGCCAATCAGTTGCACAGTGGCTCCTGGGTGGATGGCAGTTTCACTACGTGGATTGGCGACCCCGCCAAAAACCGCGCCTGGGATCTGCTCACCCAAGCCCGTCAGGTTCTGGCAAATCATCCCGAAGCAACCGAGGAAAACAACCCTGAAGCCTGGGAGGCGTTGTATGCCGCTGAAGGCTCGGACTGGTTCTGGTGGTTTGGTGAGGGGCACTCCTCCAACCAGGATGCCATGTTTGATCAACTGTTTCGGGAACACCTCACCGCACTCTATGTAGCGTTGAATGAACCTGTCCCGGCAGATGTGCGTCGTCCTGTTGAGGAGCACGCGGAACGCGGAGATCATCAGCCGCAGAGCTTTATCCATCCGGTGATTGATGGTCGTGGTGATGAGCAAGATTGGGACAAAGCCGGACGCATTGAAATCGGTGGCGCACGCGGAACGATGCACCAGAGCAGCGTGATTCAACGCATCTGGTATGGTGTCGATCACTTGAATCTGTATCTGCGCGTAGACTTCAAAGCGGGATCACGACCGGGAATCGACTTTCCACCAGAACTGCACCTGTTGTGGTTCTATCCCGATCGCACCATGCACAACAGCCCTGCCCCGATCGCCGATCTGCCTGACGAAGCCCCCATGAACTATCTATTCCATCATCATCTGGGGATCAATCTGTTGAATCAGGATGTGTGGTTCCAGGAAGCAGGAGAACACTTCCAATGGAAGACCCTGGTGCACAAAGCTCAGGTGTGCTTTGAGTTGTGTCTGGAGGTGGCGATTCCCTGGGCCGATCTCTACGGCATTGGTCCTGATTGGTCGTTGCGTTTGGTCGTAATGTTAGCGGAGGAGGGACGCTTTGTGGGTCACATCCCTGAAAATGCGCTGATTCCCGTCAACGTTCCTTAGTCAGTGATAAGCGTCACCACCATTCTCGACAGAGAACACGAGGAGTAGCTGGGAATACCAATCGTCAACCTTGGGGTAATAGGTATGCAACTTAAACAGTTGTGACCTCATAAGCCCAAAGGTTACTCCCATGAAATCTATCAACCACAGCGATCGCCCCTCCCACACTTTGATGCAGAACCCGGTCGTTGAGCGCATTGCCTATCCCCTCAACACGCAACCCAACCGCACTGGATTGACCGCAAAATGGGAAATCATTGACAACAAGCTCGTCTGCAAATGGCATTTGGTGTAAGAACAAAGTATGAGGGCTAAAGGTTATAAGGATAAAGGCCGAACAAAATATAGCCGTAGTCACCCCAGTTAAGACAAGGCACTCAACAGGACAGACGCGATTAATCGCGTCTCTCGCAGCAGGACTCCAATGCATGTCCTAATGGTTTTGGCGATCGCTATAGATAGCTTGTTAACGCTTCGTTCAAGCTCTAATCCACTGTCTCTTTTCTCTGATCCTTCATCCTTTAGCCTTTGCGTTTTTCTTTCTTCTCTCTTTCCTCTTCTTTCTTATCCTTTATCCTTTAGACTTTATCCTTTCCTCGTCACCTCCTCCCCGCAAGATGTTATCTTGATCAGTTGGCAGAATAGATGGTAACTGAGCAACTGAGGACGTGTTGTGCTTGATCTCAAACTGATCCGCGAAAACCCAGAGCAGGTTCAAGAACGGTTGAATTTGCGAGGGGGTGGGTATGATTTGAAGCCGATTTTAGATCTGGATCAACAACAGCGATCGCTGGAGGTAGAGCGATCGCAATTGCAAGCCCGCAGCAACGAGATCGGCAAGCTGGTGGGGCAAAAGATGAAATCAGGCGCAAATCCTCAAGATCCTGAGATTCAGGCACTGCGGGATGAGGGCAACCAGATCAAAGCAACATTGAGTGAGTTAGAGCCTCAAGAGAAGGAATTGAAGGCACAAATTGAGGCGATGTTGCTGACGATTCCCAACCTCCCCAGCGAGTCTACACCCATCGGCAAGAGCGAAGACGAGAACGTCGAGGTGAGACGCTGGGGCGACGAATATATCCCTCAAAACCCAGACATTCTGCCCCATTGGGAGATTGGCGAAAAGCTCGGCATCCTTAACTTTGAGCGATCGGTTAAAGTTGCTCAGAGCCGCTTTGTCACATTGATCGGAGCAGGTGCAGCGTTAGAGCGGGCATTAATTCAATTCATGCTCGATCAACACACTCAAGCGGGTTACACCGAAGTCTTGCCACCGATTCTGGTTAACACCGCATCTCTCACAGCCTCAGGTCAGTTACCCAAATTTGCTGAGGAGAGCTTTCAGTGCAAAAACGATGACCTGTGGTTGACTCCCACCGCTGAAGTCCCCATCAACAGTTTTCATCGGGATGAAATCCTTGCGGCTGAAGAGCTACCCCTCTACTACTGCGCCTATACACCCTGTTTTCGACGCGAGGCAGGCAGTTATGGGCGAGACACTCGCGGCTTGATCCGTCTGCATCAATTCAACAAAGTCGAGATGTTTAAGTTTGTCCATCCCGACACCTCAATGGCAGAACTAGAAACCTTGACCCAAAGTGCGGAAGGCATTTTGCAAGCACTCCAGTTGCCCTATCGTGTGATTGAGTTGTGTACGGGCGATTTGGGTTTCTCTGCCACCAAGACCTATGACCTGGAGGTGTGGTTGCCCTCCGCCGGAAAGTATCGCGAGATCTCCAGTTGCTCCAACTGCCTCGACTTTCAAGCCCGACGGGGTAACACTCGCTTCAAAGAAGCAGGTAAAAAGGGCACTCAACTGGTGCATACGTTAAATGGATCTGGTCTGGCGATCGGGCGGACGATGTCAGCCATTTTGGAGAACTATCAGCAACCCGATGGCACCGTCCGGATTCCCACGGTGCTACAACCCTATCTCAAACGCGACGTGCTGTAGCCTTTCCCACAACTCTATCCGGATGGGGATGCATGGCATTCGTAATGTGTCGGAGACACCCTGTTTGCTGATTTCCCACATAAGCTCCGACCTCCTATGAAGCGTGCGCTCAAGCCTGCCGGACAGCTTTTAATGACAGCTGCCCTGAGTTCGATTGCTCTCGACTATCTCGCCCCGATGGCGATCGCCAATCCTGAATCTGCTCCTTCCAATCCCGCAGAGGCTCCCGATGCCGCTCCTGAGGCAGACATAACACCCGTTCCTGCGCAATCCGGTGTTGCGGCTCCAGAAGCGATCGCCACTCAAGAGTTCTCTCAACCCAATCCTTCCGTTGAGCAACCTTCGACTCCCATCCCGGCAGCGGAAGAGCAACCATCCCCCACAGAGACGGCTGACCTAGATGCAGCAGTGAACCCCTCTCAAACTCCCTCGGTTGAAACGGCAATTCCTGAAAGCCCGGTTGAAACCTCTCCGGTCCCTGAGAATCCAACAGCGCAACGGTTAAGTGTCAGTGAGCGGCTTGCTCGCCTGGTTGAACAAGACCGACCAGAGCGGGAAGCTCGTCTGCGGGAAAACCTGACTAAATCTGCCCTGTACTATGCTCACGTTGGCGACTTTGCCCAAGCCCGTCGAACTGCCCAAAATCCCGCCCTGCCTGCGGAATCTCAAGCGGCACTTCTGACCGAAATTGATGCCATAGAGGCAGACGTTTTGGCAGCACCTCCTTCCGAAACTGCTGGAATTTCGGATGGTTCTGCTGTTTCCGCTGAGCCTCCCCTCAATATTCAAGATCAAATTCCAGCAGAATATTTACGGCAACTCGGATCAACCCGTCCACAGGTTTGTAAGACTGCCGAAGTTGACCAGATCGCAACACCAACCCTAAACCTGAGAGGGCAGTATCCCGACATGCTGTATAGCCTGGTGGAACGGGCTCAGCAATATCGAGTGCAGCGAAACATCAGCAAATGTAAGGCTGTGACTCCAGTTATGACCAATATCAGCTATCAGCCCCTACTGATGCAGGCCTTTCAAACGATGACCTATCCCCTGGCAATCGTGGCTGAAATTACTTCCCGGTTTGGTTGGCGCATTCACCCGATCACTGGCGATCGCCGCTTTCATCATGGCGTTGATTTTGGCGCACCCTATGGCACTCCCGTTTTAGCCGCCCTGTCAGGTCAAGTTGTCACCGCCGAGTTTATGGACGGTTATGGCTTAACGGTTGTCCTGGAACACAGCGATCCCAGCCAACGCACACTCTATGCTCACCTCTCCAATATCGCTGTAGAACCCGGCACCAACATTCAGCAAGGTCAGGTTATTGGTTGGGTCGGTAGCACGGGCAACTCTACCGGACCTCACCTGCACTTTGAAATTCATACTCCCACCCAAACGGGATGGGTGGCGATCGATCCCATGATTCCCCAGGATGCAGTCATTGCAAATCGATAATCAGGTTGAAAGGTAGAGAGTTGAAGGGGTAGAGTTGTAGCTCACCATGTCTTTGCCCCCACCCGTTGCAACAAAACCTTCCCTATTGTTCAGGCTGTCTGGAGAAAATGCACCTTAGAATAGTAGGAACATAAATTGAGCAATGTTCCGGGCTTATGACTTTAGCGGCGACCTTAGCAACAATCGCAGCTCTCGCTATTTTGATTGTGGTACACGAGATGGGGCACTTTTTTGCAGCCCGTCTTCAAGGAATTCATGTGAATCGGTTCTCTATTGGGTTTGGTCCTACCCTGTGGAAATATCAGGGTCCGCAAACCGAATACGCATTGAGAGCAATCCCACTGGGTGGTTTTGTTGGATTTCCAGACGATGACCCCGATAGTGAAATTCCTCCAAACGATCCCAATTTGTTAAAAAATCGACCTGTCCTCGATCGGGCGATCGTCATTAGCGCGGGTGTGATTGCTAATTTGGTGTTCGCTTACTTAGTCTATGTCGCTCAATTTACAGCGGTTGGCGTGCCCAATGGGGTTAACTATCAACCTGGAGTACTGATTCCAGAGGTCATTTCGCAAGAGTCGCCAGCGGCTCAAGCCGGAATTCGCGTCGGAGACATCATTTTGGCAGTGGATGGGCAATCCCTGGGAGCCTCTGAAGGGGCAGTGACGACGCTGATGGACACGATCAAGAGCAGCCCCAACGAACCGATTGATTTGACAGTGCAACGGGGCGATCGCCAACTGGATCTCATCGTTACCCCAATCCCTGATGCCAGTGGCACCCCCCGCATCGGCGTTCAACTGCAACCCAATGGCAAACTCCAGTTCCGTCGCCCCAACGGGATTTTTGAAGTCTTCGGATTAGCGGCTGACATGTTCCAAAACATGTTCACCCGGACGGTACAGGGCTTTGTCATGCTAATCACCAACTTCTCACAGGTGGCAGGTCAAGTCGCAGGTCCCGTCAAAATTGTGGAACAGGGCGCAGGGTTAGTCACCTCCGACCCCTTCAGCCTCTTCCCCTATACCGCCATCATTAGCATCAACCTCGCTATCATTAACATTTTGCCTTTGCCTGCTCTCGATGGTGGGCAACTGCTGTTCCTGTTAATTGAGGCGTTGCGCGGCAAACCCCTGCCCGATCGCCTGCAAGAAAATGTCATGCAAACGGGCTTAGTATTGCTCTTAGGCTTGGGAATCTTCCTGATCGTTCGTGATACCGCTCAACTCGAAATCTTCCACCGCTAAATCTCTGGCTTAAAACTGTGGGTATTTCTCGAAAGCTAGCTGCCAAAAAACATCGCGCACTGGAGATTCTGGTGCGGCTCAAGCGGCTCTATCCCGATGCCACCTGTTCCCTCAATTACGAAACTCCAGTGCAACTGCTGGTGGCAACCATTCTCTCGGCTCAATGCACCGATGAGCGCGTCAATATGGTAACCCCAGAGCTATTCCGGCGGTTCCCTGATGCCGCTGCACTCGCCAGTGCAGAGCTATCGGAAATCGAAACTCTGGTGCGATCGACGGGTTTCTACCGAAATAAAGCCAAAAATATCCAGGCTGCCTGTCGCATGATTGTGACAGAGTACGGCGGGGAAGTGCCCAAACTCATGGAGGAGTTGTTGAAACTGCCCGGAGTCGCCCGTAAAACTGCCAATGTTGTGTTGGCACATGCCTACGGCATTAACGCCGGAGTTACCGTTGATACTCACGTCAAGCGGTTGAGCAACCGTCTGGGTCTAACTGAGCACGATGATCCGGTGCGCATTGAACGAGACTTGATCGAGCTTTTGCCTCAGCCCGATTGGGAAAACTGGTCAATTCGCCTGATCTATCATGGTCGGGCCGTGTGCATGGCGCGTAACCCTGCCTGTGAGCGGTGTTTACTGGCAGATTTGTGTCCCTCAGTGAATATGGCAAAGGTGACACCTCCACCAACCCCGGTCGTGACATTGCCCTAGCCTGTGACCGTTGCTTTGGTCATTGGCTCAAAAGTTAGTTACTATAGAGAATGCTGTCTTGATTTTTTCCGGAGTTATCCCAGGTTCATGGCAAAGAAGAGCATGATTGAGCGCGAGAAGAAGCGCGAACGATTAATGGAGAAGTATTCTGCAAAACGAGCAGAGTTAAAAGAGCAATTTGCAAGCGCGACTTCTCAGCAAGAAAAGCTTGAAATTCATCGGCAAATTCAACAGCTACCTCGTAACAGTGCTCGCACTCGTCACCGCAATCGTTGCTGGTTGACAGGTCGCCCCAGAGGGGTTTACCGCGATTTCGGGCTATCTCGTCACGTTATCCGTGAAATGGCTCACCAGGGGTTGTTACCGGGTGTTGTTAAGTCAAGCTGGTAAGTGTCAATTGACAAGTGTCATTAATGCTGGTTGATCCGGCGATGGGTCAAGGCCGATTGGCGATCGCCCCAGAAGAAAAACTGTTTCGCATTGCCAATCCGTAAAGTTATCTTGATGCAGTCTTAGCTTGAAGTTACCTCAGCATCCACTCCAG
This sequence comes from Oscillatoria sp. FACHB-1407, assembly GCF_014697545.1. GTDB lineage: Bacteria > Cyanobacteriota > Cyanobacteriia > Elainellales > Elainellaceae > FACHB-1407. The sequence continues at coordinate 74,734 of NZ_JACJSA010000003.1, read as the reverse complement.
TTTGGAGATACTTTTTCAAGCCCCGGTGGACATTTCACTTATCGAGTGATTGGTCCCTGTTGTCGCTTATTTGATCGAGAAGAATTGCCCTGGCCCTGTTGCCGATTAGAGTGGCGTGGCAAAGAACCAAGTTGGCGGCGAATTGGTAAACGATTCGTCGTCGATTTGTCGTCTAAAAATTCTCCATCCTATTCCGTCCAGATTCTGGAGCAACACCACCCTGGGGAACCGCTTGTCATGACGCTCTACTGGGTAAAATTGCCCCTATCGCTTAAGGAATGGTGGTATTCCCGTCGCGTCAACGAACCCTCTGACACAGCGTTGGATCACGCTAACTCAAACGTTAGCTTAACTTGAGTTTGGGATCGGGATCTTGGCGGTTAAAACCGCAGCTACAAGAGCAAAACCGACCTGCGTCGGTTCGGCATACCTTGATTGTCCGTAGTTCGCGCAGGTGGACTTGGCTCCCATAACCGCGAATTCATTCGCCAGGTATTTATATAGCTGTCTAGACAGTTAATACTTAATACAAGGAGTCTGGGGCTGCACCCTCAGCCAGGGGTTCCACCCCTGCACCCCGTCCTAACCAATCCCTTGGTTGCTATAGCTTTGGTTAAGAAGCTTAAGGCAGAGGCAATGGGTCAAACCCTGATGCTGGGGAGCTTCCTGACTCACCTCCGCCCCACCGAATGTGGCTACGACTACAGCAACTGTCAAGACAGTCGCTATACCTTCACCGTTTCTCCGGTTTCTGCTGATTGTCGGGCTGCATCAGCAACTCGCAATGCATACAAACTATCGCTGGGTGAGACATAGAGGGGGGTGCCTTTTTCTAGATGATCCAACACCGTAAGTGTGTCTCTAGCAAATAAGCCGCGTCGGCTCCCGACTTCTAACGATTGTGTTTCATCGCCCAAAATCAAGGTTCCCTCTTCTCCATCCATCAGAATCGCTCCCTTCTCACCCTGAATGATGAGGCTGCGATCGCCCTGCCATAGTGCTTCTCCCTTCCCGTAAATCACTTCAGCAATGAGTCCACTGGCAAAGCGTAGTTGAGCCGTACACAAACACGAGGTGTAAGCATCTGAAGCCTCATCTGGTTTCCAGTAACGTGACTGACAACTCACGGTCACGACCTGTCCAAATAGATTAGTCAGACGGTGAATACGGGAGACAGCCCCAACTAATGGAAAGCCAAATAACTCTGCTTGATAAGTCCACTTCTGCGGTGCAGGGCGTTGTGGATTGATATTGCTCGATCGCACATAAAAAGGTGTACCAATGCTGAGCAGGTGATCGACGATCGCCTGGTGAATGCCGCTCAAGAGTTCAATATGTTCGACATGCAAAAAGCAATTGTTCTCGTTTGCCAGAACCAGCAATTCCTCTGCCTCTGCCAGATCTAACGCCAAAGGATATTCAATCACCACATGTTTTTTAGCGGTTAGGGCGGCTCGTGCGATCGCACCGTGATCGCGGTTGATCGTGGAGATAAACACCAGGTCGATATCCGAGTCGCGCACCAACGCCTCCCATGAGTCAAACGCTTGAATGTCATGGGTTTTGCCAAATTCAGCAGCACGAGTGCGACTGTGACCTGCTACAGCAATCAGGTGCGATCGCGCATCAGTTTTTAACGTCTCGACTCTTGTTTTGGCGGCGTACCCTGTGCCCACCAACCCCACTCGTAGGGGAAATACAACATTGTAAGCAGTCGCTTGATTGGGCATAGTGTCTTAAAAGGATAAAAAGATGAAAAGATGAGGTGTATAGCTCCTGTGAATTCTGTTCAGTTCTACATCAAACTGCGACATAAGTCACCGTTGAAACTACTAACAATCCAGCATGACACTGAATAAAATTCATCGGTTCCTGTCGGGAATGGCGTTTGCAGTAGTGACCTGTTCTCGCGATCGCTAACCATCTGGTGAGTTTGATCCCTCAATTTGAATCAAGTATTCTCTGCTTTTATCTCTTACCTAAGAAGTAAAGGAAAGCATTACGGTTATAGAGTGTTTATTGTTCTTTATTTGAAAGATAAACAAGGCTGATTTGTCAAATGCCATCTATTAATAAATCTGTTCAAAATCCTTCACTATCAACTCATTCCGTCCTTCATTGTCTCAGCCTAAGATGTATCAATCAGCAACCCTTAACCTTCACTTATAAGTAATTCAGGATTAAGTCTAAACATCACATTACGAATCCCATTCAAGGATTCTTCGATTAAATGTCACATCCTTTTAGGTTTTCCCGTAGTATCAGAGAAGAGCAGATTAAACGGATGAGCGTTCACTGCAATAGTGTTGTGATAGTTACTGTTTAATGAAGCTCAGACTGCCGTTTCAACTATTGAGAGGATTTGCTACATGGCTACTTTTAAGGTCACGTTGATCAACGAGGCCGAAGGGCTGAATACTACCATCGACGTTCCAGACGACGAGTACATTCTCGATGCTGCTGAAGAGCAGGGAATTGACCTCCCCTACTCCTGTCGTGCTGGTGCTTGCTCGACCTGTGCTGGCAAAATCAAGGAAGGCACCGTTGATCAATCTGATCAATCCTTCCTCGATGATGACCAAATCGAAGCTGGATATGTTCTGACCTGTGTGGCATACCCCACTTCCGATTGCACCATCATCACCCACCAGGAAGAGGAACTCTACTAAGTTTAAGTTTGTCTGGCATCCCCATTTTGGGTTTGCCTTATATAAGAAGGTGAGGCAGGACGCGATCGTGTTCCTGCCTTGTTGTTTTTTAATTTGTTAGCTGTCATCAGTCACCATTGACCATTAACCACTAGCCATTGACCATTGACCATTGACTACTAGCCATTGACCATTGACTACTAGCCATTGACCATTGACCATTGACCACTAGCCATTGACCACTAGCCATTGACCATTAACCACTAGCCATTGACCATTGACCACTAGCCATTGACCATTGACGCTAACTCTTCACCTTCTTATTCTTCGACTTCTGGCTCGCGCCAATAAACGGTGTCTGCATTCAGAGGTTGTACCTGAGTTCCTGGGTAATAGAAGCTGAGGATACGAGCAGCCGACCATCTGAGATCGCCCAGGTTATAGGCTCCCGTTTGGCTCATGCCCACACCATGCCCTAAACCACCCCCAACAAAGACATAGCCCTTTAATCGCTGTGATGGGTTGATTTGAGCCGTTTGAGCAGGGGGAATGTCTGTCTTAGGAGCCGTACCAACTTCAGGTTTCGGGGATGCCGCGATCGCCTGTGGGGGTTGCGCTTCAGGCAGAGTTACCGTTTCATACACTGGCTCAATGTAGAAAAGGGTGCTGTTAGGGGCATAGAGAGCCCGCATAATCTCGTCTTTTTGCAGTTCGATCAGCCCTCGATCCGTCTGGACTGCCATTTTAAGCACTCGTCCTGCCGCAGATCGCTCTACGACCTCCAGACTTTCGATGCGGGTGAAGTTAGCCAACGGATTTTGCCGATTCCGCAGATATTCACGCAGGTCAGTTTCGATTTCAATCAGGTTACTCTCGACCTGCCACCGGAACATATCCCAGCCATTTTCGTTAAACCCGTCTTTGCGGTTAATGAAAGCCCGAAAATTCTGTTCGTTGGACAGGGGCAATTGCTGTAAATTCCAAACGTTCTGCACGGAGTCAACCACTGCCCTTAGATAAGGGCGATTGGGACCATTCCACACATCGCTGAAGGGGGCTGTCACTCCACCTGTTGTCGAAGAATAGAGGGCATCAACTAGTTCATTCTCATAGGTCAACACCAACCCACGAGTCGCAGCGATCGCCCGATCACTCTCGGCGGCGGCTCCCGTCAAGCCTCGATAAACCTGGCATTGAGTGTCAGCACAGAGTTGATAGTTGTCGATAGCAAAGCGACGCAGGTTTCTCAGCGCATATGTCCGTGCCAGAATTGCTTGTGCCTCGATCGTCGTTGAGGGAGCACCCAGTCCGATTTCATGGGGAACGACTCCGCGCAGGTACGTTTCAATCGGGACTCGATTCACCAGCGTATACGTCCCATAGGCGTTGGGCTGGAGGTGCAATCTGCCACCATACAAGCGGCGATCGCGGTTGGTATTGCTTTCGCCGACATAGACTCGACTGTTTGCTGTCGCAATTTGCAAATTGTCACGTTGATAGCGATAACCATTGACCGTAAATGTCGCTTTAGGGACTCGTTGTTGAACCTGGCTATCGATAAACGCATTTTGAGAGGCATTGTCTGACCCCTGTGCTCGCAGGTTTTGCAGCAACAACCGTCGCAACAATGGGCTGTGATAGGTATCCCGTTTTGCCCATACCTGCCACTGTCGGGGTTGGGCAATTTCCACTTCAATCCCTTGTGCGCGCCACTGATTGGCACTATCTTCGGCACTCTCAAAGCTGCGATGGGTGCTTAACACCACCCGTTCCACGGCTTGAGGTTGGGGCAGGGGTTGCATCGTCACTTCCAGTTTGACTGTCCCTGTCGTTGTGACCGTTTGGGTCTGCTCTCCGGTTTTGAATTGCAACGTCAAGCGATCGCCACCCAAGGGTTGCAATGTCAACTGATCATCGGCTTCGTCGCCAAATCGCTGCACGATACCGACATCAATGACAGGCTCAGGCGCACTTTGGGCGATCGCCCGTTCAGCCACACCGACGACACAGGCGGCAAGGGTAACCCCCGTCCACTGGGCAACTCGTCGCCAGGAACCTGTGGCATTCAAGGAGGTTGGGTTGTTGAGGTTATCAACCTTGACGTTTCCTCGTCTAGTAAAGGCTGCGAGCCAAGCGTCAATCTTGACGAGGTTGACGAGTTTGCTAGAATTACGAAGTTTTGAGTCTTTAGTCACCATGCTGCTTCAGCGATGAGGGGCATGAAAGCGTTAGAACCTACGATAACAACTTCAGGTGATTTCTGTCGTGGGCACGATGTGCGATCGCGCGAATTGGTTTAAGCGACCCCTCATCAGCATACCGTTGTCACTCAAAAATCGATCATTGAGGGTTACATTGATAACTATTTCAAATAAATTTCTCAAGAGCAGGACTGTTTTAGCCATCCTCACGCAATCGGCTACCCATGTCCAGTTTGGCTCTCAGTTCATCTTTAATACGATTGAGAATTGAGGCTTCGTCCAAGGAAGTCAAAATGCGATGAATCACTGCCTTGGGTCCATCGGGTCCCCAAGACGCTCCATTCACCAAATATTCTTTTGTGATTTGCCCAATCGCGTAGGAAGACACCCCTGCCACGCCTGCCTGCGTTAATGCCACCGTTATGTAAGGAGCCAGGGTAATCCCCCCTGTAGCCGGAGTTGACAGTCCCAACACCGTTTTGAGCGAACTTAATCCCAAATTGGTAATCAACTCCGTTGCTGTAATGCCACCCATACTTAACGCGATTTTTTGCAACAGGGACAATGCCCCCTGCTGAGTCATAGCAATGCCATAAAGCCTGGATAACGTGAGAATCAAAGCAATATCGATCACAGCACCACTGACCAGATCAACAACAGTAATCGGGTTCAGGGCGATCGCCACTGCCTTCGTCATGACCCCATTCCAGATCACCTGATTGGCTGACCGCTCGCGAATCTCTCGTTTACGCTGCATCACTTGCTCATTCACATCATCCGCGTAGAGCATCGTGTTAAGTGCTACAAGCGATTTGCCCTCTCGATGCAGGATATTTAGAATCTTGAGCTTTAACTCATCAACCTGAGGCGCACCCTGACTCAATTGGGCAATCATCTTACCGTCAGGGCGACGCACCGCCTGTGCTACCAGGGGAGAAGCTGCCGCCATGACAATTTCATCCGGGGAGAGCAACTCTCGCACCCGCTCATCGCGAATCTTGTGGTAGATCGCCAGGCGATCGGCATTGGGATATTGGTCAATCTTATTAAAGACCAGCAGGATCGGCTTACTAAATCGTCTGAGTTCTGATAGAGCATCGAACTCAACCTTCGTCATATCACCAGCAATGACAAACAGAATCAAATCTGCTTGTTTTGCCAATTGGCGTGCCAGTCGTTCACGGGCTTCCCCATCCACCTCATCAATGCCAGGGGTATCAATTAGCTCAATGTGCGATCGCCCCAGCCCATGCAACGACACCCGCAGGAGGTCATGATCGCTGCCTGCAATCGGTTCTCGCTTCAGGCTCCAGTCTGCCCGCTGAATGGTTTGAGTGACACCATGAGTGGGTCCCGTCTCAAACACCGCCTGCCCTAACAGCGCGTTTAGAAGGGATGACTTGCCTCGACCAACCATGCCAAAGACGGCAATTTGAACAATCTGCTGTTCTAATCGCTCTAGCATGGACTGCAAACTGTAAATTTCTGGCTCCAAACCTGCCCGCTCTCTGGGGGTCAGGTTTAACTTTGCGACAAGCTGCTGTAAAGCCTCTTGCGCCTGTTGATAATGCAGCTCTGACTGAATCTCATGGAAGCTATGGACGGTTTCTTCCAGTTCTCTGTCTAGATCAGGTTGCTCTGAATAGGTCACACGTTCGGGGAAAGATAAGATCACGAGGGAGGCATATGGATCATCAATCAGCTCCCTCGCGGATGAATTTCTTAGCGGAAGCGACGCTTACGGCGTGCCATGACTGCCTTACGCTTGCGCTTTTCTAGGGGAGTCTCAAAATGGCGATGGCTTTTTACATCTGCCAAGATGCCTGCCTTAGAAACTTGACGCTTAAATCGTCGTAGAGCGGACTCAATTCCTTCGTTTTCACCTAAGACCACTTGGGTCATGCGTTCTTCTCCTTTACTAGTACGGATGTCAATTAAACAACAAACACTCGATCTTTATATTAATCAACAACAAACCACTCTATCCATACCTGTTGACTTAGAATTGTCCAACTTTCTTGTGAGGTGTTGGAGGCTGTAAAAAACGGAAGCATCAGGCAATGAGATTCTACCCTTTTGCCATTCATTCGCTATCAGTGACTCTCAACCAGAGATTAACTACAACTAACGATTAATCTCAGCGAACCAGTGATGAAATTATCGAATGAAAGACAAATCGATCGCCCCAAAATGAGTACTCAGGGCTACGTTGACATTTTCTAAAAGGCTAATCAGCCACTGTACTGCATCACGGTTGTAAGATTCGTAATGCCCAAACAGGATAGACAATCGCCGCTCTAAGCAGGGCTTAACCTTGCGGCAAATAAGAATAATCTTAAGCAAAATACTGGTCGTCAGGATGGGACCAAGATTGGTAATCAGATCAATGAAAACGAAATGATTAGGACGATTGGGGGTGTCAGCCACCAGGAAATTGAGCAGTTGGCTGCATGTCCGAACCATCAAGAAATCATTCAGTTTTTTTGAATTGCTTTCAGGAAAGATCGCTTGTAACTGATTGTAGAGCTGATTGTTGAACTGGCGTTTGCCATATTCAGGATCAACAGCGGCTGTGATGTATTGATACAGGTCGTCCTTAAAGGTTTTATAGGAAACCGCCTGACCACTGTGGGCTAAGAAGCTGTGAGCAACATCCTTGTGACTTCTGCCGTTATGCACTTTGCCAACGTAATGCTTGATGGCTCTACCGAGTTCCTGATCACCTAGCAGAGTTGGATTTGCGATGGGTTGGATGATGCGAGGCGTTGGGGCAGAAGGTCTGGCAGCCAGTTGTGCCCGACGAACCTGATAGGTGATGTATTGAGACAGATCGATTTCAAACTGGCGTTGAATATTGGCTTGAATCTGGCGGATCGTTTGCTGATGCTCCTGAGAGCTGTCATCACTGATCAGACAGTGCTCATAGAGATAAGGGTAGCGGCGAATTAACGTTCCTAACGGACGATTACCAGCATTGGCTTCCGCCGCTTCATTTAAGACTTGAGCCAACCGATACAGCGTCAAATATTGCTCTGTTTCGGTGAAAAGCTTGACCAACTCGCGCAACCGACGAACCGTACGGGAGCGGTGAACGCTAACCGAAGAGGTGGGCGTGGCTTCAAACAGGTTGATTAGCTCAGGGATCGCCATTTGAGATTGCGATCGCGCCTGCCAACGGTTGATGAGAATGTGGCAACAGCGGTTTAGAACGTAGCGGAATTCTTCAGCAGCAAGCTTGGAGGAAACAACTTTGTCGAGAGCGGCGACAATTTCCGAATCGGGATATCGAGCACCGTCAATAAATAAGGCATGGAACCGATCGACCAATTCACCTGGAGACTCAATGTCTACCCAATAGAGGAAATGGTCATAAAGCCTCTGCTCATCAGCACTGATTTGTCTGTTACCTCGACTTGTCCAGCTAGTCACCACAAACAGGCGCTCCTCTGACTATTTCAAAGGTCACTCTACTATGCCAAATTTAGCTACCGCCAAGACCTGGTTAGAAGAGTCACTACACGAGCCATCCAACTTCAGTTAGGTCGGATGGATTGGTTATTTAATCGCGCTAATGTCTCTACTTCATAACGTATTTGATGGTACTTAAATTTAGTTAATGGATACTGTGATTCAAGTCACCATACGTATGAAGCTTTGATGAAGAAAAAGAGTAGCTGCACTCAAAATAGGTCATTCAAATCAGGTCGTTTTACTGATAGTTTCTCAGTAGATTTACTATCACTATATGTGATTTAAATTAGGGCAATACGATACTGTGCGTACTCTTGTTCTAAAGTTCATCTTCTTGATTTAAAGGCATCGAAGAACGAATACCAAGGGTATGATTACCTAATCAATTCATGATTCGATTACATGACCTGTCACGTTTCCCCGGCTCAACTGGTTGAGATTCTCCAAGCCACACCCCTGAATTATTTATCGCGTGATCAAATGACGATTGCAGCCCGGATCACCACGGATAGCCGAGCGTTGCAAGCGGGGGAAGTGTTTCTGGCATTGCGGGGTGAAACCTTTGATGGGCATACCTTTGTGCAACAGGCAATTGAACAAGGAGCGATCACTGCGGTTGTCGATCACGTCGTCTCTGGTGCAGAAGCCCTACCGCTACTGGTTGTAAAAGATACTCTGGTAGCGTATCAGGCGATCGCCCACTGGTGGCGCAACCGCTTTACAATTCCTTTAATTGCGGTCACAGGGTCAGTCGGCAAAACCACCACTAAAGAGCTGATTGCAGCGGTTTTAGCCACTCAAGGCACCGTCTTTAAAACGTACGGAAACTTTAACAATGAGATTGGGGTACCCAAAACGCTACTCGACCTGAGCGAGAATCACGACTATGCCGTGATTGAGATGGGAATGCGAGGGCTGGGGGAAATCGCGTTGTTGAGCCAGATTGCGCGTCCTGACATCGCTGTCATTACCAACGTAGGGACAGCCCATATTGGTCGGTTGGGATCAGAGCAGGCGATCGCTACCGCTAAATGTGAGCTTTTAGCCGAGATGCCAGTGACCGGAGTTGCCGTGTTGAACCATGACAATGCTCGCTTAACGGCAACAGCAGCACAGGTATGGCAGGGTAAAACTCTGACCTATGGACTGGAAGGGGGAGACATTCACGGACAATTGCTCGATCCTCAAACCCTCGTTGTGGAAGGGATGACCTTTCCATTGCCTTTACCGGGACGCCACAATGCTTTGAATTATCTAGCAGCGTTAACGGTTGCCAACGTCTTGGGTATCGATTGGTCGCCTTTAATGAAAGGGGTCACCGTGGAATTACCGAAAGGACGAGCCCGCCGATACGACTTGCCGCAAGATGTCGTGCTTCTCGATGAAACGTATAACGCTGGCCTGGAATCCATGCTGGCATCGTTGCACCTGCTATCCCAAACATCAGGTCGCCGACGGATTGCCGTGTTGGGGACGATGAAAGAACTGGGGGAGCGATCGCCCGAATTTCATCATCAGGTAGGGGTAGCCGTGCGTGACCTGAATCTTGATCATCTGCTGATTTTGGCGGATGAGGAGGAGAGTCAAGCCATGGCAAAGGGTGCCAATCCGACCCCTACAGAGCAATTGTCAAGTCACGATGAAGTTGTGGAAAGATTACTGAGTTTGATCAAACCGGGCGATCGCGTCTTGTTAAAAGCTTCACGGGCAGTTGGGTTGGATCAGGTGGTTGATCGCGTTCGGGAAACGTGGATACAACAATCCAGTTAATGCAGAGGAGAGCGACATCAAAAACCATAACTTTTTTCTACAGGCTGGGGTTAGATCAGTTAGGCTTGAGCGACCTTCTACATCCACCTTAAGGAAGAAGATATGGATACTCCTCAAGTTCCTCAACCGCAAAAATCCCTCAACGTCTTCAAGTGGATTGGAATTGGTTGCGGTGGCTTATTTCTCCTATTCATTCTTGGAAGCATTGGCTTAGCCTTCTTTGTCCAGCGATTTCTCAATATGTCTGCTGACCCACAACAGGCAGAGCAAACGGCTCAGAGCATCATGGGTTACGACATTCCAGGCGGATCTGAAGGGTTTATGTCCATGGAATTTAGCGGTATGACCTTTGTTGGTGTGGGCAGTGCGAGCAATCCTGGGGAGGTGACGCTGATGTTGGGTAAAGTGCCCAGCAACGCAAATGAGTTTCAGGACTCATTCCAAAGCTCGTTTAGAGAGAGCTTTGAGAACCAAAGTGGTCAAAATATTAGCATTCTGGCTAGCCGCACCGAAACCAAGCAGTTGTGTGGACAAGCGGTGACGGTGACAGTAGTTGAGGGAGAGCAGAGCACGATGACTAGCACTATCCCGACTCTGACCTATCAAACGGCTATACAACACAATCAAAACCTACTGTTTGTCACGCTTACGACATCTGGGGATGAAGCACAGGCGATCGCGGAGCAGGTGTTTGGTTCGTTGTCCTGTAAATAAACTTGAGTTCGAGATAAGAATCTTGGCGGTTGAAACCGCCGCTATGGGAGCAAAACCGACCTGCGTCGGTTTGGCAAACTCTTGACTTTCTGTAGTCCGTGACGGCGGACTTGGTTCTGATAACCACCAATTGATTCGTTAGGGGCTTAACCCGAACCGACGTAAGCGGCTAGATGCCATGGCTTTTGCCAATGACCCAATGTCGCCGAAAGAAGCGGGAAAGGCTCGATTCCTCAAGTTGCAGACAAATCGGACGGCCATGGGGACAGGTGCGGGGCATCTGGGTTTGTTGCCACTGGTCGAGTAGGGTTTGCATCTCTGTCAGGGTCAGCGGTGTGCCATTGCGAATGGCAGTGCGGCAGGCAGTAGCAACGAGGGCCGTATCGAGGTTACCGCCCAGACTCAGTTCGAGCAGGGCATCAGCACAATCAGGGCGTTGGGCTAGCGGTTCTGGAGCGGTGCGGACTGCCCACAGGTCATTGCCAAAGCAATCCACGCTTAACTCTAACCGTTGAAGTTGTTCGATTTGAGCGGGTGAGAGTTGCGGAAGAATAATGGGTGGATCGAGCGGAACGAGGGTCCAGCGATCGCGCAATTGTTCATAGAGCACCCGTTCATGGGCGATGTGTTGCTCCACTAACCAGACGCCGTTGGGGTGCTCCGCCAGGATATACATATTGTGAACCTGGGCGATCGCTCGAAGAGCACTGGGCGATTGTGGTGGGTGGTTTACCGGATCGTCCTCCACCGCTTCAGGTGTAAGCGATTGCAGGGAGCGGCTGTGATGGTAGGCTCCCTGCGCTTCTGCCACTTTGAGCAATTGCCCCAACCGTTGAGCGTGGGTCGCTTCAGGTAAGCTGCCGTTGAGTTGCATCGTCTGGGCGATCGCCTCTCTGACCCGCTCCTGCCAGTGTTCCACCGCTTGCAAATAGATTTCTGTCTTGGCGGGATGACGATTCCAATCGATCTGGTCAGGCGGAATTTGTAGGTGCAGAAAACAAATTGGGTGGCGATCGCGCGGCAGCGTACGGCGAAAAGCCCCTAGAATTGCCTGCTCCAGTTCAGGAGTTTTGACCACTCGCCCATTGATGGCAACTTTAACCCAGTCAGGACGATGGCGATGGCAGCGATCGGGCAGTCCGATGAGCAGGTAGAGGGAGGAGGGAGGGGAGACACTATTCATCGCGTCTGTTGGGTTAAGTGCCTCTGTTGAGGGGATCAGCTCCGGTAGGGGAATCAGGAGTTCCTGGAGGTCGGGGGGCTGGAGATCGCGGAGGAGTTGGGGCAGGATTTGCTGGGGAGAAGGGCTTGCCCAGATAGAGAACCAGGGGCGATCGTCCTGCTCCACCTGCCAGGTAATGTGGGGATGGCACAGTGCCATGTGTTGAATGACGGCCTGGACTGCCCGTAGTTGTTGTGTGGCGTTGGGAAGATTTTCTCGACGGGGGAGCCAGTTCCCAAACAGGTCAGCCGCCGTGACGACTGTACCAGGGGCGATCGCCACGACATCTACAGTCAACGGGTCACCCTGCGCATCATAGACGACCCGCCACCCCTCAGGCGACTGCATAGAGCGACTACAAATCTCGAGCTGAGCCAGTTGAGCCAGACTATGCAACGCTTCTCCACGAAAACCGAGGCTGTTAATCTGCCACAGGTCATCGCTGTTGTGGATCTTGCTGGTGCTGTGGGGGGTGGCTGCCTGCTTTAAATCATCCAGGCTGATGCCACTGCCGTTGTCTGCCACTCGCACCCGCCATTGGGGCAACCACAGAGCAACGTGAATCCGGGTTGCCCCTGCATCGATCGCATTTTCGGCTAATTCGCGTACGACAGCGGCAAGCGAGTCAATCACTTCTCCCGCCGCCATGAGGTGAACTACCTCAGTGGGTAGGGTTTGAATTCTGGAGGTCATGAGATCCAGTTTACGAGGTGGCAAAGTCAGCCGAGGTAATCAGGCTACTTTGAACGCCAATCAAAATAGCAATAATTTCAGTGGAGCCACTGCGTCGGATCAGGGTGTTGTTACTGTTTGCCCCTGTTCCTGGCGTGATGACCAAATTTTGGAAGGAGGTGTTAGAAGGCAATCCGAGGCGATCGACTCCATCCACAAAATCAGTGATCGTGTCCGTTCCTCCCGATCGCGTCAAGATAAAGCGATCACTGCCTTCGCCACCTGTCAGGGTATTGCGACCCGTGCCCCCCGTCAGACTGTCATTGCCATCGCCCCCACTGAGGCGATCCTCTCCATCGCGCCCCAACAAAGTGTCGTTGCCCTGATTTCCCCGCAGCAGATCGTTACCGCTCCTACCATCGAGGCGATCGTCTCCGGCTTGACCGTTGATCACATCAGCGGAGTTGTCAAAGCCAGATACGGTGTTGTTGAGGTCATTCAAAAAAGTAACGGCATTGGTGTTGAACACCGTGTTTCGGGTGGAGTTGGCATCAATGACATCCAGGTTGTCCTGGGGTGCAGTTTGCCCATCAAACCAGATATTGCTCAACGTATGGGAGGCACCTGTCGTCGTGGCCAGGTTATCGAGCGTGGCAAGGGAGATGTTTTTGAGAATCACCTGCACCGTCGAAATGCCCTCAAAGGCGATCGCCACATCTGCCCCAATCTGAGTCATCAGCAGATTTTGGGGCGTTAGCCCTGCCCCGGTAAACTTCAGTGTGTCCGCATTGGCGATCGTTGCTGCTGTTGGCAAAAATCCGGTGCCAACTCCACTAAAGTCGGTGATGGTATCCGTGCCATCTCCCAGTCGAATCAAATAGCTATCTTGACCACCCCCTCCTGTTAGGAGGTCGTCTTCTCGTTTAGGCGTGAAGACATCGTTGGTGGTGCTGCCAGTGAGGGTGTCTTCGCACTGGGTGCCGTTCAGTTCGCCGCTACCTGTCAGGGTAATGCCCCCGACTGTGATGGGTACTGTGCCGCTGCCACTGATGCCAGCCGCACTACCACTGACTTGCAGACTGACATCACCGCAATAATCCACTGCGACGAAACTAAGAGTCTCCAGAGCGGCGTTAATGCTGGCGATCGCCCCACTAAAGGTCAGGGTTGGGTCTGCCGTGCCGTCGCCCACAGTAAAGGTCAAGCCAGCCGTGTTCCCCAGTGTCAAGACCCCAGTGTTGACTGCCAGACTGACTTCCAGCGTGTCACTAGCCAGATTGCCAAAGGAAATGGGGTTTCCAGCCGACGCAGAGAAGACCAGTGGCAACCCCTCAATTGCGGTCTGAGCAGTCGGTAAAACAAGCGAGAGGGCATTTGGGGGATTGTTAGTCAGGTTAAAACTGGTGGACAAGTTGCCTGCGGTAGCCATGACGGTGTAGCTACCAGCGATCGCATTGGCGATGAAGGGAGCAGCGGTGGCGATGCCGTTGTTATCGGTGCTGGCGGTAAAGGTCAAACTGTTAGCAAAACTGCCACTGGCTCCCACATTGGACGCAGTGAAGACAACACTACTACCACTGATGGGGTTCGCAAAAGCATCCGTAAGGCGCACCTGCAAGGGGTTGGTAAACGCTGTACCCACGAGTGTGGCTTGGGGCGTTGTGCCAGGTAGGGGGGCGATCGCCGCCGGAGCACCTGCCAGCGTTTGCAGTGAGTAGGTTTGCAATCCCACAAACCCCAAAACATCAGTCGCGGTGATCGCCGCATTAAACGATCCAGTGGTAGTTGGGGTGCCACTGATGACTCCCGCTGGGGATAGGGTCAAGCCTGCGGGCAGACTCCCGGAACTCACGGCAAAGCTGTAACTGCCGCTGCCTCCGGTTGCCGTCAGGGTCTGTAAATAGGGGACTCCGGCGATCGCATTGGGGAGCGTGGCGGGCGACAGGGCGATCGTTGGCACAACATTGGTCAGAACGAATTCCCCCGGTGTGACCCCACTTGCGGTGGCAGTGACGGTGTAGGTGCCACTGACAGCGTTGGCGAGCGCAGCTACTATACCTTGACCGGAGGGATCGAGGATGACCGTAGAGCTACTGAGGAGGGCACTGGCTCCCGTAGTCGGTGGGGTCAAGGTAATCTGACCTCCCTGGACAGACTCCCCTGCGGCACTGGTCACGGTGACGATTAACGGTTGCTCAAAGGGTAGACTCACCAATGCTTGCTGAGGAGAACCACTCACCGTCAGAGTAAACCCCTGGGATTCAAACGCACCGATGTCTGCCGTGCCGACTCTAGCAATCCCGCGTTGATCAGTAGCAGGAGCCGCAGCGGTCGAACCAGCATTAATCGCCACACTCCCTGGAAGCAAGGCATGGGTGGGAGTCGTTCCACCGTAGTTCCCTAACGGACTGAGTAAAGGATTAATAGGTGCTATTCCAGTCCCGACCTGATCGGCTGGGGTAAAGCCAGTTGCCCCCGTACCATTACCAATCAGGTTGAAGCCATTGCTGGTGACATTACCAGCGACATCTGGAGCCGTAGAACTGCTGTTTCCAGCAATCAGCGTATTGGATAAGGTGACGACATCAAAAACACCTCCACCGCTACCATTTGCCTGGTTACCCGTCACGGTGCTATTCGCTAGGGTGGCTCGTGCGGCTGGTCCCAGGTTGCCCAATCCACCCCCACTTCCATCAGAACGGTTGCCGCTGAGAGTGCTGTTGGCGATCGCCACTCCACCCGTGTTACCGATGCCACCACCCCCCTGATCTGCCTGATTGCCACTCAGAGTGCTGCCCAGCAGAGTTAGCGTGCCACTGTTAAAGATGCCACCCCCAAAGCGATCGGCTTCACTGTTACTGACAACGCTATTGGTGAGGGTCAGGTTACCTGCATTCAAAATGCCGCCCCCATCACCGCCACTGGCAAAGCCATTGGTGATTGTGACCCCAGAGATGTTAGCCGTGACCCCAGTGTTGACCCTAAACAACCGGGAGCGATCGCCCCCATCCAGCGTCAACTGATTGGCTCCGGTTCCCGTAATTGTCACATCACCCGTTAACTCCAGTTGCCCAGAGGACAGTTGAATCGTTTGTGGTGTGGCAAAGCTTCCTGCTGTGTCAAAGCTAATGGTGTCAGCTCCAGCAAAGGCATTGGCATTGATCACGGCTTGCCGCAGCGACCCTTCTCCGCGATCGCCCGTATTCGTCACCACCGTATCATTGGCAGCAATGGTCAAAGTCGCCATTCCCCCGGTTGCAATGGTGTAGCCCGTTCCAGGTTGCACCATCAGGGCGATCGCCTCTGCTGCCTCAGCTTGAATGTCGTCATTTGCCGTGACAGTAATGGTGACACTGCTAACTCCATCGGGGATCACAACCGTACCCGTAGAGGCATTAAAGCTACTGGCTCCAGTGACGGTGTAATCTCCTCCAGCACCAAAAGTTGCATCTCCAGCAACCCCCAGATTGACCACCAGATCACCCAGTGTGTTGCTCCCGCGCGAAATGGTAAAGGTTCCGGTCGTACCCGTCTCAGTCAGGGTTCCTGCTCCTGTAATGCTGACCTGGGGAATGACCAGGGCGATCGCCCCAAAAACATTGCCGTTATCGGTTGCCGTATTCGCTGAATCAGTTGCGGCATTACCGCTAAAGATGGGCAGGGCACCCACACTGCTAACAGTTGCCCCATCATTCATAAAGATGGCACCACCTTTGCCCTGTCCAGCACCACCAGCTTGGGGCGCACCCGACCCCCCGTTCCCTCCTTCGGCTCGGTTGTCTTGAAAGCGCACACCGTTGAGCGTGAGTGACCCCGATCGGACAAAGACAGCACCACCTAGCCCTGCACCACCGCCACCGCCGCCAGTTCCCCTGCCGCCATCCCCACTGCCACCATCACCCGCAAAGCGACCTCCCTCGCCACCGCCACCGCCTGGATTGCCAAAGAATCCGCCGCCGCCACCGCCGCCGCCGCCGCCAAAACCACCATCGCCGCCATTACCGCCCAAGCCGATACTGCCGCCACCACCGCCACCGCCACCCGCAAAGCCTCCAGCACCACCCACAAAGCTTGGAACGCCACCGCCACCGCCATCTCCGCCACCGCCACCCGCACCCGCACCTCCTGTGCCACCGGGATTGCCGGGGACGGTAATGCCTCCTAAACCGCCAAAATTGCCACCATTACCCCCGACATTGCTGCCATTGCCCCCGACGCCCCCACCACTACCACCCAGGGTGATGCCCGGTGTCGCATTCCCGCCATTGCCCCCGATCGCCCGGTTATTGGCAAAGATCACGTTGTTGACGGTAACTGTGCCGTCGTTGATCAGCAAACCTCCACCCAGACCCGCCGCACCACCACCACCACTGCCTCCCAGACTGCTACCATTGCCACCCCGAGCCAGTCCATTGGCGATCGCTAAATCGGCGAAGTTGACAGTTCCACTGTTGACAAAAAAGACCTGAAACTGGTTATTACCGCTGATGGTAAGGCTGTTAGCCCCAGTCCCCTGAAAGGCGATATTGCTGTTGATAACGGGCAAAACGCTTGTCAGGGTAATCGTTTGAGGTGCTGCAAAATCGAAGGCGATCGCATCATCACCCGCTTGAGCGTTGGCAATCACAATCGCTTCTCGCAGCGTAGTCACGCCATTGGAGCGATCGCCATCATCAAAGTCGCCAGCGTTGTTGACGGTAATAACAGGGTTGACCATGACAGTAGTGTTAGGGGGTAAGGGGGAAATCGGGAGTAGGGAATGGGGCGGGGAACTTGGGGATTCTGGAGGATTGGCTCAATTTTTTAGGACAAATTTTGCTGTCGCTCCAACAGAGTTGCACGTTCAGGGCAGACTCCGGCTAGAAGTCTGGCAAAGCGGACTAGAAGAGAGTTTCAGCCCACCTGGATAGTTTTTGGTATATTAGCTCACTATTTACACCTGAGCGAGTGAGGCAGGCGACAGAAGGCTTGAGTACTCACACCCCTTGACCATAGGACCATCGAGGATATCAGCGACCTCACTTATCAAGAAATCACAGAATCAGGCTAACGGTAGGCAACTATACGTAAATTTAGGAATTTCCAGTGGTTATGGGTTTTGCAATTGGATAAAAACAGTGCCTCGCCGAACGTTAGTTTCGTTCCCATAGCTGCTCATCGTCAGCGATCGCACATGATCGAGGACGGGTTTCGCAACGACTTCAGTCAATTTCAGCAGGGGAAGGCGTTCGCTGGCGAGCTTTCGGACGGCTTGCCAGTCCACATACAAGTAGCCATCGTTCCTTGCGGCAATGGTAGCGATCGCCTGTTGAAATTGAGCGTTGGTTAGCAGAGAGCTTTTTGCGGCATTGAGAGCCTGATCGAGGGCAGCAACAGAAGTCGCAAACACCTCATACTTGCCAACTGTCGTGTGAACGGCTTGAACCTCAGCCTGCACAGCCGGAGGACGTTGTTTGCGTCCGTTGGCAAGCGTGGAGAGCTTAGTCCAGGCATAGATGGGGCGATCGTTGAGGGTGAGCGGCCCTGTGCTCAGTCCCTGCTGTTGAGCAATCGCATTAAATCGCTCAATCGCGCTATCGGTATCGGGCGATCGCTCTGCCACAAAGACCCACTCCGCTTGATTTTTAACAGGGGACGGCAGCAACCCCAACGCAAACTCCTGAGTCACCCAATTGAATAAGTCCGGAGGTTCTGCCTTGATGGATTGAGCCAGAGGAGTGAGCGATCGCTGGATCAACGCTGATAGGACGCTGTAATCTGCCAAGCCCGTTGTCACATCCTGCCAAAACTGGCGCAGGTCAACTCCCGATGCCGAGAGAGAACTGGTCGCAGGAATGAACTGCAACGCTTCCACAGGTTCCGAGAGCGCAGGCTTGACAGGGGTCAATTTTTGCCCCAAAGCGGTCAACAATGCGGTTTCTGCAACCACACCTTGAGGGTCTAGCTCCAGCGCAACAACTAAACTCTCGTACAGGTGCGGCAGATCTTCATCGTCGGCGTTGATCAGATGAAACTGACTGCCACTCAACCAATCCCCCAGGTGTGGCAAGCTGACAAAGAGTGTGCCAATCTGGCGATCGGGCAATTGTTCCAATCCTTTCTGGTAGGTCTTGCTGCGGCTCAAACTCAGATCCGGAGCCTGAACATTTGTAATCGCATCCCGCAAGACCTTGGGGTCGTTGGCGAACAACACAAAGCGATCGCCCACCACTGCACTCGCCAAATTAGCGAGATTTGCCGCAGGGGTAGCCGGATTGCCGTAGATAATCTTGACCCCAGAATACTGTTCAAACACCAGATCTACGCCTGCAACAGCCTGTTTCTGCCAAAACAGTTGCAAAAACTCACGCGATCGCTGTGGGTTACGAGTGGCGATCGCCAACAAATAGCCTGGTTGGTTGCCATTCTCAGCATCCCGATCGAGGTCAGGGGTGGTCACCGCCAGCGTTACCTCATCCCCCAACCAGGGCTGCACATCCTGCTCGTATCGAATGCCCCGTGAGGTCAACAACGTCTCTTTTAGCTGCTCAATTTCGGCTCTGGCTCGTCGTCGCTCACCGGGTTGGGCGATCGCCACCCGAAAAGCTGCGAGGCGATCGGGATTGACCAATAGCGACACCATCGCCGGAGCTTGCTTCGACACAAACATCGCTGCCGCAGGACTGGCTTGACCACCCCTCAACAAGCCCAACGGACTCTGAGCCGTCAGCCAGTAGAACCCCACAACACCGATCAACAGCAACGCTACGACTGTAGCCACCAAAGCATAAATAAAAGTGCGCAGCTTCATTCGCGACATCTACACGCAGACGAGCAGATCTAAAGACGCCAAAACTTAGTTTAGTACTGCGAGGGACACTCGACGTGCATCTACAACGATTTGTCGCATTCCATTTCCATGAGGGATGTGGGTGAGATGCTCTCTACGCAAAAATCCTAAGCAACGTCTGTGAAGAACCTGGCGAGTCAATTCGCTTTGCGGCCAAGATCGTCTGCCGACACCCATTCCCTCATCCTCGTGCAGCCTTTCTGCCAAATTGGGTAAGCTACGGTCATATCCCAGAAGTGGGATCGCTCAACTTCCTCCTGAATCGTTTCTGGATCGTGAGATTTACTCCATCATCCTATGCAAACCTCTCTGACTGCTCCGGTTGTTTTGTCAGCATGGAAACGGCTACGAAATAATGAAATTACCTGTGATCAAGCATTAAAACTGCTTGTCAATGAACAGGGACTCGTCAATCTCTATCTCATCGATCGAGAAGTTAGTTATCGGTTTTTGCGGGAGTTTCCAGACCCCAGCCTGCTGCCTCCAGTGGTGCCGTTGTTACTCTGGCGCAATTGCTATTATCTGGGTAGCCCAGTGTCGCTGCCTCCAGAGCAGATTCGGCAGTTGAGCGATCGCACCTTCACCGACATCAAAATCATTCCCATCGCCGATCGCAGTTATCGCGCCTGGTATCACACCTACAATCTCGACGAAAACCGCATCAGTGCCAATCCACTCGTGAATCCCCTGACGGGCGAGGTGGAGGCAGAAAACATTGCCGAAGTCACAGAGCTTTACCTGTCGAAGGCAGCCGACCAGATTAGCAAAATCAAGACCATTATTTCCGGGGCATTGCGAAATCGGGCGAGCGATATCCACCTGGAACCAACCACCGAGGGGTTGCGGGTGCGCTATCGGATCGACGGCATTTTGCGAGACATCACTACCCTGCCCCTGGAAATTAGCCGTCGCTGCATTGTTGCCCTCAAAGTCATGTCAGATATGGACATCGCTGAGAGCCGTCGCCCCCAGGATGCCCGCATTGGGGAACGCTACACCGCTGGTCAGGAGGGAGATCTAGGACTGGATATGCGGGTCAGCACCCTTCCCTGTATGGGGGGTGAAAAGGCGGTAATTCGCTTGTTGCCTCGCGAAAACCCGTTTACCTGTATGGATGAACTGGGCTTCACCCCAAAAGCGTTGGTGACCTACAAACACTGGTTGCAGCAACCCCAGGGGATGGTGATCTTTACGGGTCCGACCGGGTCAGGCAAAACCAGCACCCTGTATACGAGCTTGCAGGCGATCGCCACCGAGTATGTGAATGTCGTAACGGTCGAAGATCCGGTGGAATACATTCTGCCGCGCATCACCCAAACCCAGGTTCATGAGCCTGCCGGGATGACCTTTGCCGCAGGGCTACGAGCCATCTTGCGGCAAGACCCCGACATCATCATGGTGGGCGAGATCCGCGATGCTGAAACCGCTGAAACGGCAGTTCGGGCTGCCCTCACGGGACACCTGGTACTCACAACCCTGCACACCAACGATGCCGTCAGTGCCATTCCTCGCCTCAAGGACATTGGTCCTGACCCTGGCTTAATCAGCGATGCCCTCCTGGGAATCGTCGCCCAACGGCTCGTCCGTCGGGTCTGTCCCCACTGTGCTGAATCCTACACTCCAACGGATAAAGACCTGAAGATCTTACAGTTACATCCCAAGCACGCCAACCCAACCACCTGGCGGAAAGGAAAAGGCTGCTCTAAGTGCTTTAACTCCGGTTATTTGGGACGTGAAGCCATTATCGAACTGCTGAATGTAGACGATCGCATCCGTCAGATTATCTACGAGGGCACTATGACCCAACTGCATCGTTACTTACAAGAGAGCCAATTTGAATCCTTCCGTATTGCCGCGATCGCCAAAGTCACCAGCGGCATTACGACCGTCGAGGAAGTGCTGCGTGTCTTGCCCCATAGTGCTCTCCATCGGCGATCGCACCGCCCAGTTGTGGAGGAAGGTAAGGTGGTGAGCGCAGAAGTCGTTGGGTCATAGGCTACGGGAGAAACACGATCAATCGTTTCTCTCCTCCTATGACCCACTCAGATGTTTATGCAAAAACAACTGCTTGGGTTGCCCCAAAAACCAGTTGCCCAGCCCAGATTCTTCGCGCTGAATCTGGTATCCCGCTTTGAGATAGAGTTGTCGAGCAGGCTGATTATTCTCCAAAACGTGCAAATACAAGTCTCTGTACCCCCAGTCGAGAGCAATCCGTTCGCAGGCTCTCAACAGTTGGAATGCCACACCCTGCCGCCGAAATTCCTTGCCAACGGCAAGATTTGAAAGATAGAGATACTGCTGACTGCGAACATGCCAGGGAGGTTGGGTGCGTAAGCCAATCTCAACAGTGCCTGCCAGGGCTTCGGTGATGGAAGCGACGACTGGATTGTTGACCCGTGTGAAGGACTCTGCCAGGGGCGATCGCTTGACTGCAACAATGCAGGCATAGTGGGGAGCCTGAGTCCGCAGGCGAGTTCGCAAATCTTCATAGATACCAAGCCGCAACAACGGATACATCAAACCCAACACCCCATCCCTGGTATGAAAACTGTGGGTTAGAACTTCGGCTAAGCTTCCAAGATCTTGTTGGCGTGCTCCCCGGATCAAAAACGGGGAATCCTCACAAACGCTATTCACAGCCTCTCCAATAAAAATGCATAAGCCCCAGGATGGTGGCTAAGGGGCGAAATCCCAGTCAATCGGAGGGATACCCCTATTCTAGTCCTGAGAGTTTAACCGAGGGGGTGTATTTCAAAGCCAGGTCGGTCAAAATTAGTTTTAGGAGTTGATTAAAATAAAAACTGATATGAAGTTTCAACCGGGTCAGGAGGCGAGTTCGATGAAGGTATAGAAGAATGGGTTTCAAAATCCTCAAGATCATTATTTATTGCACCGATTTTCACTGATATATATCGACTTTTGTCTATATTGGCTGATATCAAAATCACATCCCCTGAATCGTGGTAGCTGGGTCAGAGCTGTTCCAGAAGTCAGATCAGGTGGCGATCGCAGCTACTTCTATTCATTGTGGCTCACGATCAAATGCACACGTTTGATCTTGATAAATCAAGAAGGTGAGTAATGATACTTATCTGAAACCATCAATCTCAAAATCGCGTCTCTGGAACCCAAGTTTGGCAATTTTTATCACATATTCTATTGTCATAACTAATGCACAATGCAATATAAAGGTGAATCTTACACCTATTATGGAAAGTGAAAGGCATTCAGACAGTACACCGCTCTATAAACAACGGCTATATTCATAGATTCAGGTGACTGGTTACGGCTCAAGCCTACTTTCGAGTTCTTGTGAATTGGGGTGCGTTGCGGATAGACAGTCGGTTGTCTTAGGTTGGTCAATCATCTCCCATTAGAGATACAACAGAAGTCAAGCCAGATGTCTCATCAAACCGAGTCAAATGGGTTCCACACTTTGCAGTCAAGTCCAGGCTCAACCGCACAATTGTGTTTCATCAAGCTGCCCCCGCATCAGGAGAGCGGTGCATGACATCCCTGAGTGATACAAAGCCTAAAATTCTGGTCGTCGATGATGAACCAGACAATTTGGATCTGCTCTATCGCACATTTCACCGTGAGTTTAAGGTGTTGCGAGCGGAGAGCGGTCCTATTGCTTTGGATATCCTCGCAAAAGAGGGTGAAGTGGCTGTCATTATCTCCGATCAGCGGATGCCCTCCATGAGCGGGACTGAGTTTCTCAGTCTGACGGCAACCCAATATCCAGACATCATTCGGATTATCCTGACTGGCTACACCGATGTGGGAGATCTGGTTGAAGCGATTAACTCCGGTAAGGTTTTCAAATACGTCACCAAACCGTGGGACGACGAAGAGCTAAAAGCCGTTGTGCGGCAGGCAGTTGACACCCACAACGTGTTAAAAGCTCGGACTCAAGAATTGCGTCGAACCCTGCGTCAGGAATCGTTGCTGAATGCCGTCACCAACACCATTCGCAGTGCATTAAGTTATCGGCAAATTTTACAGACCATCGTGGAAACGGTGGGGCACATGTTTGAGGTCGATTGTTGCCTGCTGCGCCCCTTGCACGACAACCGGATGAGCGATGAGTTGTTTGTTTACACCTCGCGTCGGGTCAAGGAGCACTACACCCCCGACGAACCCACCCCAAAACGCTGGAATCTTAGCCAACTAGCCCACACCGTGTGGGAAACTCGCGACGTGCAGGTGATTCCAGATGTCAACACTGCTGAGTTTAATCAGGACGACAGTGTCGAGGTGCAACTGCGCCAACAAGCCTATGAGGAAGCCAAAATCCGCTCTAGCCTGGTCGTGCCGTTGATTTGTCAACAGGAATTGATGGCGGTACTGGTGATGCACCAGTGTTATCAACCCCGGCTCTGGCAAGACGATGAAGTGCAACTGGTGGTGATGGTGGCAGACCAGGCTGCCCTGGCGTTGTCTCAGGCGCGTGCTTATGAGCAGGTCAGAGCCCTGGCAAAACGGGAAACACTGGTCAACAGTATCACAACGGCAATTCGCTCTAGCCTCGATCCACAGCATATTTTTGCCGCCATCACCCAGGAGTTGGGTCAGGCAATGCACGCAGATGGCTGTGCTCTGTCACTGTGGACGGAAGGAGACGAGTTTGTGCAGTGTGTCGGGTTGCACGATGCCTCTCAGGATGAAAACGGAGGATACGGGTCGCCCATTCACAGCAACAACGGCAGCACACCTACCTGGAATGATTTGTCGGGGTTGGGCAGAGGTGATGATGAGATACCTCCCCATCGGCAACAGTTGCCCCAATCACTGGTGCCCATTGAGGGAAATCCAGTCTTAAAACAATTGATGATGACTCAAAACCCAGTCGTAATCGACGATTTGAGTCAGCACCCAGAGATGAACGTGCCCGATTTGCCCCTGCGATCGCCCGCCAGGGCATTGTTGGTGGTGCCGCTCTTGTCCGATGGCAAGATCATCGGCAGCATCTCCCTGCGGCAGGTTCACCGTTCTCGTCAGTGGCAAGCCGAAGAGGTGGAACTGGCACAGGCTGTGGCAGCACAAGCGGCGATCGCCGTACAACAGTCGCGGCTTTATCAAAAGACCCGCCAACAAGCGGAGCAGTTGATGAAGCTCGACCAACAAAAAACGGAGTTTTTCCAGAACGTTTCCCACGAGTTTCGCACACCCCTGACCCTGACGATTGGTCCCCTAGAGTCGGCAGTCGCGCAAAAACAGGGGCTGAGCTACGACCAGTCTGTCATTGCCCTGAGAAACTCGCGTCGTCTGTTGCGGTTGGTCAATCAACTCCTCGATTTGCAGCGACTGGATGCCAAACGGATGCAACCCAGTTTCCGTCCCTGCAACCTGATGGATTTTGTCATTCAGGTGGTGGACTCGTTCCGCTCTTACTGCGAACGCAAACATCTCAACCTCATTACCCGCCTGGAAGACTGTCCCCCGGTCTATCTGGATCTGGAGAAGTTTGACAAGGTGCTCTACAACCTGTTGTCAAACGCGATGAAATTCACTCCAGCCGGTGGAACAATCACCGTGATCTTGCAACCTGCTGGCGATCATTGCGTGCTCAAGGTGCAGGATACAGGTATTGGCATTCGTCCAGATCAGATTCCCCATTTGTTTGAGCGGTTCAGACAAGCCGATGGCTCTGCTAGCCGCAGCCACGAGGGGACGGGCTTGGGCTTGGCGTTGGTTAAAGAGCTAGTAGAACTACACGGGGCGACCGTCAACGTTGACTCGACCTATGGCGAAGGCACGACATTTACCGTGTGGTTGCAGGTGGGGATGCGCCATCTGCCACCCAACCAGGTGATTGAGATTCCTGCTGAGTTAGAAGGCAGTCGCGCCCCCGTCGAGCTAGCAGACGCAGAGGTCGAGGCTCAACAAGACCTCGACCCATTCCCTGATGAGCGACCAATCCCTGAATCGGACCCCCCTCCAATTCAGGGAATACCCGAATCGGTTGCAAACCTGATGCAGGCACAAGACCAACCGCCCTATCAAATTTTGTTTGTAGACGACAACCCCGACTTGCGAAGCTATGTCTCTGGCATTCTTCAGCAGGCTGGTTATTATGTCTGGACAGCCCGCAATGGAGCAGAGGGCTTTCAGATTGCCCAGTCACGCCATCCTGACCTGATCGTGACTGACCTGATGATGCCGATGGTGTCAGGGGCAGAAATGATTCAAATGATTCGGCAGGAAGAATCGCTGAATGGCACGCCCATCGTTTTGTTGACGGCAAAAGCGGATGAGGAAACGCGCATTGGTCTACGGGAGAAAGGGGCTGATGCTTATCTGGCAAAACCCTTTAACGATCGCGAACTCTTAGCCGAAGTCCGTAACTTGCTAGCCCTTAAAGCCAGCGAACGGCGCGTGGCAGAACTAAACCGTTATCTCACGGAATCTGTGTTGCGTCGATTTTTGCCACCCCAATTAGTTGAGAAAGCGGCTCAAGGCACACTGGCACTGGATCTGCGCCCAGAGCCTCACATGGTGACGATCCTATTCAGCGACATCATCGGCTTTACCCAACTGTCCAACACGTTGCGATCGCGCCGAGTTGCGGAGTTGCTCAATGAGTACCTGACGGAGATGACCCACGCCATCTTTGAGTATGGCGGCACGGTCGATAAGTTTATGGGAGATGCCATTCTGGCGATTTTTGGCGCACCAGAGCAGATCAGCCCCAATGAACAAGTGCGTCGGGCGATCGCCGCGGCTCGTCAGATGTATCGCTCACTCGACAAGTTAAACGAACGCTGGATTGCTCAGGGGATCATACAGGAAACCAACAAAGTGCAATTCCGCTGTGGCATCCACCAGGGCACAGCAGTTGTCGGTATGTTTGGTGGCGCAGAACGGGCAGACTACACAGCGATCGGTCCCAGTGTCAACATTGCGGCTCGTATTCAAGAAGCAGCAGAACCCAATTGCATTCTCGTTTCGGCAGCCGTGGCGGATTACCTCGACCAGGATACCATCACGAAGTTTGAACCCCTGGTGCTAAAAGGCGTGGATGAAACGGTTTTGACCTTCTCGATTCATACCGAGTAGTTTTCAATCTTGCCCCCTCTCTCCACTCTCCCTGACTGCCCTGCATTAAACCATTCTTGAAATTGGCATGGTCGCTTGGCTTTGCCCCTAATGTAGAAGTTATACCTTGCTAAGAGGTAAACCCATAAATCGATGTATCACCTTTTTTACTGGACTAGATGCAACCCTTGAGCTGAGTTTGATTTGACAGAATTGAAGATACTGAGTTCGGGATCAGGTCTTGGCGGTTCAAACCGCAGCTACAGGAGCACAACTAACCTGCATTGGTTCGGCAAAGCTTAGTCGAGTCGCAGGCTTGGCTCTGATATAGCATGCCCCCAGCCAGGGGTTCCACCGTTCGGCTGAGCCGCTCACGCCGAAACCCTGCCCCCGTCCTAACCAACCCTCCGTTGCTATACACCCGGAAAATCACTCTGTTATCCCATTCGGTATCTATCCTGAATACGTTGTTTCTTAAAAACCTCTCAGTTTAGATATCAGAAAGACCGAGTACGCCTCAACGATCAAAACAAACGCTTAAAACACAAGAAGGAACTCCAATGCTTAAGCCCGTTCAGGGGATGTTTATCACTGCACTCGTGTTACTGGTTAGTTGTGCATCTAACCCTTCAGTTGAATCCCCAGCGTCTACCTCACCTGCCGCAACTGCCCCATCCCCCAGTCCAGAAGCTTCAGCTCCACAAGCGGCGGTGGCGAGTGCTCCTGCTGCCGAACCAGAGGCAGAAATTGATACGACCGTGGTTCCGGGCGAACGGGTTGGTCCCATTACTCGTGACACCACACGCGACGACCTGGTCACCCTGTTTGGCGAAGACAACCTGAAGGATGAGACAGTCAGTATCGGTGAAGGCGAGTCTGAAGTGGCAACCATTGTCTATCCTGACTCTGAGCGATCGCTGACCGTCATTTGGACAGACGACACCCGCAGCAAATTAGCAGCAGTGATCAACCTTGGATCTGCCTGGAAAACTCCTGAAGGAATCGGTGTTGGCACATCCTTTACCGAGCTTCAGGAGAAGCTAGGGGAGTTTCAACTCTATGGTTTTGACTGGGATTATGCTGGTACGATCGTGCTAGAAGGTAGCGACCTGGCAGACTATGAGGGTTTACTGGTTTTGCGAGTTGAGCCTGCCGAGAATGCGGCTGAAACTGCCCCCAGCAACTATGAAGCGGTGATGGGTGATCAACTGTTTCCATCCACCGACCCTAACTTTGAACCCCTTGGTATCAAGGTTGGTGAGATGGCGGTTTCCCTCGACCCAGAACAGTAATGGGACGAGAGTTTGGGATCAGGATCGTGGCGGTTAAAACCGCAACTATCGCCTTAGTCCCCTCATACCGACTTAAATGGTTTCAGTGCCAATGCGGCCGCTCGTAGGGGCAGGTTTAGTGGTTTACTAACGGTAACCCAGGAACTGATCTGCAAACCTGAACTGTCTCGACAGTTGCCATATATCCCTAAAAACCTCCTTCCCATACAGGAAAGGAGGTGTGACAGTTAAGGGGTGAAACCTAAACCAGTTCCTATAGCTGTAGCCACATTCAATGAGGCAGAGGCGAGTCAGGAAGCTTAACCCAGCATCAGGGTTTGAGCCGTTGCTTTTATCTTAAGCTTTCTGACCAAAGCTATATTACTTCTGAGCTAACCGCACAATCTCAGCCGTGACAGCCATCGTTTCCTCGTAGAGGGCATCCCGTCCCCAACGCTGGAGTTGCTGACCCAACAAGAATTCTGCCTTTTGGTCAGACAGGGCAGTTACTTGCTCCGTCCGGCAAGCCTGGGCGGATCCCCCGGCTTCCATCCGCATACATCCGGTTGTCTCCGAGCAGAGGATAGTGCAGCAGTCGGCGTTGAGGTTGGTGGAGGTGAGACGAATGCCCACCAGATCTCCCAAGATCTCGCCCCAATCAGCAGTAGGAATCGCGGCTAACTCCGCTTCGATGATTTTGTGATTCGCTCCTTCAAACTTGACGTGTTTGAGGTCATAGTCACCGCCCTGTGCCTCAAAAGACAAGGGTCGCCATCCCAACCGACTGGCTAACCAACCCAGGAACATGAGAGCTTGAGCCGCACTTCCTTTTTCGTAGTCGATCGCCACACGATCCACTTCCACCAGGGCTGTACGCCGTTCGGGTGGGTCAAAGGCGGCCGCTGCCAACTCTTGCCAGGGTGAAATGCGGTGCCAGTTGAGATCCGCCACAAACTTATCTGCCTCAATCAGCTTGTACATCTTGAGGAACTCTGATTCAGGGTCGCTGAAATAGGAGGAATCCAAGATGATGCAGTTGCAGTTTTCAGAGAGCTTGCGGAACAGTTCTTGTTCTGGGTTTGGGGTTGCTTTCCACCAGACAAACTTGGGCAACTCAGGGATCATCAACGACAACACCAGATCGCTTGCTCGTTGCAGAGCCGCCTTCGTGCCGCGCAGAGTGATGTACTCGCAGCAGATTAAGGTGCTGATGCTGCGTTTTTGCAGCGGACAGTATGCCGAAACCTGGGCAGTGATCCCCTCATCTTCGCCCAACACCGGGCAGAGGGTGATGATCCGGCAGGGATTTTGAGAGGCGATCGCATCACTCAAACTAAAGCCCCGCAGGTTCAGGTTGGAGACTTCCAGGCGATCGACAGGTTGTTTCGCATATTCTTCGCGTAAACGGGCTAACGTATCAGGGTCAACTCGTCCGGTTTCTAAGAACCCAAACGCTTTTTGAGCAGCTTTAACCGCTGTTTTCGTCAATGGGCCATGAATGCCATCAATGGGGCCATCATAAAACCCCAATGCTGCCAGCAATTGCTGATATTCTTCAGGTTCATAGACCACCATGCTAAAGGTGGAAGCTCTAGCGGCGATCGGGGCATTTTGATTGCCGTTCTGGCTTTGCCAAATCCGCGTTAGTTCTGCCTCAATTTCATCGAGGGAAATATCCTTCGGCTTTTGCAGCGCAACAAGTGGAGTAGTCATAGTTTGTTTTGAGTGTTCGGTTTGAGTTTAGGCAACAAACAACAGAGTATGGGCAGCAACGAGCCATTTTTGTGAGAGAAGCACGCCCCTATATTCCCTCGGTTTCAGTGTCAGTTTATAGTCCGTTACGTCGCTGGGGTTACACGTTCTGGGGTTAGAGTCTCCGCCAACGCCGACCATCCCGGTTCAATAGCATCTCAGCTTCGACAGGTTCCCAGGTTCCCGCCTCATACAGCGGAATTGAGTCCGGAGGAGCGGGAGCATCCCACGCTTCCAACAGAGGGGTCAATACACGCCAGGACGCTTCGACTTCATCACCACGAGTAAAGAGCGTCTGATCTCCTAGCATACAGTCAATCAACAGGCGACCGTATGCCTCCGCATTTGCCTGACCAAACGCTGCATCATAGCGGAAGTCCATCTCCACAGCCCGCGTCCGCAAGGATGCACCCGGCATCTTGACATCAAAGCGAATGGCGATCCCCTCATCGGGCTGAATGCGCAGCACCAACACGTTGTTGTTAACCTGTTTGGCGGCAGATTGGAACATCAGATGCGGCACTTCTTTAAACTGGATAGCGATCTCCGAGACTTTCTTCGGCATCCGTTTGCCTGTGCGGAGATAAAAAGGCACCCCTTTCCAACGCCAGTTATCGATATAGAGCTTGATCGCCGCATAAGTAGGGGTCGTGGAGGTCGGAGATGCTCCTTCTTCTTCACGATAGCCTGGGACAGGCTTGCCATTCATCCAACCTGCTGTGTACTGCCCCCGCACCGCCGATCGCTCCAGGTTTTCGAGGTCTGCCAGGTGGGTCGCCTGAATCACCTTCACCTTTTCGTTGCGGATACTATCAGCATCCAGGGCATTGGGGGGTTCCGTGGCGGTGAGGCAGAAGAGTTGCATCAGGTGGTTTTGCACCATGTCGCGCAGTGCTCCAGCGGTTTCGTAATAACCTGCCCGACCTTCCAGACCAACGGTTTCAGCTACCGTGATTTGAACGTGATCGACAAACTGACGATTCCACAGCGGTTCAAAAATGGCATTTGCAAACCGGAAGACCAGCAAGTTTTGCACGGTTTCCTTACCCAGATAGTGGTCAATCCGGTAGATTTGCTCTTCCTGACAGACCTGATGCACCACCTGATTGAGCATCTGAGCAGAACCGATGTCTTTACCAAACGGCTTCTCAATCACCAGACGATGCTTTTTGGGGTCCACCAGCATTCCGGCTCTGCCAAGCTGTTGAGCCGCTTCTCCAAAGAAACGGGGTGCAACAGAGAGGTAGAACACCCGGTTGCCTCTGGTGCCGCGTAGCTCATCTAGCTCTTGCAAAAAGGCTTTAAGTTTTTGGTAGCTGGCGGGATTGTCGATGTCGCCGGAGCAATAAAACAACCCTTTGGCAAAGTCTTTCCAGACTTCTTCAGAGATTAACCCACCGCCAAACTCTTCGATCCCCTCCTTCATGTGGTTGCGGAAGTAGTCATGATCCCAGTCGCGTCGAGCCACACCCACGATCGTCAATTCAGGGGGCAATTTGCGATCCTGCTTCATCTGATAGAGCGCAGGCACGAGTTTACGTTGCGTTAAGTCACCCGAAGCACCAAAGATCACCAGGATTTGGGGTTC
The DNA here is from genome assembly GCF_014697545.1 of Oscillatoria sp. FACHB-1407. Taxonomy (GTDB): domain Bacteria; phylum Cyanobacteriota; class Cyanobacteriia; order Elainellales; family Elainellaceae; genus FACHB-1407. The sequence continues at coordinate 43,558 of NZ_JACJSA010000003.1, read as the reverse complement.
GGGAATGCGATCGTGTTGTAAACCGACGCGGAGGGGGTTTTCGAGCAGAGTAACCATAGGCGGGATAGGGGGGATAGGGGGAAGAAACGATAAAGGATTCAGGCTAAAGGATAAGAGGGAAGAGAGAAAAAGGATGAAGGTTAAAGGCTAAAGGATAAGAGGAAAAAGTCAGGCTAAGGAATGAAGGGAAGCGGAAGGATAAAGGGTAACAATTGACCACCAAGGATTGACGATTAACTATGTTTTTTATCCTTCATCCTTCATCCTTTAGCCTTCTTTAAGCGACGTTGCTCAGGTGTTTGATTTTGCCTTCCATGGAGTCCATTAAGGACTGGAAGGGTTGAATGAATTTGTCGATGCCTTCGTCGAGCAACTCATCCATGACTTGATTGATGTCGATGTTGATATCGGGATCTTTGAGGTTCTCAATCACCTGATATGCCTGGTCGATGTTCATTTCGATGCGATCGCCCACATCACAATGGTCGGCACACGCTTCGATTGTAGCGGGGGGCAACGTGTTGACTGTATCGGCTCCCACCAATTCGTCAACGTACATGACATCACTGTAGTTAGGGTCTTTGGTGCTGGTACTCGCCCACAGCAGACGTTGCACCTTTGCCCCTTTGGCGACCAGAGCTTGCCAGCGATCGCTCTGGATAATCTTTTTATACTCCTGATACGCAATTTTGGCGTTAGCGATCGCTACTTTACCTTTCACGGCTTGTAACTTGGCTTTTTCTGAAAGCTCGTCGATGCCTTTCAGCTTGTCGTCGATGCGCTTGTCGATGTTGCTGTCGATGCGGCTGAGGAAGAAGCTCGCAACGGAGGCAATGTTGCTGACATCTTGACCATTGGCAACACGGGTTTCCAGTCCGCGAATGTAAGCCCAGGCTGTATCGATGTAGCTCTGCACCGAGAAGAGGAGAGTCACGTTGACGTTGATCCCAGCGGCGATCGTGGCTTCTACCGCAGGCAGACCTTCGGGTGTACCGGGGATCTTGATCATCACGTTTTCTTTGCCGATCGCGTTGTAGTAACGCTTTGCCTCTTCAATGGTTTTTTGAGTGTCACGGGCGATCGTGGGAGGCACCTCAATGCTGACGTATCCATCCAACCCATTGGAGGACTCATACACCGGACGCAGGATATCACAAGCATTGCGAATATCATCAAACGTCAGTGACTCGTAGATCTCCAAAACGGGCTTACCTGCTCGAATCCCTGCTTCAATATCGGCATCATAAATTTTGTTGCCGTTAATCGCTTTTTCAAAAATGGCAGGGTTTGAAGTGATCCCCGCAATGCCCTTGTTTTCAACGAGATCTTTCAATTCCCCCGACTGCAATATGTCGCGGGTTAAGTTGTCCATCCAAATACTTTGACCATACTGCTTGATCTCAAGCAAGTGATTTGTGGCTGTCATTATCCCTATAGCTCCTATAGTTGTTCCTACTAAACATCATGTTGCTGAGAATCGGCTGAGTTAGCCTCTAACTAACGTTATGGAGCTAACGCTGTGGAGCTAGCGTTTCTTCGACTTGTTGCTCCCGGCGGCGTTCCTGAATAAAGGACTCCACGAGTGCGACATCCTCCTTGCTACCAATGATCAACGGAGTTCGCATGTGAATATGATCGGGAACCACATCCAAAATGTCTTGATCCCCTGTGCTGGCTCGACCACCTGCCTGCTCTATCAAATAGGCAAGCGGCGCAGACTCATACAGCAACCGTAATTTGCCCTCTGGTTTTTTTACCGTGCCGGGATAGAGGAAAACACCACCCTGAAATAGGATGCGGTGAAAATCTCCTACCAATGCCCCTCCGTAGCGAGCGGTATAACCTTCATGGCGATGAACGTAGCGAATGTAATCCCGAATGGACTCATCCCATTGCCAGAAGTTACCCTCGTTGACGCTATAGATGGGTCCGTGCTCCGGAACGGTGATGTTTTCATTTGAGAGAATGAATTCTCCCAGGCTGGGATCAAGTGTAAAGGCGTGTACCCCTGTGCCGATGGAGTAGACCAGCATGGTGCTGGGTCCAAATAACACGTATCCTGCTGCGATTTGTTTGCGACCGCTTTGCAGCAAGTCTTTTGCTGTGCCATCGAGATCTTCTCCCTCCTGTTGCCGAATCGCAAAAATCGCGCCGACATTCAGGTTGGTATCCAGGTTGGATGAGCCATCAATTGGGTCATAGAGTAGGGTGTAACGACCAATGGGGCAGTTTTCAGGAATGTAATAAGGCTTTTCCATCTCTTCGGAGGCAAGGCGGCACACCAAACCGCTCTGCTCAAAAACCGAGATAAATACCTGATTGGCGTAAACATCCATTTTTTTGACGGCTTCCCCTTGGACATTGGTTCGTCCGGTAAAGCCCAGTGCATCTTCTACTAGCCCTGCGCGAGTTAGACGACGCGCAATTAACTTTGCCGCCAGTGCAATGCGATTCATCAGGGCACTTAAGTCTTGCGCTTCCGGTGAAAAGCTTTGCAACTGCTGTAAGACATGGCGAGACAATGTTGTGGAGTCTCGATCGAGGGCATATTTGTGATTTAGATCGATGGATTGATCAGTGTCAGTCACGTATTCCCTCCTTGCTGTTTGGTTTAAGCCATCCAGGAGGCAACATCAGCATTTCCACGGTTGCCACTCCTAGATAGCCTCTATCTCTATCTTAGAAAGGCATTTCTAGAAGCGGACTGAACTTTAGATCAACTATAGAAAGATTCCGATGTTAAAGGCAGGGGCGCGATTAATCGTGACCCTGCCCTTACCTGTTCTACAACCACTCGTCGATCGCCTCGTCTTTAGTATTCGTGCGACGTTCGGGGGTTTCGCGTTCAAACTCCATATGGATGGAGCGGGTTTGTTCACCATCGGCGGCGACAGCCTGAATCGGATAGTCGATGAAGCCATCCTGGAAGGACATTTGGAAGCGGAAGGTGCCGTCGGGGCTGAGTTGGATAACGCGATCGCCAATGGTAACCGTCGCATCGGGTTCAGTTGCCCCGTAGACAATCAACTCGGCATCCGCAACCAACCAGAATTTGCGCGGGCGAATCGCCGGAACGGACGCAGAGAAACCGATCCCCGACATGCCAATGCCCGACATAGACATGGTTGGCAACGCCCACATACCCACCCCTGACGGGAAGACGTAGGAACTGATGGCTTGCCCCGGCACCATCTGCATCGAACCATAGAGCGACCCCGCAACGCGCTGCGCCTCAGCCGACTGTGCCATGTCGAAGATGCGGTCATACAACGGATTTTCGGGGGCGATCGCTGACCGTTGGCTGGGTGGAATCAGGGTATACAGGGTTCTGCCGCGCAGGTCTTCATCCCAACTGATGGTCATAAAATGCTCTTCAAACCAATCCGAGGGATATACAGGTGGAATATGGGCAGGGGCAGACCGCGCCAGCATGAGCCAGCGACCCTCAGCCGTGAGATAACCAATCTCAGCTACATAGTCGCGATCGCTCACCGGGATCGGCAGATACCAGTCGCGTGCCATTTCTTCACAGGCAAATTCCTGCAAGCTATGGGGACGCTGAGCATTCAAGTCAATGTCGGTGACGTCATAGAGACGCAGAGCTAACCGCTCCCCTCCCTGACGGCGCAACTCCTCTTTATGGTTGTTAGGCACATCCCAGTAAGCATATGCCCACTGCGGATCGCGAGGCATCAGGACAATGCGACTCTCACCATAGCCTTCCGGCAGGTCAGGTAGGTTGGCATCGACATCTGCCAGGGCTTCAGCGGAGAGATCTGTTTGCCCCACATTAAACTTGCTGGCTTCGACCAGTGATTGGTCATCGTCTCCCGATAGCGATGCCGTTGCCGCTGCACCCAATCCGGCTGCCAGTGCGGCTCCACCAATCCCCAACGCAGGTGGACTGGTGGGAGTCGGAAACGCCCCATCAGCTTGATCGAGCAGCGCAGCGGCGACCTGAGTCGGCGTGTCTGTCGGGGGGGTCGCCACAACCGTTGCAGCATTGTCAAACCCGCTAGGCAGGCGAACGGCATTCGAACGCGCCAGAGCCAACCACTGTCCATCAGCGGCGGTGTAACCCACCTCTGCCAGATAGTCGCGTTCGTCAGTTGGAATTGCGAGTAACAACGGCTGAGTTTGCTCATCCGCCGTGATCTGCTGCACACTGTGGGGGGCTTGTGTCTCCAGATCCAGACCCGTGACATCGTAGAGCCGCACGGCAAACTGCTGTCCGCCTTGTTGTTGAGCGATCGCCCGATCGGTATTGGACACTGTCCAGCGTGCTTGCACTTGATTGGGGCTATAGGGGGTGAGGGTCAACTGACTATCACCTCCAGACACCAACCGGGTTAGTAGGGGCAATGCGCCGACTCCAGCACCGGCTGCCAGTGCGGCCCCTCCGGCAATAGCAGCTCCCATGCCTGCATCGGTCGCCTCAACGGGAGCCGTAGCCTCAACGGGAGGAGTTGTATCGACGGGTGTCGCCGCCGGGGGAATGACTGGAAAATCGGGGTTGATGGTTTCTGCGGCTGGAGGAGTCGCTGTGCCCTCTGATGGGGAGGCTGCAACCGAAGAACGCTCACCGGAGATTGATTCGCGATCGGAAGCAATAACTGAACCTACTCTGGAAGCCAGATCAGTGCCTTCAGTGGATGGGGAAGGTGCTGCGGTGGTGGGGGTTGTCGTCCCTACAGCCGTGGACGTAGAGGTATCCGTTGGCTCAGATGGGGTGCGGCGTTTGCTTAACCACCACAACAACAATGCCAGCAGGGCGATCGGAATCAGCAACACCAACCACAGGGGAAAGCCTCGGTCAGTTCCAGTCTCGGCATCTCCACCAAAGGGTTCACCCACGGGGGTTCCTTCTGCGCTGACCAGGGTTACCACTCCATCTTCCCCGACTCCCGCAATGGTTTGACCGTCAGGGCTAAAGGCAGCCGCGATCGCCTCATCGCCATTAAAGATTTTGCCGACCAGGTCGCCCTGTAAACCCCATAGTTGGAGGGTGCCGTCTTCCCCCGTTGCTAAAAGGGTTCGTCCATCGGGGCTAAAGCCAAGGGAGGTTACATCTCCCCCGGTCTGAATCGGTTGCCCCATGGGATTGCCCTGCAAGTCCCACAGGCGGATCGTGCCATCGGCATCGGCCACCGCGATCGCCTGCCCATCTGGACTGAAGGCGAGCGAGGACACCTCACCCTCTACCGTGATTGGCGTGCCGACTGGATTACCCTGCACATCCCACCGACGAATCGTGCCCTCACCGCCACTGGCAATGGTTTGACCATCGGGGCTAAAGGCGATCGCAGCTACTTTACCTTGATGATCGAGGGGGTTCCCTAAAGGTTGCCCATCGGCACTCCAGAGCTTCACCGTACCGTCTTCACCACCACTGGCAATGGTTTGACCGTCGGGGCTAAACACAGCCGCTTTGACTCCCCCATCGTGCGCCTCTAGCGGTTCACCCACAGGTTCTCCCTGAGCACTCCACAGCCGCAGATTACCGTCTTTTCCGGCAGTTAACAGACCGTTGCCAGTGGGATTGTAAGCAACCGATGTGACGGTTGCCCCGTGGCGTAATTGTCCCAACGGTTTTCCAGTCAGATCCCACAGTTGAGCGGTGTCTTCTGCCGCACTGGCGATCGCCTGTCCATCCGGGCTAAAGGCAATCAACCCAGACCCCAATACGCCCACTCCAACTCCCGCTGCGGCGGCATCCGATGCCCCTTCAGCCGCCGTGGTAACTGCTTCTCCAGAGGCAACTGCTGCGGCTTCGTCTAATTTTGCTTCGGTCACAGCGGCCTGTCCGGCAGGAGCGGTGGCATAGCCTAAAAAGGCTTGAGCCGCCGGAGTGGCAGTTTTGAAATAGACATACCCGCGTGGTTGTGAAAAGGGGTAGCGGGGATCATCCGGCAATGTGCTGTGCATCCGGATCACCTTGACATTCGGTTGATCCAACACCTGACTGGCGATCGCATAGCTGATGCCGTTCTGTCCGAGTTCCTGGATCACAGCGGTTGTGTCGTCTTGATCTACCTGAGTAGTGTTCGCTCCGGTTTCAAACGGAGCCGATTTGAACACCTGATAATTGCTCAATGCCTGACGAGTATCACTGGTATCGGGGCGATCGACAAAGCGAATCGCTCCCGGCGTGCCTCCTAGCTCTGACCAGTTCGTAATCTCTCCACGAAAGATTTGGGCAAATTGGGCAAAGGTCAGGTTACCGTTAAACGGATTCTCAGGACTGGTAATAATTGCAATTTTTTCACGGCTAATCGGGACTTCTACAAACCCCTCGGCTTTTTCAGCTTGGGTCAGGGGTCGCCCCACAGCGGCTAGGTCAATTCCCCCATCGCGAAGTGCCTGGAGCGCGGCATCGGTTCCTTTGGTTTGCAGTGTGACCTGGCTCCCGACATACTGCTGCTCAAACCGCTCCTTGAGCGTCTCGTTGATCACAATCATGCTCGTTGCCCCATCGATTCGCACGATGGTGCCACTTGGCACTGCCCCCGGCAACGGAAATGCAGTTGGACTGGCAGGGGACTGAGCAAGGAAAAAGTTGTTTCTTAAAGCGTCCGCGAGGAGGTTAGGAGTGGCGGGAGAGGCAAATAATAGCGTTAGAGCGATCGCCGGAGTATATTTTTGCAGCACCATGGGATGACAACCTAGCTAGCCCCAATTGTAAATTTTTGATAAAGATGTGCTCATTATATAACCCCTTTCCCCTTGACAGAACGTTTGAGTAGGAATACTTATCATCCACGTCTTTCAGATAAATAGGGCTGAGGAGTAGGGGAGTAGAGGGGCAAGGATTAAGGATCATAGCCACTCGTCAACTCAGGAATGGGAATTTAATCAGTTCCATCTTGGGTAGAGGTGGGTGGCGTTGTGACGTAGATATGATTCTCAAAAACTAATCACCGTTGTAGGGGCGTTTCGCGAGACACCCCTACGAAATTCACAGATTATCAGCAACAGCTAAATCCACGAACCTAAGGATCGTGAATTTATGAAGGTGTCATTCCTGGCGTAGGGACATGGCATTCGGTCAAAAGCCCTTGCCATTGTTTCAGAACCCTCTGCCGAATGCCGCGCCCGTACATGGGGTTGCCGTTTTTCAGGTTATTTAATTCATGATTCCTAAGTACAACTCGTCGTAAATAAGGGTGGGAAATTTGAGGTGCAGGGGTGGAACCCCTGGTTTTATTTCCAAACCCTATCTGTGAATAGCAGTACTAAGAATTAACAATTGACTCAGCATCAGCGATCGCCAGGTGACAGATAATGAACTTTTAATCTAAATCCCCTCAATTTCTCACGGTTGAATCCCTCATGGTCGCGACGGGTCAAAGCGCAGCACTACAATACCAGCCAAAGTACAAGCCTAATCAACTGATTTGCGGAACGGGTCAGACTGCCATTGTCACGGGATGGACGGTCAAAGGGGCGATCGCCAAAAAGTTGCGCCCCCACGAATATGGAGTCATCGGGCAACTGTATAGCCCCACTCGTGGCATCAGTCTGTTGCTTCGCAATCTGTTCGCTAATCCTCAGGTGCGGTTTCTAGTGGTTTTGAATGCTACGAAGGAAGATCAAAACGCTGGAGCGTGTACCTGCTTACTCGACTTTTTGAGGAATGGTGTTAAGCCAGGTAAAACCGACACGGGACGCGACTGTTGGGTGGTGCAGTCGCCCATCACAGGCTACATCGACATTGAGATTCCACTGGAGGCGTTGGAACAGTTGCGGCAGTCGCTGGAATGGCGTGAGGCAAAGTCGATCGCTGAAGCAGTACAACAGGTACAGACCTTTGCCGCACGAGGAGAAGTTGTCGCTTGGGGAACTGCACTCACCTTTCCGCAAGCTCCGTTAACGCCAACAACGCTTCCGGGCGTGCGCTATGGACACCGTATTGAGGGCAAAACCATTGCGGAAACCTGGGTCAAAATCATTCATCGCATCAAAACAACAGGGACGATTCGCCCCACTGCCTATGATGGACACTGGCAGGAATTGATTGATCTGGTGGCGATCGTCACTGACGAACCAGATGGGTTCTATTTTCCAGAACCCAATTACCTCCCGGTCGATCGCCCCTTCATTCAACAATACATCTCCCAAATTTTGGACGACGCTCCCCTGCGAGAAGGCGTGAAATATACCTATGGTCAACGCTTGCGATCGTGGTTTGGGCAAGACCAAATTCAACAAGTGATTGAGAAACTATCGGTTGATCTCAACTCTGCCAGAGCCGTAATGTCTCTATGGGATGTGAATGATCATGTTGCAGGCGACAGTCCACCCTGTCTGAATCACATCTGGGTACGAGTGGTGGATGGAGAACTTTCGCTGACTGCCACCTTTCGGAGTAATGACATGTTTTCGGCGTGGGTTGCTAACGCGATGGGGTTGCGAGCATTGCAGCAACATATCCTACAGGAGATCAGCACTCGCACCTCTACCCCTCTCACATTGGGTCCATTGATTACCGTTAGCCAGAGTGCTCATATTTATGACGACTGCTGGGAAAATAGCGATCGCCTGATTGAATCCCAATACCCCAAAATCTGCCAGCAACGAGACTATGCCGACCCGGTTGGCAGTTTCACCATTGCGGTTCAGCAGAACGAGATTTTGGTTGAACACCTTACTCCTGGCTCAGGCGAAGCTATCAACTGCTATTCTGGGCGATCTGCTACACAGCTTTATCGACAAATTGCCGCTGATTGCCCTGCTCTGCAACCCGAACACGCGCTTTATCTCGGCGCAGAATTGCAGAAAGCTGAGATTGCCCTGACTCGACCAGAGCACTTTAGTTATGAGCAGGATAAACCTCTAAAGGCGGGAGTAGGGAATGGGGAGTAGGGAGTGGGGAGCAAGCCTAAACCTCGTTTCCAGGCTCCTGCCTGGAAATGGAGCGGTGAAGGTGCCTCCTGGAGCAACTATTGGAAGCACCTCCATAAGTGGGTAGTCCTATCTAACGTGTTTAATGTGAATTCGGGATCAGAATTTCGGCGGTTAAAACCGCCGCTATAGAAGCAAAACCGACCTGCGTCGGTTCGTCAAATCCTGCATCTTCCGGAGTCCGCGTCGGCGGACTTCGCTCTAGTAGCTGCGAATTCATTCGCCGGGCTCCTAAACCGAACTGACGTTATTTAGGAAAGGATGGGAACTAAGAGAGCGACCGTGAGAGGGTATGAGCGAGGGCATTTCGCAATCTCACACCCTCTCACCATCCTTCCCTCCAGGGCACTACCCTGGGGAAGCCTTCTGACTCACCACCGCCCCCGAATGTGGCTACGGCTATACTCTTTATCCAAAGCGATTCAAGAGAAACAGGTCAGTGATAAGAATTGACAACTGACGACGAACCGTTGACGATGGACGATTGACCCAACTCCCATTCCCCCATCACCGATGGATCTGACTTTAAAAGTTAAGCTACTCAACGAAAATGCCCGCTTGCCCCACTATGCCCATCCCGGAGACGCAGGCTTAGATTTATTCTCGACCGTTGACACACTCATTGAACCAGGAGGCAGTGCCCTCATTCCCACGGGGCTAAGCATCCAATTGCCCCCTTGCACGGAGGCTCAGGTCAGACCTCGAAGCGGGTTAGCCCTCAAGCATCAAGTGACGGTTCTAAATACCCCCGGCACTATTGATGAGGGGTACCGGGGGGAAGTGGGAGTGATTCTGATTAACCATGGCAAAGCCCCTTTTCACGTTGCGATCGGCATGAAAATTGCGCAAATGGTCATCAAACCTGTTTATCCTGTGACGGTGCAAGCGGTTGAAGAGTTAGAGTCAACCTCTAGAGGCGAAGGGGGCTTTGGCTCGACGGGCGTCTGAATCGTCTGAATCGGGATGAGTTGTGGGGCGAACTGCCATTCGCCCCCGTCTAATCTTTAGGAACAGGAAACATGTCGATGAAATGGCATGTCATTCCTGCTCAAGATTGGGTCGGCAACTTTTAACTTTTACGGCATTGGGTGAAATAGGAGATCCGGAAAAAAGGCATTAATGATCAACCAGAGTGAAAAGGCGACGGAAACCGACACCACCGCCAAAACAGGTGCCAGTGATAGATATTGTGAAAAGTAAGCGGGCTGGTTATTTCCTGGGTTTTTCATGAGTGCTATTCCAACAGAAGTTAGGTTCAAAAATTTGTCACTCAACAATAGTGGCTCGGCTGCTAGTCAACCTCTAACTCAAGGCAGGCATAAGACTAATTTGAATTAGAAAAAATGACTATTTTTCTTATGAACTGGTTTATGAACTAAATTCTGAACTGAGTCATGCAAGCTTTTCTCAGTCACAAGTAATCTACAAAAATTTTTCTAGAATGCTTGAATTTTTCTCTGGACGATCGCACTCCATCTCACACATTACACCTCACAACTAACACTCAAAACTTACAGAGCTTCTACTTCTAGAGTGATGAATTAACTACAACATTACTGCCACTTTTAAAGAAAAGTTTCGACTCCGGAGTGAATAAAAGTGGCGTTGCAAGGTTTGTTGTTAGATGTGGATGGAACGCTCGTCTTAAGCAACGATGCTCACGCCCAAGCCTGGGTAGAGGCGTTTGCCAAATTTGGATATGACATTGATTTCGAGACTGTTCGCGGCATGATTGGTATGGGGGGCGATCGCATCATGCCTCAATTAGTCCCCGGTCTAAATGATGAGGAAGGAACAGGAAAAGAAATCAGTGCTTATCGCAAGCAGTTGGTTCTCGAAAAGTTTGTACCCCAACTTGCTCCGGCTAACGGATCACGAGAGCTACTGCAAAAAATGCAGGAGTCAGGGCTGAAATTGGTGGTTGCGAGTTCAGCCTCAAACGAAGAACTGGGAGCACTCCTGAAAGCAGCACAGGTGGATGACCTGATTCAAGATGCAACTACATCCAGTGACACAGAGGCATCAAAGCCTGCCCCCGATATCGTCGAAGCTGCCCTCAACAAAGGCAACTTTGCCCCTGATGAAGTCGTGATGTTAGGTGATACACCCTACGATATTGAGTCCGCAGCCAAAGCAGGTGTCCCTGTTATTGCCATGCGGTGTGGGGGCTTTCAGGAAGAACAACTCAAAGGGGCGATCGCCATTTACAACGATCCGGCTGACCTGTTGCAACACTACGATGAATCTCCATTAGCTCAAGCTGCTTCCCGTCCTGATAACTGAGCGCATGACGGCATCTTATGCCGTAAAACTTTATCTTGAATTGCGCGAATCTATGCCCACGGTAGAAGTAGAACCGTTCTCCATTGCCTATCCTGCTTAGAAGAAGGGTAGGGTAAGGGAAAAGCACAGCGAGACGTCGATTAGTAGCAACACCAAGTAGGTGCTCGCTCAAAAGGCTGTGCAAATCATTTCAACAGCATTCACCAATAACATCCATCAATGTCTCAAAATTTCCTGAGACTTCTTAAATCTGAAAACCGAAATTTGTAAAACATCTAAGACATCAAGGAACGATCACCATGAAGCTTTCAAATTTATCTAAACAGGTGTGGTTAAACGTCTTCGCGGTCGGCTTCACAACCCTAGCACTGGCTTTACCTGTGACTGCAACTTCTGGTACTTCTAGCACCACAGGGGGAACAGCAGGCACCACAGGGGGAACAAGCACAACGGGTGGCGCAACGGGTGACGGAGCTACTGGCGGTACGACGGGCGGTACGACGGGCGGCACAACCGGGGGTACGACGGGCGGCACCACTGGCGGCACCACGGGAACCACTGGAACAACAGGTGGTACGACTGGCGGTACAAGCACCACAGGTGGAATCACTGGCGGGGCTGCGGGAGATGCTACTGGTGGTACAACAGGTGGAACCACTGGCGGCACCACGGGAACCACTGGCGGCACAACCGGGGGAACCACGGGAACCACGGGAACAACTGGTGGAACAACCGGGGGAACCACGGGAACCACGGGAACCACTGGAACCACTGGTGGAACAACCGGGGGCACCACGGGAACCACTGGTGGAACAACCGGGGGCACGACTGGAACCACTGGCGGTACAACGGGTGGCACCACGGGAACCACAGGTGGAACGACTGGGGGCACGACTGGCGGCACCACTGGAACAACGACTGCTCCCTATGACGCAACTGGAACAACTACCGATACCTTGCAAACAGAAGACGACAGTGATTGGAGTTGGTTGGGCTTGTTAGGTCTGGCTGGATTGGCAGGGCTTTTACCTAAGCGTGAAGAGCCTGCCCGTCATACGGATCCCAATGTCACGACACGCAGTGGATCTCGTTAGCGTTGTTTTAGCCAATTGATACCAATTTGAATTGGCTTCGCTGCACATGATTCCGTAAGGGCGTTTCGCGAAACGCCCCTACCCATTGATTTGCCACAATCAAACCTTAAATCGGTATGACTATCTCCAATTAACGTCCGTTCGGTTTAAGAGCCCGGCGAATGAATTCGCGGCTACTAGAGCCAAGTCCGCCGACGTGGACTCCGGAAAATCAAGGTTTGACAAACCGACGCAGGTCGGTTTTGCTCCGATAGCGGCGGTTTTAACCGCCAAAATCCTTATCTCGAATTCACGTTCCAATTAGTCTGTACCCTCACCCTAAATCCTCTCCCACAGGCAGCAAGGGACTCTTCAAAGGCTCCCTTCTTCCTGAGCAGGAGGGTTGGTGAGGGCTTTGTATTGTCCCCACTCCATACTGCCCACTCGCTATTCCCCTATCCTCTATGAATTGGTTACGTCGTAAACGTTTTTGGGTGCTCGTGTTGGGCGTTGCCCTGCTGGTCGGTTTGGGTAGTACGATTCCCCTAGAGCAGTGGTTTTTGGCAGTTAAGAACTGGCTTGCTCCACTCGATCTGGTCGCCATTCCGGTTTTTATCTTGCTCTATCTGATAGCGACTGTTTTGGGGTTACCCAATATTCTGCTGATTTTAGTGGCAGGCACCTTATTCGGCATGGTGAACGGAATAATTGCTGTGTCGATCGCCGATACACTGGGGGCGATCGCTTGTTTTTTGATTGGGCGCGGCGTTGCCCGTCAACGCATTAAAAAGTGGCTCAGCAATCACCCTACTCTGGCACAACTTGATCACGCGGTTGGTCAAAAAGGCTGGAAGATTTTGTTGTTGACGCGCCTATCTCCCCTCGTTCCCTCTAACGTGCTGAATTATGGCTTTAGCTGCACCAGGGTGAATTTTTGGCAGTATTGCTTCTTTTCCTGGTTGGGCATGTTGCCTGTGATTGCCCTCTATGTCTATCTGGGGTCGTTTGGAGCTTCATTGTTAAGCAGTGAGGTGACACCTGGAAAAATCGCACTCCAACTGGCTGGATTGCTGTTGGCGATCGGGGCTGCACTTTACACCACTCGCTTAACTCGTAAGGCATTGGCTCCACCATGTCCCGCCAATTCAACTGAAGAGGTAACGGACGTTGAAGAACCGGAGCGATCGCCCCAATCTTCGACTAAATCGTGATATTGAAATCGCAGCTATAGGAGCAAACCCTGCTGACGCAGGTTATAGAGAACCATGATGCGTCGAGTCCACCTTCATGGACTTCGACCCGATAGACGCGAATCCAATTCACCACACCCCACTCCCTATTCCCTCTTTTTTCTACGATCGCCCAAAAGGGGGAGTCAGACGGGTGAAGTGGTATCCCATCGCAGTGGTTTAGTTTGGTAATCTCCCAATTCATCAGGAGGACGAGCAATGCCAAGAAAACTGCTGCAAGCTGTGGTCATTACCTTTGCTCTCTATCTACTGATGGGAATGCAATCACGGGGAGACTCCATTCCCCAATCCGCATCGAAACCCTCTCATCAGGTAATGCCGCCTCATCACGTAACGCCACTCCAATTTGCCAGGATTATAAATCTGGTGAAGGGGTCAATTTAGCGATCGCCAGGTCACCCCTGACAAATCGTGCCTCAACTGTAGTCTAGGCTACTTAATTTTACCTTAAACTATCTACATTCCTCTCTTAATCTAAGGGGCGAGGTGGATTGTGGCATACGAGTCAAAACATCACATCGGGTGGTTTTCTCTGCCGGGTGTGAAACGTCTGCGATCGTATCAGCGATCGTGGTTACGCGGTGATCTCTTAGCCGGGATCACCGTTGCAGCCTACTTGATCCCACAGTGTATGGCATACGGCGAGTTGGCAGGGGTTGATCCAATCGTGGGCTTGTGGGCAATTTTACCGCCGATGGTTCTGTACACGCTGTTAGGTTCCTCACCGCAGTTGTCGGTAGGACCGGAGTCCACCACGGCAGTCATGACCGCAGCGGCGATCGCCCCTCTGGTCACCACGAGTGGTAGCAACTATGCCAGCCTTGCGTCACTGTTGGCGTTCATGGTGGGCGTGTTGTGTATCGTCGGCTCTATGGCGCGACTCGGCTTTCTTGCGAACCTTCTGTCAAAACCAATCTTGATCGGCTATATGGCAGGGGTAGCCGTGATTATGATCGCCAGTCAGTTGGGCAAAGTCAGTGGCATGGCGATCGCCTCTGATACGCTGTTTGGCGAAGTGTGGGAGTGGTTGACCAGCCTGAATCAACTGCATTGGATGACGGCGATCGTATCGGTGTTGGTTCTCCTGTTTCTCCTCACCGTTCAACGCCGCTTTCCCAATGCGCCCGGCCCCTTGTTAGCGGTGTTGCTTGCGACTACGGCGGTGGCTCTGTTTCATCTAGATCAACAGGGTGTTGCCGTGGTCGGACAAATTCCCGCCGGATTACCTCATTTCGCACTCCCAACGCTCGCTGTGCAGCAGGTAATGCCACTCGTTGCTTCGGCTCTGGGAATTGCGATCGTGGGCTATTCGGACAACGTGTTGACCGCAAGAGCCTTTGCTGCCCGTAACCACTACACCCTCGATGCCAACCAGGAATTGCTGGCATTGGGCGCAGCAAACCTGGGGAATGGGTTAATGCAGGGATTTCCCATTAGCAGTAGCGGCAGTCGCACGGTGATTGGGGATGCCCTGGGCAGCAAAACTCAGGTATTTTCGCTGGTGGCACTGGTCGTCATTCTGGCGGTGCTCCTGTTCCTGCGTCCTTTGCTGGCGTTGTTTCCCAAAGCAGCACTGGGGGCGATCGTGATTTATGCGGCGACTCGGTTAATTGAAGTCGGAGAATTCCGGAGGTTATGGCAATTTCGTCGCAGTGAGTTTGCCCTGGCGTTAGTCACAACGACTGGGGTTTTAGCGACCGATATCTTAGTAGGAGTCGGCGTTGCCGTTGGGCTATCCGTAATCGATTTATTCGCCCGCATTACCCGTCCCCATGATGCGGTATTGGGTGAAGTGCCTGATCTACCTGGATTGCACGACATCGAAGACTGGCAGGGCGCAAAGACGATTCCGGGGTTGGTGCTCTATCGCTACGATGCACCCCTCTGTTTTGCGAATGCGGAAGACTTTAAGCGACGGGCACTGGCGGCGATCGCCGCAGAGACAACCCCTGTGGAATGGTTTGTGTTGAGTACTGAAGCCATTGCCGAAATCGATATTACGGCGATTGACATGTTAGAAGAGTTTCGCAGTGAACTATTGAGCAGGGGCATCACCTTTGGGATGGCACGGGTCAAACAAGATCTCTATGCTCAATTGAAGCGATCGCACTTTCTCACGGGCACCTCTGCTGAGCACATTTATTTCACACTGCACACAGCGATCGCTGCCTTTCACAATCGCCATTCACGCTGAACCAGAGCTATATTTTTCATTCTTTTCAGAGGGTGCGTTACGCTGCGCTAAC
This sequence comes from Oscillatoria sp. FACHB-1407, assembly GCF_014697545.1. Classification (GTDB taxonomy): domain Bacteria; phylum Cyanobacteriota; class Cyanobacteriia; order Elainellales; family Elainellaceae; genus FACHB-1407. Next base: position 27,805 of record NZ_JACJSA010000003.1, on the reverse strand, counting down.
AGCACCCTACTCCCCACTCCCCACTCCCCACATACGTAAAAGCCTCCTCCGCCATAGGAGAAGGCTCGAAAGGAGTCAAACTTAAGATTTAGTAAGTAGCACTACGACGAGTAAATGCGTAGTAGATAGCCAATGCGATGATGGCACCGATAACCGCTACAACAATACCGCCAATGCTCAGTCCAGCAGCAGTCAGGGATAGCGAACCAGTGGTCAACAAGTTGTAAACAGAACCACCCACGAAAGCACCGATGATACCGAGGATCAGGGTTCCGAGAATTCCACCGCCCTGATTACCGGGATAGATCGCTTTTGCGATCGCACCAGCGATCAAACCTAATACAATCCAAGCCAAAATATTCATTGTTATTTCTCCAACTAGTGAAACTTGAGATGTAACAGAGCGTTTTAACTTCGTTCATTCTGTTATTCCCAAGTTATCAATCTGCTGAAGTGAAAAGGACTACCACAAGAGAGAAAACCGCTATCACTAGAGGATGAGAATAGTTTGAGATGACGTGAGGAATTTCAATAAAATTTTTCAGTAATCCTCAGTAATACAAATGATAAATTGCCGTAAAAAGTAAAAAATAATAACTGAAGTACGGAGTTCAGGGTGAACATAATCCGATAGAGCCAGTTCTCATGGGTTACGTTATCTAAATTTCGTTGGCTCAAAATTCAGTTCAGCAAGGTCTTATTGGAGACTGGGAGAAGGGCTTTCACCGAGTGATACCATGACCAGATCTAACGATTTAGTGGAGCTATCCCCTACCGGGGGAAGGGTACCTTCAGATACTCATCCTCAAGATTGGGCTTGGCGATTCTGGTTTGCCTTGCCCCTGTATCCCTATCGCAAGCGACGGACACTGCGAACGGAGGTTATCCCTGGAACCGTGTGGACATTTGATCAGTTACACGGCATTCTCTACGCAGTTGTGCCCATCCGGATGACCGTGATTCGCCTGGATAGCGGGGGGTTGCTGGTGTATGCTCCAGTCGCGCCCACTCCTGAATGCATTCGTCTGGTGAATGAGTTGGTGGCAGCGCATGGCGAGGTGCGCTATATCATTCTGCCAACGTCCTCTGGTCTGGAGCACAAGGTCTTTGTCGGACCGTTTGCCCAACAGTTTCCCCACGCTCAGGTATTTGTAGCCCCTAATCAGTGGAGTTTTCCCCTGAACTTGCCGTTACCGTGGTTGGGGTTTCCTCGCGATCGCACCCAGGTTTTGCCCCTCGACAGTCGCCAGGCTCCCTTTAGCGACGAATTCGACTATGAAATTCTCGACTTTAACTTAGGACGCGGTTCCTTTGCAGAAGTTGCCGTATTCCACAGGCGATCGCACACTTTGTTGCTGACTGATTCGATTCTCTCGGTACCTGAGGAACCTCCCGCGATCGCCCAACTCGACCCCTATCCTCTGCTGTTTCACGCCAGAGACAGTGCTCTAGAGCCAATTGAAGACACGCCTGACCATCGCCGCAACGGGTGGCAACGAATTTCGCTGTTTGCGACTTACTTTCGTCCCTACGCATTAAAGACCACAGAATTGAAGGAAACCCTCCGGGATGGGTTCAAGGCACCAGAGCGATCGCCCAGAGCCTACTTCGGCTTTTTTCCATTTCGCTGGCAAGACGACTGGCAACAATCCTTTGAGGCACTACGCGGAAATGGACGACCGTTTGTAGCCCCCATCCTGCAAACCCTAATCCTGCCACAAGCCCCCCGAACCGTTCTCGCCTGGGTAGATCGAGTTGCCCAGTGGAACTTTCGGCACATCATCCCCTGCCACTTCGATGCCCCTATTCCCGCAACTCCAGAAGAATTTCGTCGAGCATTCGCTTTTCTAAAACCGAACTCCGACCCACAACAAACTACCAATCTACTGGATTTCCCCTTACCAGACACCGATATGGAGTTTGTCAGAGAGCTAGAGGCAAACCTGCGAAAACGAGGCATCGCTACCGCACCAAGGGAATCTCTCTAACCTCTGTAAGGGCGAAGCATTTGCTGAATAGTGAGATGATTGTCTTGAAGCAGACATGAGCGAGACGCCCACACTCCCTTCAGGCAGATCGTTTCAACCCGTGCGAGCATCTTATACCAATTTGAATTGGCTTCGCTGCACATGATTCAGTAAGGGCGTTTCGCGAAACGCCCCTACCCAGTGATCGGCCACGATCAAACATTAGATCGGTATTACTCAGATCGGTATTACTCGCAACTCATTCATCCCTAAAATCAGCAACGCTGTTCGATAGCATTGCCTGCCAATGCTTCGCCCCTTTAGACCTGTATGAATTCAACAACCCAAAGCTATGCTACCGCTGCAAAACGGATCTTGAGATAATCCTCCTCCATCTTGGCTCCAGCAGGTTGTAAGGCGGCTAACGCCTGGGGCAACACCAGGTTGCGACGATGGTTGCCAATCCGAATGTTCAACTCATCGCCGGATTTGCTCAATTCCACCTTGTTTTTGGGAATTCCTGGCAAATAGACCTCCAGACTGTATTGGTTGTCCGTCTGCACAACTCGCAGGGTGGTTTCCTTGTAGTACACCTGAGCGGGATCTTCATCGCCATAGAGCGTTTCCTTGAGTCGCTCCAGGGCTGCAAGACCACACATCTCTTCTGAGTACAGCGGCACCTCTTTCACGGGCAACGGACGGAAGTTTTCGTGGATCTCGTTGCGATATTGCTGTTGATTCTCCTTCCACCGTTGAAAGAAGGGATCTGTCACCTGGTCAGGAATGATGCGATTGGCAACCACCATGTCGGTTGCCACGTTATAGAGGCTGAGATAGGCGTGCGCCCGTAGGGACTCCTTAATCACCATCTTTTCGGGATTGGTGACGAGCCGCACCGAGGTTTGCGTGTTGTCAGTGAGCACTTTTTCCAGAGCCTCAATCTGCTCATAGAACTCGTAGGGCGCATCCATCACCTGTTTGTCAGGCAACGAAAATCCGGCGATCGGGCGAAAGAGGGGTTCTACCAGCGGTCTAAGTGCGGCTGACACGGCTTGCAACGGCTTGTAAAAGCGACGCATGTACCAACCTGCAACTTCTGGCAAACTCAGCAACCGTAAAGCGGTTCCAGTGGGGGCAGAGTCGATAATCAACACATCAAACTCACCCTCGTCATAGTGCCGCTTCATCCGCACCAGGCTAAAAATCTCATCCATTCCCGGCAAAATAGCGAGTTCTTCCGCTTCGACACCCTCTAATCCCCGCGCTTGCAACACCTGCGTGATGTATCGCTTCACTGCACCCCAGTTACCCTCTAGCTCCATCAGAGCGTCTAATTCTGCTCCCCAGAGATTTGGGCGCACCTGCTTGGGGTCATGCCCTAGTTCTAAGTCAAAGCTATCTGCTAGAGAGTGGGCAGGGTCAGTGCTTAACACAAGGGTGCGATAGCCTAGCTCAGCGCAGCGTAATCCCGTGGCGGCTGCTACTGAGGTTTTGCCGACTCCGCCTTTACCAGTCATCAAAATTACGCGCATGAATACCAATCTGAGACGAGTTTACATTCTTTTACTTTAAAGGAGGAACGGGAGAAGAGGGAAGAAAGAAAAAGGAAGAGGGAAGAAAAGGGATAAAGGATGAAGGATGAAGGATAAAGGATGAAGGATAAAGGATGAAGGATAAAGGATGAAGGATAAAGGATGAAGGATAAAGGATGAAGGATGAAGGATGAAGGATGAAGGATAAAGGATGAAGGATAAAGGATAAAGGATGAAGGATAAAGGATGAAGGATAAAGGATGAGGGTGGGTGTAGCCTGAAGGGTGTGTCCAGAATTTTGTGTAAAACCCCATCCTGTCTTCGCTCTAACCCACCCGCGACTAAAGTGCGGGCTCATAGGATGAAGTCTGCTTTAGCAGACTAAGAGGGGTTTTTAGTCCACTGAAGTGGACTCTGGAAGGTATCTCGCCATTGATGTGCGGGGGATGGGAACGGTAACAGACACACTTTGATTTACATAGCCCTGATTCTGGAGGAGCTTTACGGCTTTACAATCTCCTCCTCTACTCCCTCACTTCCCACTCCCTACTCCCCATTCCCTACCCCCTCTACCTTAATCCCAACATGCTGCTTCAAAACATCCAGCTTTGAGCACTTCCAGTAGTCGATATGGGAGACGATCAAGCCATCGCTGTTGAGTTGCAACTCGCTCCAACCGGCGATCGCAATTCGAGGTTGCCAGGGGAGGGGCGTTGTCCAACTCAGAGTCCAATCGGTGCGGATCGAGTCGCCTGTGCGCTGGATGTCATGCAAGTCAAGTTGAGGATTGCGAAACCAGGTTTTGATGAACTGGATCATGCGCTGATAGCGATCGCACCCTCGAAACTCGTTCATCGGATCTTTGAAATACACATCCGGCGCATAGATGCTGTAGGTCTGATGATCGGGAAAGTTGCGGTAATCGGTCTTTAGAATGTCCAGAATGTCCATACAGCGAGTGGGTGTGCAGAGCCTTACACCAGATCTAAGCGCATTTCGTTACTGGTTGAAAAGCCAAGGTGTTCGTACACAGATTTCCCCGATGGCGACGCATGGAGAATGGCACGAGTACAGCCCAGGCTCTTGAGGTGGGCGATCGCCTCTTTAGTCAACTGCTGAGCAATCCCCTGTCTACGGTAGGGCGGTTCTACATATACACCCCAGATGTAGCCATATTGGCGGGCTTGTGGGGTCAAAATTTGTGGATATAGCCCCTCAAACAGTTGGCAACTGGCAGATCCGACAATTTGACCATCCACTTCTGCCACAAATGCTTTGAAGCTCAGTTCTCGACGGGCGCGATCGATAAACTTCAACGTCAGGTCTAACCAATTGGGATAGATGCACTCGCCAGGAATCGCATTGTCTTGCCACAGACGATAAAAGTGAGCGGCAATTAATGCATCGGCTCCAGGGCTTGCTTCTCGAATATCGATTGTTTTCTGCATGGTGTTTCAAGTAGAAAATGGGATGCCAGAGTAAGGGTTGCAAGCATCGGCAATAAAGGCAGTTCCAGCGATCGCACCGCCCCTGGGAACCGTAAACGACTGACCACCGGAGGAGCCACCGATATATCGAGTGCCATCAAACCGAGCAAACCAGTAATCTGACCCTGTTTCATTCCTGGACAGTATCACCAGATCACTCCAACCGCCAGTCATTTGCTCCGTCACAATGACAGGCGCAACACCCAAACCGAGATCAGACACCAACTGATAACCCGCATCATCGGGTTGAAACACCAAAATTGGGTAACCCCCAACTCCCTTCAGGCAAGGGCTAACAACATGCACCACAATTTCCAGGCGGCTATCCCGGTTGAGATCAACTCGGTTGTAGTAATAGCGGGCAGAACCATCCAGCTTTCCCACCGCTTTGAGAATGGCACGTTCCAACGATGGATTGCAGATTTGCTCAGACAACACCTGCCAGACCTCGCTCAGGTCAATTCCGCGAATAGAGGGCAACAGATCTTGCGTTAATGCTGCCAGGGCACGACTCAACGTACACCAATTGGTCAGCCCAAACACGCCATCCACAGGCAAACTGGCCCGCCGTTGAAAGTGGCGCACTGCCCACTCCGTCGCTGAGCTAAACACACCATCCACAGACGTGCTGTAGAGTGCATCTCCCGTGTCCAGGAGCGATCGCTGCAATACCTTCACCGCTGCCCCACTGCTGCCCAAGCGCAACACAGGCATGTGAATCGGCATTCCTGCATACAACACCTGCCACGTCAGCGGATCGACAATCCCATTAGGCACGAGAAACATCGCGGCTTGAAACGATTCCACTGCCATCCTCACCGTTTCATCAAAGTGTCCCGTCAAGACGGTTGCCCGATCAACCTGGCAAGTGCTCTCCGGATAGTCTGAGAACAATTGCCATCGCAACAACAGCTTTTGTAGCTCAATCACCGCTGCACCGTGACTGCCCAGATGCAGTACGGGTTTCTTGGGATGCGCTTTGCCCCAGAATGACAGCGAACGATGTTCAGGATGAATAAAAAACATGATGACAACCATTGAGAATTGGATCAGGCAGGGGTGCCCGAAAAGGTCAAACTATATTCGGCATCTCCCGAACTCACGGAGAAGGGTGCAATGTCAATGTAATAGGTTCCGGGTGCCAGCAATTGGTTAGTAATGTCAACACCACCACCATCAATCTCATACACGTGCCGAATTTGATTTAGAGTACTGCTGCGGAGTTTGACGTCAATGCCACCCCCAAACAGCGTGCCATTTACTCCGACAACACTCATGTTGAAGCGGGTAGGTTGAGTGACCGTAAAGCTATAAAAGTCAATCAGATCACCCGTTCCGGCAAACTCGGAAATTGTTGTAGGAGTCGGGCTAAGAGCGATCGCCCGTGCTGTATTTGAGGTGTTGCCTGCAAAATCAGGAATCGAGTTTGCCGCAACCGTCAGGTTATAGTTGCCACCTTTGAAGGTTGGTTCTACTTGAATGTAATAAGTCCCCGATGCCAACACATCATTAAACGTCGTTTCACCCTGTCCCGGATAAAGCCGTTTAACAATGGCATTGAGGCTATCTCGAATGGTAAACATACCTGGAATAACCTGACCATCTCCCTGAATAGAGAAACTGACACGACTACTGGGGGAACCGGGTTCACCCACCGTAAACCGATAAAAATCAGCCGTGTCTTCTGGTCCTACATAATCACTGAAAACACTGGGAGTAGAACTCACCCCAATTTGCCGTGCTGTAGCGGGCGTGTTACCTGCCAGATCAGCAGGGATCGGGGGTGGCTGTGGGACGGGATTAGTAACAGGAATAGGCAGCGGAGTGCTGGTAAAGCTCAACTGATATCGGGTGCTTTGTCCCTTTTTGAGCACGGTTCGCAAAAAGTAGGTTCCAGCTTCTAGATCTGCCACTTGGATGGATTCATTCTTCTTGCCGGGACGACGAGACGCAGCCACGATCGCCCCTCTACTATTTCGGAGTTCCAGATCAACGTTTGCGACTTTGCCGAGTCCACTTAACACTGCATTAAAACTACTGCGGCTCGTGAGATTAATGACAAAAGAATCAAAGCGATTGCGACGATTATCGAGTGCATTTCGGAGTGCTTTAGAAATACCTGTTTGAGTCGGAAGGTTGTTAACCGTATTGTAAGAATTAGTCTGCATAAATGTTCTAAATGCTTGTTCCACGTACGTTCTATAGCAACTGTCGAAATAGTTGAGACAGGGGAATGTAGGGCACAGCCTCAGCCAGGAATTCCACCCCTTGCACCCCGTCGAACCAACCCTTCGGTTGCTATCACTAAAATCAGAAGAAAAGGCGATCGCCGTTGAGTTACTGGATTGGAGACACCCAGGAGCGATCGCCTAGCATCAGCACACTGAAAGATGAAAGCGAATGAAAGTGTTTGAGATACGTTGGAGCTACACTACCATCCACTTACAAACCAACTTGCCATTTTCGATCTCCCATCTCGCTTCTAAGCGACCTTTTTGTAGAGAGTTAACGGATTCAACAGAATCATTCATATCGGCAAAACTATCATTAGCAGGTTTAGAATTGAGTCGCTTAATTGCTGAAATAGTCATCATTACCTCTCAAATTTGTAAATTAGTGACTTGAAGTAAAGGAAATCGGTGAAGTTGAAGCGAAGTTCATCAGATAAACAGAACACAACGAATTAGCGATATTGCTGCTCTAGCCAAACTCGAATCTCTGCCTCAGAAACCCAACGAATTGATAAGCCAGTATTTGGGTTGAAGCCAGACCAATAGATTTGACCTGAACGATCCATATGCTGGTATATGCGAGGAGCAGGAAGTTGAGGAGCCAACCATTGAGCTACTCGGCGAAACCAACCTGCAATTGTGTGATTCAAAGTGTTCGCTGTTGAGTCAGATAACAATGCAGATGATTGACCAGAGTGAGAATAGACAGCTTTCATGGTGGGGGTTCTCCTGATGTGGAATTAAGGGGTTGGGGTCAGCAAGGGAGTTGCACTTAAGGGGCATATCCAGTTGCATTTCCCCAACCGTGTGAGTCAGCAATGAATTCAGGTGAGATTGATTTGGCTAGCAAATCAAGAAGAGTGAATCAATTGATCGGCTAGAAGGGATTGCGGAGGGCATGAGCGATCGCCTTTAGCATTCAATTGTGTTTTGGGCTTCAATATTTGGCTCCAAATCAATCTCAACTCGTGAACTCTATATTTTTAATTTACGGTCGATTTTTGCTTAAGCCTTCACCCAATTAGCTCACCTTTTTGGGTGATTATCTAATAGCTTACTTCCTAACTTAAAAGGTTCTTTTATTCAATTTACTGACCACCAGTTCTGGAATTAAATCAAACTAAAACTATCATTGATTCAAACAAAATAAGTGCTTAAGCCTTTGTCTTAAAAGATTCTTAGGCTTAAGCACTCATCTAGATTCATTATTTTTGAATTAAAGCAACTACAAACATTTACTAATCAAACTATTAGTAGATTATTTGCATTTGTGCTTTAAGAATTACTAGTTAACGCCAATTAAATTCAAGTATTTTAGTTAGCTTTACAGATTTTTTGGCTCCTCTATTTTCAAAGGCTATCTATCTTAATTTGAAATCAAATTCATATTGGGATTTGGATTTAAGTTTGATTTAATCCATTTGCCTTCCTGCCTGAGCACTCGTCATCGCTAAAAAGCTGTCAGGCGTCCCCCCAGAACTTATGCAAAAGATTTACAAAGCTTTACATTTTTGGAGTAACCAAGGTTTTATAGCTTTGGTTAGGAATGGAAATTAAATAAGTTCGATATTTGGTAGGGGCGGGTTTTGCTGTCAAATCTATAACAGAGCACAGATGGGCCTGCTAAACCCGCCCGTACAGTTTGCGGATTTATTAAATTCACAATCCTTAGTACTGTGATCACAGATAGGGTTTGGAAATAAAACCAGGGGGGTGTGGGCCAGCCAGGGGTTCCACCCCTGCACCCCGAATTCCCACCCTTATTTACGACGAGTTGTACTTAGAAAGCTTAAGGCAAAGGCAATGGCTCAAACCCTGACGCTAATTGGAATTAACGCTACATTCCGTTTCACATACAGGGGATGGCGTGGTTGCCCCGACTGGTTCATACCCAGACAATAAAGCGGCGTGTGTTGCGCTAACAAATCCAAGACGCAGCGATCGCGTTGATGTAGAGAACCCCAGTTACCCCATGCCAAAATGGTGCGATCGCTCCGCTGCACCGCCTGTAATAGATAGCGATCGTTCTCAACTCCAATCGGGTCAGTTGCCTGCCGCAGTTCCGTCGGATGCGTCGCGCAATAGGCAAATAAATTCACCACTTCTAACGCCCCAAAACCCCACATTTGAGCCAACCCAATACAACGTCGAATGGTAGGGTCGTTGCGGTCTGCATCGGCAGTACTGGGATTGAGCATGACGAACACCACTTTGGGAGAATTGCCCCACTCGCGCCAGAGGGTGTAGCGATAAGTGCCAGTGGAGTCAAAAATTGCGCCCATTACAAATAGTCATAACGCTTGACAGAAAACTGTTGCGTAAATTGTAACTGTCTGGGTGTGGTTAGATCAGGCGGCCATACTACAACAAGAGCTTGTGGAGTTTCTGTCATGAATCGTGCTCATCCCATTCGATTTCAACCTGCGTTAGTGTTCACTGCCCTGCTTGGAGGGTTGGTTTTAAGTAGTTGTGGTGCTCCTGTGCCGATGTCCGAGTCGGGGTCAAGTGTGCAACAGCAGACCGTGGGTGAAGCGGCTCCGGCTGCGGCTGATGCTCCGGTTGATAATTCCGTTGTAGCAGCTGCAACTGAGGTGCCACGATCGCTCCCCCAATTGATTAAAACGGCTGAACTGTCGATCGCAGTTGACTCCGTGGAAAAGAGCATTGATGCAGCTACGGCGATCGCTGCTCAGCAACGGGGCGATGTCCTGGGTTTACAGGACAACTCACCCACCGATAGTCGTCAAAATGCTTACATGCAACTGCGAGTGCCGCAAGAGAAGCTAGAAGCAACATTAAACGCGCTGGCAGGGTTGGGTACCGTACAACGCCAATCCATCATGGCTGAAGATGTCTCCAATCAACTCGTAGATTTTCAGGCACGGCTGCGCAATCTGCAAAAAACAGAGGAGATGCTGCTCGACATCATGGAGCGATCGGGCAGTGTGGGCGATGTGCTAAAGGTGGCGCAGGAATTGAGCAACGTGCGAAACTCCATTGAACAAATCGACGCCCAACTCAAAGATCTGCAAAATCGAGTCGCTTACTCAACCATTAACCTCAATTTGGAAGGAGCGATCGCCTCAAATTCACCCGACCGCACGGTCGGAACTCAGCTTGGTGAAACCTGGCAACGCTCGACGCAATCTCTGAGGGAGTTAACGGTTGATCTGCTGCAACTTGGCATCTGGTTAATGGTGTATAGCCCTTACCTGTTGGTGATTGCAGGAATTGCCTATGGCTACAAGCGGTTGAAGCATCGTAAGCAGGCGATCGCGCCTGAGCAATCGATCGCCGATTAGGGGGTGTAGCAGGCAACGCTAAAGGATGAAAGCTAAAGGATGAAAGACATTCCCTTCATCCTTCATCCTTTAGCCCTTATCCTAATTATCTAAAGCACTTCACTCGGTGCCACTGCTTGTTGTCATCCTGACAGTAATAGCAGCCTTCCCACCAAATGCACTGTCCATAATCTGTCTCAACCAGATGGCTCTTACCCGGTTGCTCGTTGCCCAATAGATCCATCAATTCGTCTTTGCGATCGGCAGCCTGAGCGGCAATCTGATTTAGGGTTTTTTGTAATTCTTGAGAGATTAAATTATCGGTAGCTATGATGTTGCGTTTCACCGGATGTACCTCTTGTGAACTGTAGGAACATTTAACCTGCTTCTTCACAGAAGCGGCTCATGTTACTGGATAATTTCATCATTATTTATCTATACATATCATTACTTCATAGATAGGTATCTGGTTTCCGGAGGATATGTAGCGGGAGGTTGAGTATGAATGCTGCCCTCAAAGAATGGGCGATCGCAGTAGAGGCATTGACCCAGGGCAAAACGATTTTGTTGCTCCGAAAAGGCGGTATCCGAGAGGAGCGGGGACGGTTCACCGTCGCCCATCATCAGGTGTGGCTTTATCCCACCTATGAACATCAGCAGCCCAATTTGTTGAAATCGCCCTACGACCAGCAGGTACAACCCGTTCCGTCTGGGTGGCATCCAGAGCAGGTCGTGTTGACATCCTGGGCAGAGATCACCCATGTTCTCCCCATTCAACAGGAGGCAGCTGTGCAAGCCCTCCTGCCGTTTCACATTTGGAATGAGGCGTGGGTAAGCGATCGCCTGCGATGGAAGCCCCAACAACCGTTGTATGGGTTATTACTGCGGGTTCACGCCCTGGAAACTCCCCTGACGGTTCCCTATCATTCTGATTACGGGGGCTGCAAATCCTGGATTGAGCTACCGACCAGCTTCACGAATGCAAAGGCTCAAGCCGTTCTTACAGATGCGTCTTATCAAGATGTTGTCAGCCAGATTCAGCAGATCGTGGGAATAGGAGAGAAAGAATAAACCATGGCAGATGGAGGCGATCGCACAAAAAATTAGGCAAGGGCGTTTCGTGAAACATCCCTGCCGTGAAATCAATGGTTATGTGGCATATCCAGCTTAAGCAACGCCCAAGTCTTTACGCCTATTGGTTAGTTAATGCAAAAACCGATCGAGGGCTGATTTCAGTTCTGCGATTTCGGTTTGAATATTACCCTCTTTCGCTGCACGGGCAACGCATTCAGTCAGGTGTTCGTCCAAAATAATGCGAGCGACGCGATCGAGTGCGCCCCGCACAGCGGCAACCTGCACCAACACATCCGGGCAGGGACGGCTCTCTTGCACCATGGTTTTGATGCCTCGAATATGTCCTTCAATTCGTGACAGACGATTAATAATCTGGCGCAGCGACTCTTCACTATGCACATGGGGATGGACTGCATCTTCGCCATGGGTGTGGCTATGGTCAGCATGACTGGGATCGGAATGGCTATGAGCAGAAGGCAGCGGGAGTTCGGAGGTTGCCATGAAGCTAAAAAATGAAGGACGTTAGGGATTCATTTCAGACAAGGTGGGGGCATATGCTCAAAAGCCTTTTCCCTCCGACCTTTGCTGAAGAAGAATTAACCCATCGCCTCTCATTCTAAACTTAAATTTTGCATGAGTCCTAAACATTACTAAGGATGTCATGACCCTACACAGCAACTCTGACAAGACGCTTATTCAGTAGGTAAAATTTAAAGCAAAACCTCGTTACGCCGTTACACCACATGATGACTCGTATCTTTGCGATTCTTCTGGGACTGGTTTTGGCATTCAGTCCAGTTCACGTGTCACCCGCATGGGCAGTAGCTCTGCCAGTGTTCAATCACCTGTCAGCGTTGCCTCATGCCCCATTAACATCTGTTTTGGCTGATGTATCGACTTCAGCCATGTCTGATCAACTGATTGCACAGGCTCCAGCCGCAACCAGCAGCACGACTAGTTTTGTGGCCGCCGCCGTCAACCGAGTCGGGGCAGCCGTCGTTCGGATTGACACTGAACGGACTATTACCCGCAACCCCGATCCCTTCTTCAATGACCCCTTTTTCCGCCGCTTCTTTGGGGATGATGTATTTCCCCAGGGACCTTATGAAGAGCGTCTGCGGGGTCAGGGGTCAGGGTTCATCGTCAGCGGCGATGGCATTGTGTTGACCAATGCTCACGTTGTGGATAATGCCGATCGCGTCACGGTGAGGCTCAAAGATGGTCGCCAATTTGAAGGCGAAGTGCGGGGAGCCGACGAAGTCACCGATTTGGCAGTGGTCAAAATTAACGCAACTGATCTACCAACTGCACCTCTGGGCGATTCTGATCAAGTCCAGGTGGGAGATTGGGCGATCGCGGTGGGTAATCCCCTGGGACTCGACAATACCGTTACTCTGGGCATCGTCAGCACCCTCAACCGCCCCAGTTCTCTCGTAGGGATTCCTGACAAGCGGGTTGAATTCATTCAAACCGATGCAGCGATCAACCCCGGAAACTCAGGCGGACCCTTGCTCAACGCCCAGGGTGAGGTGATTGGTATCAATACCGCGATTCGTGCCAACGCCATGGGGATTGGGTTTGCAATTCCTGTGAATCAAGCCAAGGAAATCACCGCCCGTCTCGCGCGGGGCGAACAGATTGTGCATCCCTATCTGGGTGTGCAAATCGCCACATTGACTCCAGAACTCGCCAAAGAAAACAACGACGACCCGAACGCAACGGTCATTCTGCCTGAAGTCAACGGAGTGCTGGTAGTGGGCGTTGTTCCCAACTCACCCGCCGCCCAAGGGGGACTGCGACGCGGGGACGTGATTACCCAGATTGATAATCGGGCTGTCACCACTGCCGAGCAATTGCAGGACACCGTTGAGCGTAGCCAGTTGGGGCAAGCTCTGCGACTCACCATCAGACGGGGCGATCGCACCCAACAACTCTCAGTGCGGACGGCAGAACTATCTCCTGAACAGAGAAGATAAGGAAAGGGAGAAGAGAGAAAAAGGATAAAGGATGAAGGATGAAGGCTAAAGGATAAAGGATGAAGGCTAAAGGATAAGAGGTTGTCTCAAAAGCAGCATTTTGGCGACTAAAGTCAGAGCTACAAGAGCAAAGCTTGCCTCCGCAGGTTCAAAACCTTAGTCCGCGTCGGCGGACTTCGCTCCAATAGCCGTGAATTCATTCGCCGGGTTCAGTCTCCAATCACTAGATGCACCCACCAATGACGATTGACCATTGACCATTGACCATTGACCATTGACCATTGACCATTGACGCTCTTCTTTTATCCTCTATCACTTATCCTTCATTACTCCACTTTTCTCCTGCCCTTTTCACCCTTCAATACGATTTAGTACAGACGCGGATGAATCGCGTCTCTTTTTTTGTCTTCCTCCGGTGACACCAGGCTATGAAATCGCCAGGTCAAAACAATAGCAGCGATCGCCAGTCCCAATGCCAAGCCGACCCACAGACCAACTCCCCCCAGTTCTCCTTGCAGCCCCAGCAGGTAGCCACTGGTTAGACCAATGCCCCAATAGGCGATGACTCCAATCAGCATCGGGATTCGGGTGTCTTTTAAGCCCCGCAGCGCACCAGCGGCGATCGCCTGAATCCCATCGACGATTTGAAACAGGGCAGCGACGCCTAACAGTGAGGTGGCAATGCTGATCACAGGTGAGTTGGCAGGATCATTGAGATTGAGGTAGAGGGAAACAATGCTTCTGGGAGAAGTCCACATCAGCACTCCCATAGTTGCCATAAACAGCGCACCGATACTGATGCCGACATAGCCTGCCAGTCGCGCCCCCTGAGGGTTGCCCTGCCCAATCAATTGCCCCACCCGTACTGTTGTTGCCAGCGAGATTCCCATTGGCACCATAAACGTCAGCGCAGCGGTTTGTAGGGCGATTTGGTGGGCAGCCAGGGTGGTTGTTCCCAACGTCCCCATGAGGAAGGTGGTAATGGTGAACAGCCCTGCCTCCACGGCGTACAACACTCCAATTGGCACTCCTACTCCAATCAAGTCTCGAAACCCCTTCCAATCAAATTGATGTAGATGGCGAAACAGCCCACAGGACAGGAGGACAGGTTGAGTTTGAATGTAGAGAATTAACGCAATTAACGCGAGCCAGAACGAAAGGCTACTGGCTAAGCCAATTCCCGTTAAACCCATGGCAGGCAAACCAAATTTGCCAAACATCAAGACATAGTTAGCCCCCACGTTAAACAGAGTGCCACCAAGGGTGATCAGCAACACGGGACGGGGACGCGACAATGCCGTGACCGTACTTCTAAACGCCGCAAATACCAACGCTGGCAAAAATCCCCAGGCGATCGCCCTGAGATATCCCTGCGTCAACACCACCGTGCTTTCGGCTTGCCCAAATCGGCTCATCAGGGAGCCTACATTCCAAAGCAACAGCGTAATGGGTAACGCTAACAAAACCGCTAACCACACTCCCTGAGCCGTGATTCGACCGACTTTTTCGAGTCTCCCGGCTCCATAGGCTTCTGCAACCAGCGGACTGACGGCTGAGACGATTCCGGTGCTGACAATCAGCAACACTCCAAAGGATGCGGCTCCCAGTCCTCCTGCTGCCAACGTTTCACTCCCTAGCAGACCCATCATAACGGTATCTGCAAACGAAGTCGCTGCCTGGGCTAGCTGTGCCCCAGCCAATGGCACAGCCAAAATTAGACAGGCATTAATTTCTGATTTAAGCCGAGTGATATCCATCATCTTTGTGCGACACATCAAGCTGCACCCTGGCTAGCTATTAACTGTCCATCACTGATCTCTTCTTTTAGTATCAACGGACACTGTGTTGATCTAGCCTATGTGCTTTGCAGCCTGTGTACTGTACCTGACGATGCGATCGCTCTACTTCCCCCGGTGGCATCATCCAGTCGTAGGAACCAGCCAGAACAGCCTGAAACACAAAACAGTATTATGGGGAGAAAAATAATACACGTTAGGTCTTCAAAGAAAACCTACCTTTAGTTAGAGATGTTAAGGATAGAAATGTTGCTATAAAAACATTGGGAAATACACGAGTAGCCAACCCGGGTCAAACCGGGTTTTTTCTTTTTAAACGCGTGAATGCTCCAGTTTTACTGGCATAGAGCTTATAGCCCCTAGCGACAAGGCAGGCCGTAGAGAGGGGTGTCGGGGGTGGGAGAGTGAAGAGATGCGAGAGTAGGGGAAGGAAAGGATACTCAAATCTTGCACCAGTCTCCAGAAAAAGTATTTAACCTGAGTTCGGGATCAGAATTTTGGCGGTTCAAACCATAGCTACAAGAGCAAAACCGACCTGCGTCGGTTCATCAAAACCCGCCTCTTCCGGGGTCCGCGTTGGCGGACTTCGCTCTCATAGCCGCGAATTCGTTCGCCAGGTGTTTAACCCGAATTGACATTAGTTAGCCCCATGGGCGATCGCCCTGCCCCACCCTGAACTTGAGGTTTGAGCTAACAAAAGCAAGTCCCCTTCAGGAACTCCGAGCCAACAGAGCCGATCTTCAGTTCCTTTCAACGGGTTTTATTGTGTAAAACCTTTTTTCTTCCCCATTCCCCACACCCTACCCCCCATACCCCATTCCCCACTCATCCCCCACTTCCCTAACTCACACTCTCATTCACAGGGAAGCGATCGATCAGTTGAATGGCACGAATAGCATTTTGCTTTAGCCCAGAAGATAAGTGCGGCACGTAGGGAATCTGCGATAAAAAGTCGAGGGTGCGACGCAGAATTCGGACAACATCCCCTTCGTCCAGACTCGTGTTACTGCACAAGTCCACCCACGGTTCGCCCAGTGCCCATTGCTCCACTAATCCGACAAAGTCATATTCCAACCAGATAGGCAAGACGACTTGATGGCGACGCTGTAACTGAAAAAGTTGACGCCGAATACCACGCAAACCTTCTAGAGCTTCTTCCACTTCGCCAGAGGGATCATAGTTTGTCCAGCTATCGGGACGAGAGACTTCCGTTACCAGAGCCGCGCAAGCTGCTGCCAGATGGTGAGGATCGAGCGCATCCAATTCACCAGATGCCAGCGATAGCCCTAGCCACAGTTCGTTATCCCCGCGAATAGCAGCCGCAATTTGCCCCAGATCGGTAGGTTGAACATCGATCAGGCAATTGAACTGTTGCAGGATGTCCATCAGGCTGAGAAATTCTTGCCAATAGCGTTGGGTTTGTTTGCCCAGCTTTTGTTGGCGATCGCTCAGTTCTGACTGAATTCGCGCAATCCGCTTTTGTTGCTTCACCAACTTACCCGGATTGCCCCACTGATGGGCAGGATGGGAGGTGATTTGCGACTCTACCATCGTGACCCGTTCCAGTTGGTCTTTGACTTCGGGCGAGAAGTCAGCCGCAGAGGGGGGTTGGGGAATCTGGTAAGCGATCGCCTCTGTCTCGGCTTGTCCCGACCAGGTTTGCCCCGGTCGCAGGGCAAGCTCGATCGGAGGAGTCAGGTGATCAGCCGCCACTAAACGAGGAAACTCGGCGTGGAGTCCTACCACATCTGAAACCGTCACCACTCGCCAGATGTTATCTTTGCCCAGACAGACCAGATAGGGAAACTGCCCTGAACCCGGCACCTTGGCTACCAACACCGCTGGCAACGGATCGTGAACGGGGACATGTTTGCCCTTGAGACTGAGTACTGTTCCGGCGATCGCAAACGGCAACGCAGTAGATAGTTCATGGCTCTGCAACTCCTGCGCCTGATGTTGCAAGATCTTGAGCAAACGACGCTCTTCTTTGAGTCGTTCGTGCAGCTTTTCGTAATTAGCTAGCAAGGCGGAATCAGCATAAGCCAGTTGGGCTTGCTGATGTTCCAGTTCGGCTTCCAGTCGCTCAATTTCCTGTTGTTGCGGCTTGAGATACAGCGTTGCTAAGTACTGCCCAAAGCTCCGCTCAATCAAGGCTTTCGCCTCTTCTAACGTATGGGTTTGCAACAAGTTGAGCACCATGCCATAGCTGGGGCTAAATTGGCTAATCAGGGGATCGGCTCCCGATGTTGCCAGGTAAGCCGCTTCAGGCGCACCCTCAAAGCGGTTTTGTACCGTGACGACATAGCCCACCTGATCCATACCGCGTCGTCCTGCCCGTCCTGCCATTTGCAGAAACTCAGACGCATTCAGCAGGCGATGTCCCCGATCCGTGCGCTTAGACAAACTGGAGATCACCGTCGTACGGGCAGGCATATTGATCCCCGCTGCCAGCGTTTCCGTCGCAAAGACCACCTTAATCAAGCCCTGTTGAAATAGCTCCTCCACTAAACCCTTCCACGCAGGTAGAATTCCGGCATGATGTGCGGCGATGCCTCGATACAACGGCTCTAATTGCCCACTGCGACTGACTTCTGGATTTCGTGCCAGAAATTCATCAATTTGTACTTTCAGGTTAGCTGCTTCCGCTTCATTCACCAGCGAGAGGCGATCGAGTTCGTTAATTGCCTGGTCACAACCACGCCGACTAAAGATGAAATAGATGGCAGGCAACATATCGCGTTGTTGCAACTGACCAATCACCGACACCAAACTGGGAGCTTCTTGTTTGCCTCGGGGTTTCCCTCCCTTGGGCTTGAGTCGGGGGTTAATGCCCTTACCATCAGGGTTGAGCAGCGGAAACAATCCCTTGGGGTTGGAGAACAAAAATTGCAGTGGAACAGGGCGAAAGTCGGAATAGATTAACTCGGTGGGACCATGAACCTGATCGATCCAATCGGTTAACTGCTGACTGTTTGCCACCGTTGCCGACAGAGCCACCAGTTGCACCTCATGCGGGCAGTAGATGATGGACTCTTCCCACACGGTTCCCCGTTGGCGATCGTTCATGTAGTGGCATTCATCCAGCACCACTGCCTCAACATCCACGAGTGATGTCCCCACCTGCCCGATGGGAGTGCCATAGAGCATGTTGCGGAAGATTTCAGTGGTCATCACCAGGACGGGTGCCTCCCGGTTCACTGAGACATCCCCCGTCAATAGCCCTACTTGCTCCGCCCCAAATTGCTCCCGAAAGTCGCGGAGTTTCTGATTGGACAGTGCCTTCAACGGGGTAGTGTAAAAGACCCGTTTGTTTCTCGCCAGTGCCCGATAGATGGCATATTCCCCAATCAGAGTCTTGCCAGAACCCGTCGGCGCACAGACCACAACGGATTTGTTGGCATTGAGGGCAGCGATCGCCTGCTGCTGAAACCTATCTAAATCAAAGGGAAACAGGCGATCGAGGTCGATTTCGTAAGGAGTAGAAGAAACGTTCACAAATGAGGGACACTACCACACTAAATGATTGAAGATCAAAACTCTGCTATGGGAAATAAACTCCCGAATTCAGACCTACATTGACTTAATTTTTAATCAACTTATTTTTAATCATAAGTCCGATTGCTTTTTTCGCGATTCTATATAGCTTGACAGAATCGACAAACTTTACTAAGTCTAACGCGATCGCCCAAAGTACCCTAGTATCAGGATGATTCAAAGAGTTTTTTGGGTTCAGACACATTCACACGCCCTTATCCTCTGCCCTGTCTAGCGACACCGGGAAGGGTTTGTAGTTTTGAGGTCTGATTCACCTGATTGATTGACAAAAGTAATGAGTTCTGGACAGAACCTTTTCTGAGGTGTTGCTGATCTTGGGGATGAATGAGTCGCGAGCAGGATGCTCGCACTGGTTTAAACGATTCACCTGAAAGGAGTGTGAGCGAGACGCTCACGTCTGTATCAAAATAATCATCCCTCTATTCAGCAAAGCCCCTTTTCTGATTGTTGATAGAGTTAACCGACTGTATTAATCGTTGTTGATTGGAAAATTCTTAAAAATTCCTCTTCCACTAAAAAAGAGAGCTATTCTACTGCCAAAGCATCTATCGATGAGTAAGGCAGTACCATGCAGCAGTTTTACGATGCATTTATCTCCTATGGACGGGTTGATAGCAAAGCCTTTGCGGCTCGGTTGCATCGTCGTTTAACGGAATATGGTTTGAATGTTTGGTTTGACTTTGAAGACATTCCATTAGGAGTGGATTATCAGAAACAAATTGATGATGGCATCGAACGGACTGACAACTTTCTGTTCATCATCTCACCCCATTCTGTGAATTCGCCGCACTGTCACTTGGAGATTGAGTTAGCCCTTAGATATCAAAAGCGGATTATTCCGCTACTCCATGTCGAGAGAATCAGTTACGATACCTGGCGGCAACGCAATCCCAATGGAACTGCGCAAGAGTGGGCAGAGTATCAGACAAAGGGATTGCATGACTACTTTCAAAATATGCATCCTGTGCTGCAAAAGATTAACTGGGTCTATATGCGGGAGGGACAGGATGATTTTGAAGCGGCTTTTACGGGATTGCTTAACATCTTCGATCGCCACAGAGACTATGTTCATCAGCACACGCTACTTTTAGCAAAAGCACTGGAATGGCAGCAAAACCAGAAGCGATCGCCCTATCTACTCATCGGTGAAGAACGGCTCCAGGCGGAGGAGTGGCTTAAGGTGCGGTTTACGGATGCACAACCGCCCTGTTCGCCAACCGATCTGCATTGTGAGTTCATTGCGGAGAGTCGCAAGAATGCCAACAACTTGATGACGGATGTGTTTCTGGCGTATGCCGATATGGATCGAGCAACAGCCGTGCAAATCTGTAATAGTCTGCGACGAGAAGGATTGACCGTTTGGACAAACACAACGGATATTCAAGCGGGAGCAGCCTTTCAGCAGATTATCGATCGCGGCATTGAGGAAGCTGATAATGTGGTGTACTTGCTCTCATCTGCCGCAATTCAGTCACGCTGGTGTCAGCATGAACTGGACTATGCCCTGTCCCTCAACAAACGGATTATTCCGGTGTTGCTGGAGGCAGTTGCACCCCATCAAATTCCAACGAGTTTGCGAAACTTGCAATACATTGATCTGACGGACAATGTGCAAGCCACAGACTATCAGCAGGATGAAAGTCAGTTACTGCGAATTTTGCGACAGGATGCTGCCTATCACGAAACCCACAAACTGTTGCTGACTAAAGCATTAAAGTGGGAACGCCAGCAGCAAAATCCTACCCTGTTGCTGCGAGGCTATAACCTGCGCCACGCAGAAGCCTGGTTGAAGATGGCAAAGCAAAGTGCGGTTTACCCTGTATTACCATTGCAGGAAACCTTCGTTACCGAAAGCCTGCGCCAACCACCCGGCATTTCGCTGGATGTCTTTATTTCTTACTCGCGGGTGGATTCAGGATTTGCCCGCAAGCTGAATGATGCGTTGCAAAGTCACGGCAAACGCACCTGGTTTGACCAGGAAAGCATTGCAGCGGGAACGGTGGATTTTCAGCAGGAGATTTACAAAGGCATTGAAAGTTCGGATACGTTTTTGTTTGTGCTGTCGCCTCGATCGGTCACATCGCCCTATTGCGCGGATGAGGTGGAATATGCTGCACGACTCAACAAACGCTTCGTCACCCTGCTCCATCAACCCATCGACCCATCCACCCTCCACCCCGAACTGGCAAAGGTGCAGTGGCTCGACTTTAACCAGCGAGAAGGCGATTTTTCAGCTAATTTCACTGAATTGCTGCGAATCCTCGATACCGATACGGAGCATCTACATGCCCATACGCGATTACTGATGCGGGCGATCGAGTGGGACAGTAAGGGGCGCAAAGAGAGTTTGCTGTTACGCGGCGATGACCTGGAGCAGGCGGAGCAGTGGTTGGCACAAAGCGTGGGCAAGGAACCCAAACCCACCGAACTTCAGCAGAGCTATGTGGCAACCAGTCGCACGGTTGAGGAAGCACAAAACCGGGCAACCCAAATTTTGCAGGCAGCCGCTAAAAAGGGCGAACAGGCGGAACAGAAGTTACAGGAAGCCGAACGATCCTTACAGGAAGCAACTGCTAAGGGACGGCGACGCTTGCTGATTGGGACGATCGCTGGGGCGATCGGGTTAGTTATTGCCGGGGTCGCTGGGTTTGCGGCTGTTCGAGCTGAAACCAAAATCAGGATGGCAGAAGTACGATTGCAAACCACTGCATCCAACGAAAAATTCCTATCTGGGCAAGCATTCCAGGGGTTACTGCTTGCCCTTCAGTCAGGACAGACAATGCGTACCCAATTTCAAAGCGGTAGTTCGGAGCGGGAAGTATTACAGTCCTTTATCGTGGCAGTGTTACAGCAAGCAGTCAATGGAGTCAGTGAGATGAATACCCTACCAGGGTATAGAGGTAGGGGTATCCGTCTCAGCCCGGATGGCAAAACCCTAGCTTTTGGGAGTTATGACAACACCATCAAGCTCTGGAATATGGAAACAGGTCAAGAAATTGGCACTTTTGAAGGTCATCAGGCTGGGGTTAGCGTCGCCCATTTCAGTCCAGACGGCAAGACCCTGGCTTCTGGGAGCTTTGACAACACTATCAAGCTCTGGAATGTGGAAACAGGTCAAGAAATTGTTACTTTTGAAGGTCATCAGGCTGGGGTTAATAGCATTAGTTTCAGCCCGGATGGTAGAACTCTAGCGTCTGGAAGCGGGGACAACACCGTCAAGCTCTGGAATGTGGAAACGGGACAGGAAATTCACACCCTGCAAGGGCATCAAGATGTGGTTTTTAGTATCAGTTTCAGCCCAGATGGCAAGACTCTGGCCTCTGGGAGTGCTGATAACACCATCAAGCTCTGGAATGTGGAAACGGGACAGGAAATTCGTACCCTGCAAGGTTATCAAGGGGAGGTTCGTAACGTTAGTTTCAGCCCAGATGGCAAGACTCTGGCTTCTTTGGGGAGTGCTGATATTACTATTAAGCTTCAGAATTTAGAAACTGGAGAGATTCGCACCCTGCAAGGGCATCAAGATCTGGTTACTCACATCAGTTTCAGCCCGGATGGCAAGACTCTGGCTTCTGGGAGTTTTGACAGCACTATTAAGCTCTGGAATGTGGCAACTGGAAGAGATATTCGCACTTTGCGAGGGCATCAAGGTCTGATTACTAGCGTCAATTTCAGCCCAGATGGTAGGGTTCTGTTGTCCGGTAGTGCTGATAACACCATCAAGCTCTGGAATGTGGCAACCAGTGGGGAGGTTTCTACTCTGCGAGGGCATCAAAATGGGGTTACTAGCATCAGTTTCAGCTCGGACGGCAAAACTCTGGCATCTGGAAGTTATGACAGCACCATCAAGCTCTGGAATATGGAAACTGGGGAGGGAATTCGCACCATCCAAGGGGTAGGTTGGGGAGGTAACATTAGTTTCAGTCCAGATGGCAAGACCTTGGCTTCTTCTGGAAGTGACGACCACACCACCAAGCTCTGGAATGTGGAGACTGGGACAGAAATTCACAGTTTGCCAGGGCATGAAGCTTGGGTTTCTAGTATCAGCTTCAAACCGGATGGCAAGATCCTGGCTTCTGGGAGTTATGACAGCACCATCAAGCTCTGGAATGTGGAAACTGGTCAGGAAATTCGCACCCTCAAAGGTCATCAAAACCAGGTTTGGCATATCAGTTTCAGCCCGAATGGCAAGACTCTTGCCTCTAGTAGTATTGACAACAGCATCAAGCTTTGGAATGTGGAAACTGGTCAGGAAATTCGCACATTTCAAGAGGTAGGTTGGGTTGGTAGCATCAGTTTTAGTCCAGATGGCAAGACTCTGGCTTCTGGAGGTGATGACATCATTAAGCTCTGGGATGTGGAAACCGGGACAGAAATTCTTACCATTCGAGGGGCAAATGGGGTTAATAGTCTAAGTTTCAGCCCGGATGGTAAGACCCTCGCTTCTGGTAGTGGGGACGAGACTGTTAAGGTTTGGGATGCCGCTACGGGCAGACTCTTGCACACCCTAGAAGGTCATCAAGATGTGGTTACTAGCATCAGTTTTAGTCCTGATGGCAAGACGATCGCCTCTGCTAGTGGAGATGGCACTATCAAACTCTGGATCTGGGATTTCGATCGCCTGATGACAATGGGCTGTGATTGGATACAGCAGTATTTGAGCACCCGTCCTGATGAGCGTTATCTCTGTGATGGCTATTTGCCTCCGAATGAGTAAACCTACTCTTACTCAGTGAGCAGTGTGACAATGAGTTGTTAGAATGGGCGATTCCCAATCGAGAGGAGGTATTGCGATTGTTGGAAGGGGAGAGACGCGATTAATCGCGTCTGTACAAGAATTTTGCAGGTGGATGGGTAGATGGGGGCGATCGCCTCTAAATAAATAGAAATTAAACAAGTTCAATCTTTGGTAGGGACAGGTTTTGCCGTCAAATTTATGGCGCGGTGCAGATGGGTTTGCTACACCCACCTGTCCAGATTGCGGTTTTATAGCCGTAGCCACATGCGATGGGGTGAAGACGAGTCAGAAAGCTCCCCCAGCATCCGGGTTTGAGCCATTCGCTTTGTCCTAAGCTTTCTGACCAAGCTATATCAAATCCACCATCCTAAGGTGCTGCGTTAGCCAGAACATTGCTCATTTAACAGGTGGGTCGCTGACTCGCGATCCAGGGGTTTTGAGAAGAGATAACCCTGCCCATATTCACAGTTCATAAGCAGCAGTTGATCGGCTTGCTCTTGTGTTTCTACCCCTTCTGCGGTGACATCCATACCCAGGTTGTGAGCCAGTGACAAAATGGTTCTCACAATCTCTAAGCCATCATTGCTGGCTCCCATTTTGTTGACAAAAGAGCGATCGATTTTGAGGGTGTTGATGGGAAATCGAGGAAGATAGCTGAGTGACGAATAGCCTGTGCCGAAATCGTCGATCGCCAGTTGAATGCCGAGCGATCGCATCTGTCGCAACACGGCGACCACCGACGAAGCGTTATCCATCACCATACTTTCGGTTAGCTCTAACTTAAGGCTGGCTGGATCGAGCTGAGTTTCCTCCAAAATCTGTCGCGTTTGTTCTGTTAAGCCAGACATCGCAAATTGGCGACTAGAGAGATTCACGTTAATCGTCAGGGGTTTGCGATCGCCCAATTGTAGATGCCAGGAGCGCATTTGCTGACACGCCTCTCGCAGCACCCACCAGCCCAACTGCACAATCAATCCTGTCTCCTCTGCCATCGGCACAAACCGCACCGGAGAGATAAAGCCATGGTCAGGGTGTCGCCAGCGCAGCAATGCTTCAAACCCGGTGATTTGCCCAGTTGCTAAGCTAACGATCGGTTGATAGTGCAGCATCAACTCCTGATGTTCGTTCTTGGGGTTGCCAGTAGCAGCGATCGCCCGTCGCAAGTCATTTTCCAGTTGCAACCGTTCCAGCAGACGCAGGTGCATAGCCGCATCAAACACCTGATATCTGGCTCGACCGGAGGCTTTAGCCCGATGCATGGCGGTATCTGCATCGCGCATGATGTGTTCTGGGCGTTGATAGAGCGAAGAACTCATGGCAATGCCAATGCTGGCAGTGGTATAGACTTGATGACCATTCAGGTTAAACGGCAATGCCAGCAATTGTTGAACGTGATCTGCTGTGCGGGTTGCGTCCTTGAGGTCACTGATTTGATTCAACAGAATCACAAACTCATCCCCACTGATGCGGGCAATCACATTTTCAGCGGGCAAAAAAGAACGCAGACGTTGAGCCGCCGCAACTAAGAGGCGATCGCCAATCTCTCCTCCCAGGCTATTGTTGACCACCTTAAAGTGATCCAGATCGAGCCAGAGCACCGCAAACGCCACACTAGGATATTGCTGAGTCACCGCGATCGCCTCACGCAACCGCTCCATAAACAAAGCTCGATTGGGCAATTCTGTCAGGACATCATAGAAAGCATTGCGATGCAGCTTATCGTCTGCCTCTTTGCGGGCGGTGATATCCATTTGACACCCTGCAAGGCGGTCGGCTTCCCCGGCATTGTTTCGCACGGCTAATGCCTGACTCAGCACCCACCGATAGGAGCCATCCTCATGGCGCATCCGATATTCCCGCTCAAATCGGTTTGTTTTGCCCTCCAGATGCAGGCTGATTGCCTCCTTAAGGGACAACAAATCATCCGGATGGACGCGGCTAAACCAGGCTTGTGACGAGAGTGCAATGGAGGGAGGTTGGGCGATCGTCCTGGGCGATATGGCGATTTCGTTGGCATCCTGCAAACTGTTGCAGCCCAGCATGGCTAGCCAACGTGGTGACACATAAAACTGGTCGTTGTGAAAGTGCCAGTCCCACAATCCCTGGTTTGCCGCCTGAATGGCCAGGGTATATCGCTCCTCGTTTTGTTGAAGGTGTTGGACTGTGGCTTTCAATGTGCGATATTCTTCTGTGATCAAACTCACGACCTGAGTCAATATCAACACCATCAAGGGAGCAACGACGGGCAGCCAATAACCCGTGTAAAACGCTAACAAACTGAAGGCACACCAGGCGATCGCAATCAGCAAAACATCTATCCATCGGCGATCGCGGAGCAATGACGTCCGCCAGAGACTAAACCCCAGACCCATTCCTAACACCAGAATAGGCAACCAACCGGGTTGCCCCCCATTGCCCATCTCTAAACCTGGATGACCCAGCGGTAATAAACGGTGAACCTCCACCCAGAGCGCATGAGCTAGAGCTTCAAAGGGATGCCACACGCCCAAAAAGAGTAAACCAATGACTACAAAAGCCGCGATCGCCCCCGGTAAGAACCGCCATTTCAGCGTATCAAGGGCAAACCATTGAAAGCTAACTTGTGAACGCAACTCGTTACCCAAATTCAACCCGTTTCACCTCGTTTAAATGGGATGACGATTCGACCCACTGTTTACGTCAACTCAAGCACAGCGATCGCACGGACGCTAATGCTTGACATCTTGATGAACTGTGTTAAGGAGTAGACACCGATGTGTAAATTAGCTTTCCCTATTATGGTCTGCAAGCGATCGGATTGGCGAGAGGGAAAGGGGGGTGGAAGTGGAGAGAGTAGAGGAGTAAATACTGCATTACCTGACCCTTCATCCTTTTCTCTCTTCTTTTTTCCTTCTTCCTTCTTCTCCCTCCCTCCCACCTGATCACCCCTCTACTCGGTTCCCTTGATATGATGACTGTATAGACCCAGAGGTTAATCCATGAGTAACGAAGCCAAAGAAATTGCCCGTGAGTTACGAACCCAGGTTGTGATTTTGGGTGGTTTGATTACACTAATGTGGTTTTTAGAAATTGTGGATCAATTGACGGGTCGATCGCTCGACCGATTGGGTATTATTCCTCGGACAACCATTGGCTTGAGAGGGATTTTATTTGCACCATTGTTACATGGCAGCTTCACTCATTTGTTAGCTAACACAATTCCATTTTTGACGTTAGGATGGTTTGTCATGTTGCGCCGCACAAGTGATTTTTGGGTTGTTAGTGCGATCGCCATGGTAATTGGTGGGTTAGGCACCTGGTTAATTGGCGCACCTTTCACGGTTCACATTGGTGCCAGTGGTGTGATCTTTGGTTATCTGGGGTTTCTTCTATTTCGAGGTTATTTTGAGCGCAGTTTCATCGCCATTCTGCTCTCAGTTATTGTCGTTGTATTGTATGGCGGCTTAATTTGGGGTGTGCTTCCCGGTCGCATTGGTGTCTCGTGGGAAGGGCATTTGTTTGGCTTTATTGGTGGGGCGATCGCGGCTCGATTATTGGCTGAGCGCAAACCATCAGAACCCACGACGATCTGAAAGCAATTTGAAGCAATGGTTAGGTTAAGGCGATCGCGACTAAAAGTTCATCTACAGCCTTTCCATGTCTCTGGGTTTCGCACGATGTAGTTGCGAATTCGGTTCAAGATCAATTCATCTCGAATAATGTAGTCGTGAAATCGCGATTGCCATGCAAATTCTGGGGCGATCGGGCAGGTTTTAATGGATCGAGTTTCAAAGGTGCATCGTCCTTTGTACCAGCGGATGATTTTGCCTAATGAATGGCTAGACAACATGGGGTTATGTTTTCCGGTTATACCACCCCGATTTGTAGAAATTTTAATGGCAGGAATGGCAGGGGCAGGGATTTTGGCAGGGATAGGAATGTCAGGGGCAGGGACGCGATTAATCGCGTCCCCACGGTCTGTTTTATTGGCAATATTGATATCTGGGGAATTGATGACAATAATTCCATGAATGTGATTTGGCATAACCACAAATTGATCCAATTCAATATATGGAAACCGATTGGGAGGGTATGTCAAATAGATTGTGTCAAGGGTAAAAACTCAAGTTGGAAAGCGATCGCCGAATTCAATCGCGAAGCGATTGAGAGCAGGTTTCCAGTCACGAAT